>CABQND010000050.1 GCA_902465495.1 uncultured Eubacteriales bacterium
GCAGGCGGTTTGGGTGTTCGGAATGGGCGTTCCCCTGTATTTCGGGATCGCCGCGCTGCGCGGCAAAGGCGTTTCCGCCTTCTGCGACAATTTCGGCGCGCGCCGCCCCGACGCATCTTCCGCCCCCGCCCCTTCCCCCGCCGAAGCGCCGCACGGCGGAAAAAATTAGATCCGCCCGTCAAAGAGCAAAACCGCACGCACCGTGCGGTTTTTTTGCGCCTTTTTTTAAAACAATTCTGAAATTGTTGACTTTTTCAGGCTTTTGCGCTACCATGTTGTTGCAAATGCAACAGGAGGCGAGGCAAAAATGGATCAAGTGACGACTTCTTTGTTCGACGGGGTCTCTTCCGAAGAGTATGCAGCGATGATGACCTGCTTCAAAGCGAGCGTAAAATCGTACACCAAGGGAGAAGAAGTACCCATGCCCAAAGGCCGCGTCGGAATCGTGCAGAGCGGAAGGATCACCCTGCTCAAAACGGATGTGAACGGCGTTCGCACCATCCTTGAACAACTCAAAGAGGGTGGGGTATTCGGTGACAGCATCGGTTTTGCGTGGGCAGAGGCAAATTTTTATCTGCTTGCAGAAGAAAATTGCGACGTACTCTACATCGATTACGAACACATCATCAAGCGCTGTCCGAACGCGTGTACCCATCATAGCACGGTCGTTTCCAACCTCGTACGGCTGATGAGCGAAAAGACGCAGGCCCTCTCCGAACACCTGGAAATCCTCAGCCGCCGCACCATCCGCGAAAAACTGCTCGCCTATTTTTCCCTGCTTGCCGCCAAAAACAAGAGCGCGTATTTTACCCTGCCCTTCTCACAGACCAGCCTTGCCGATTACGTCTGTGTGGACCGCAGCGCCATGGTGCGCGAACTCAAACGCATGAGCGACGAAGGCTTGATAGAAATCGAACGCAGACACGTAAAATTTCCGCTCATTCCCCCGGCAAAAGGTGCTAAAATCGCGCATACGTCCGAATGAAAATGTGTACGATTTCTGTCATTCGACGCCAAATACGGAAATAAAATATATACAAAGCCGCCCCGCGGCGCAAATTTTTTGCACCGCGGGGCGGCCCTTTTTTGTTCTTTACGATCTTGCAAGGAGGTCCTTGACGATCTCTCCCGCAAGCAAAAGCCCTGCCGCCGAAGGCACGAAAGACAAACTGCCGATCATTCGTTCCCCCTCCGCCGCAAAATGCTTATCGGGCACGGCAGGTTTTTCCTCCGAATACACCGCTTTGACACCCGTAACACCCGCTTTTTTCAGCTCTCTGCGCATGATCTTTGCGAGCGGGCATTCGCGCGTCTTTTCTATATCCGCGACGCGAAACGCGCCGCCGTCAAACTTATTGCCCGCGCCCATGCACGAGATCACGGGCACCCCTCGTTCGCGCGCCGCGGCAATCAGCGCCGTTTTCGCCGCAATGCTGTCGATACAGTCCGCAACATAATCGAACTGCGAAAAATCAAAACGGTCTGCCGTGTCAGCACCGTAAAAGAGCGGAACCGCTCTCGCGTCGCATTCGGGATCGATGTCCGCCGCCCGCGCGCGCATCACTTCCGCCTTGTTCATGCCCAATGTCGAGTGAAGCGCAACGAGCTGACGGTTGAGATTGGATTCGGCAACAATGTCGCCGTCCACGAACGTCAGTCTGCCAATGCCCGCGCGTACGAGCGCCTCTGCCGTGTACGAGCCGACTCCGCCGACCCCGAACACCGCGACATGCGCATGCCGTATTTTTTTAAAATTCTCTTTTCCGATGAGTGCGATCTCCCGTATATACTGCGTCATTGATCTTTTCCGCCATACTCTTAATATGCTTTTATTATATACCGATTCGCGCTTCTTCGGCAAGCAAAACAAAATATTTTTTCAATTTTTGCAAAAAATTTTCAAACACTATTGAAATCGGAACATTTTTATATTATAATGGTATGGAAGCGGACTTTTTAACAAATTGAATCTTCGTCCGCAGATAAGGGAGTAAAATTTATGAGCATCAAAGGCGCAGACATTCGAAACATAGCGGTCATCGGGCACAGCGGCGAGGGCAAAACTTCCGTTGTGGAAGCAATGCTTTTCAACGGGAAATCCACCGACCGTCTGGGCAAAGTGACCGACGGCACGACCGTCACCGACTACGACGATCAGGAGATCGCACGCAAAATGAGTATTTCGCTCGCTGTGGCGTATACCATGTGGGACGGCGTGAAACTCAATCTTTTAGACGTGCCCGGATTTTACGATTTCGAGGGCGAAGAAAACGAAGCCCTGCGCGCCGCAGGCGGCGCGCTGATCGTAACCGGTGCGACGGGTTCTGTCAGCGTCGGTGCGGAAAAGGCGATCGAAAAATGCCTGAAATATAAAAAACCCATGGTCATCTTTATCAACGGAGTGGATAAAGACAACGCCGACTACGCGGGAACGGTTGCCGCACTGAAAGAAAAATACGCAGGTAAGATCGCACCCATTCAGATCCCGCTCATGGAAGGAAACAAGATGATCGGCTACATCAACGCACTCAAAGAGACCTGCTACCACTTTGCCGACGAGGCGAAAAAAGAACCCGTGCCCATTCCCAAAGAACTCAGAAGCACCCTCGCGGAAATGCAGGCAAGCCTGATGGAAACAGCCGCCGAAAACGACGAGGCGCTCCTCGATAAATACTTCGGCGAAGGCGAACTGACCAAAGACGAGATCATTCACGGCATCCGTAAAGGCATTTACAATGTAAACACTATCCCGGTCATGGCGGGCTCTGCCCTGCAAAACCGCGGCATTATCAACCTCATGGACGAGATCGTGAAATACATGCCCAGCGCCGAAGAACGCGGAGAGATCCTCGCGAACTCCGTGGCAAACGACGAACTTGTCAGCATTAACTGCGAAGAAGACGGACCGTTTGCCGCACAGGTATTTAAGACAGTCGTCGACCCGTTCGTCGGAAAACTCAATATCATGAAAGTGTTCCGCGGCTGTCTCAAAGCCGGCAGCACCGTTTACAACGCGACCACCGAAAAAACCGAACGCATCAGTCAAATTTACCTGCTCAAAGGCAAAAAACAAGAAAGTGTTACCGAACTTTCGGCGGGCGATATCGGCGCCGTAAGCAAGCTTGCCGCCACCAATACGGGCGACACGCTCTGCGATGAATCCGCCAAAGTGAAAATTGACCCCATTCACTTCCCCCGCCCCGTTCTTTCCATGGCGATCTACGCCGAAAAGAAGGGCGACGAGGATAAGATCTTCCAAGGACTCAACAAACTCGCCGAAGAAGATTATTCATTCAGCGTTACCAAGAACAAAGAGACGGGCGAAACGCTTATTTCGGGTCAGGGCGAAACCCATCTCGACGTCATCAATAAAAAGCTCAAAGCCAAATTTAACGTTTCCGCACTGTTGAAAACGCCCAAGATCGCCTATCGCGAAACCATCCGCAAGACGGTGGAAGCGGAAGGCAAACACAAAAAACAATCGGGCGGACACGGACAGTACGGACACTGCAAAGTGCGCTTTGAACCCTTTGACGGCGAATTTGAATTTGCCGAAGAGGTCGTCGGCGGTTCCGTACCCAAACAGTATATTCCCGCCGTGGAAAAGGGGCTCATCGAATGTTTGCCGAACGGCGTACTCGCCGGCTATCCCGTGACAGGACTTCGCGCCGTCCTTTACGACGGAAGTTATCACGACGTGGATTCCTCCGAAATGGCGTTTAAATTGGCTGCGGCGCTCGCGTTCAAGGAAGGCTTGAAAAACGCCAAACCCGTCCTTCTCGAACCCATTATGCGCCTGAAAATCGCAATCCCCGAAGCTTATCTCGGCGACATCATGGGCGACATGAACAAACGCCGCGGCAGGATCCTCGGCATCGATATGCTCGAAGGCCAGCAAATCGTCAACGCGGAAGCCCCGCAAGCCGAGATCCAGAAATACGCTACCGATCTGCGCAGCATGACGCAGGGACGCGGCAAATTTATGTGCGAACTTGCCCGCTATGAAGAAGTTCCCGCCCCCGAAGCGGAAAAGATTATCAAAGCGCGCGCCGCCGAAAAAGAAAACTGAGACGGAAAACAAATGCTATGAAAAAACCGCCCATCGCCGCTATTGCGGCGATGGGCGGAAATTTTTTGTCTGAACTTTTATTTTCGGGCTATGCTGACCGCAAAATAAATTTCGGCGCCCGCTTTTGCGGGCGCCGCGTTTTTACCTTACAGAAAAAAGCTGATGATCAGGGCGATCGCCGCGCCGGGAATACCGAAAAGACCGGACAACAACCCCGTCCACCACACGATCGGGATCTCTACGCCGGGGATCAGATTCAGTAAAAAGATAATGGCGATACCGATCGCCGCGTTGATCGCAAATTTTAAAATCGTCTTAAAGCTGAATTTTAAAAGTTTTAAAACGAGCATCAAAACGAGCACGGCTACGATCGCGATCAGAATATATTGCAAAATTTCGGGCATGGTTACCTTTCCTCCGTTTTTTCTCAGTATGCACGATGGCAAGGCAATTTATTCTCTTCAACAAACTGTCTATCCAAATTTGACTTATCCATGTAAAACGCGCGCCTGTCCGATAAACAGGCGCGCGTTATTTCTTGCAGGCGTCAGCCTTTGATGGCGACGTCGCCGAGATATACCGTGTTGTCAAAAATACCGTCTTCCATCATCGCCGCAGCCGTTTCGTTTGCCGCAACCACCGACTCCTTGTTAAAGAAGCAGATCGTCTGGCCTTTCTGCGAAGAATAGAAGGAAGAGCCGAAATACCCGCAAATGTACACGTCATCGTAGAAGAACATGAAAAGCTCTACCGGGATCTGCGCCGGCGTGATGTCGATCACGCCATCCTCTTCAAAGAGATCCGCACGGCCGTCCTCAAACGCCGTGATCGGATACGAAGGATGTGCTTTATAGAAAATATCGTAGGTATCGCCGTACGTCTTTTGCAGATAGTCATAATATTCAAGGAAGGTGTACGGCTGTGTATCTGTGACCGCCTCACCCGCTACGCTCGTGCCCAAAATCAAAAGATTGGGCTTTTCGCTCGCACCGAAAATATCATTATAGCTGTGCTCCGTGCCGTCTTCGTCCACCCAGCGCGTCTGATACAAGAACTCAAACGCGCGGAACCCTTCCGTATCCTCACGTAAAACGGAGAGCATGGTGTTGAGTGCAACTGCCGTAAGATGTTCTTCGGCAAGCGCTTTCAATGCCGAATCGTCGTTAAATACGCCCTCCACACTGTTTACTACATAATTGATATTATCTTCTTCGCAAGTAAGTATAAATGCCCACGCGGTATTGTAAAAATTAAATGCGTTTTCGCCAAACTTCTCTTGATATACGGCACTGTTTTCGGCAACGTATCCGTTTGCAAGCGCATAGCGCGCGGCATCGTCTTCTTCATTGTAGATGTCAAATTCAAGGTCGTGCACTTCACCTTGGAATTTTTCGAACATCGTCTGTCCTTCAATACCGTTCAGCATTGTATATGTTCCGCTACCGTCAGGCCAGATCGTCGCTTCATATTTCTCTGCCGGAATACAATTGTACCACGCCAGATAGGTCAGGCACAGGCTGAAATTGTCCTGCACATGGAACGAAAACGTCGATGTGCTGTCCATCGCGTACAGTTCCCCGACAAATTCTGCCGCCGTCTTGTATTCTACCCATGCGTCTGTATATGCGCCGGGGATCGCATACATATTTTCGGGAAGTTCGTTCCAGTTAAACGTCTGCTGACGCCCCAGGTAGATATATGTGGGAACGACGCAGGCACCGTTCTCATCCAAGCCCGATTCCCCTTCCAGGAACGAAAGATTTTCGCTTTGGTCTGAAAATACGGTGGACGTGAACATCGTTACGGGCAGTGTCGCCGTGAAATAGGCGATGCGGTAACTGCTCGCCCAAACTTTCGCTTCTGCCTGCACCAATGTCTGCTCGCCCTTTTCAAGTTTCACCGTAAACATGCCGTGGTGCGGCGCCTCAAAGGTCACTTCCTCTGCCGCGTCTTTGCTCTCGACCAGTTCATCGCCGTAATAGAGGGATACTTTTGCCCCCGAAAGGCTCTCACCCGTTTTTACGTCACAATGGACGGATACAGTCATATCGTCCTTTGCCGTATTTGCATTGACTGCCCAATCCAACTTGCCGTCTCCGCCGCCGTTCGAATTGTCATCGGTCTTCCCGCATGCCACCAATCCGCAAACCAACGCCAGAACACAGGCCAGCAGGATGCATAAAAATGATTTTTTCATCAACCCTTTCTCCTTCATGTTTCATTTGGGACCAATATACTACATTTTTTTTGCCTTGTCAAGAATTCGTCCGCGCATTTTGCAGGCTTTCCTCCCTTCGCCCACCTGTTATTCACCCGAATACGCAAAAAGCGGCGAGCCGTTCGGCTCGCCGCTTTTTTTCTGTTTAGCAAACAGTTTTTATTCGTAATCGACAACGTTGACCCATTTTGCGAGGAATTCCTGTTCCTCCGGGATCGCCTTGGTCGTCTGGCTTGCCGCCACGATGGGCAAAGCCTTCTGAACGAGCTGTTTCGCAATGCCCGTCTTCTCGCAGAACAATTTCAGATATTCTTCCGCGATCTCGTCTTTGCCTTCCAGCTTGAACAGCAGGTAGGTGCGCGCCGCGTCGCAACGCGCGTTGCCCTGCGTCGCGTGCGCCCAGTCAATGATGAACTTGCGTCCGTCGGGGCTCACGATGATGTTGCCGGGGTTGAAGTCGCCGTGGCAGAGCTTGTCGTGCGCAGGCAGAGAGTCGAGCAGGATGTGCAGATCGTAGCGCGTGGTCTTATCGAACTTCGTCGCACTGATCTTGCGGTGCATTTTATCTTTGAGTTTCGTCAGAAGAGGAACTTTCTGGCCGAGCACTTCTACCTGCAGATCGACGAACTCTTCGAGATACTGCTGCATCTTGTCGGGGTTCTCGTCCATGAGCTGCTGCATCGTTTTGCCTTCGACGTAGTCGAGAATGATCGCCCATTCGCCGTTGACCTTAGTCACTTCATGCACTGCGGGAACATTGAGGGATGTGCCCTCTTCCACGCGTGCCGTGTTCAGCGCTTCGTTCAAAACGTCCGACTTCGGATAATTGTTCGTGAAAAGTTTCACGAGCGTTTTGCCTTCGCGATAGATGACTTTCTTTTCGGTTTTCTGAATGATTTCCGCCATATTCCTTTTCCTCCTTATTTACCGTAGTAGCATTTGAGATACATCTCTTTGATCTCGGAGATGAGCGGGTAACGAGGGTTCGCGCCCGTGCACTGGTCGTCGAATGCCTGTTCGCACATTTCATCCAGACGGTCAAGGAAGTTCTTCTCGTCGATACCGTAATCCTTGATGCATTTCTTGATGCCGACCCTTGCTTTCAGTTCGTCGATCGCCTTGATCAGGTTCTTGACCTTTGCATCGTCGTCCTTTCCGCCCAAGCCGAGGAATTCAGCAACTTCGGCATAACGGCGCTTTGCATGCGGGTAAGCATACTGCGGGAACGTACCCATCTTTGCAGGAACTTCCGCGCTGTTGAAACGGATCACTTCGCAGATCATGAGCGCGTTTGCTACGCCGTGCGGCAGGTGATGGAACGCGCCGAGTTTGTGCGCCATCGAGTGGCATACACCCAGGAATGCGTTTGCAAACGCGATACCTGCCATTGTGGAAGCGTCCGCCATCTTTTCGCGGGCCTCGGGGTCGTTCGCGCCGTTTTCGTATGCACGGGGGAGATATTCGAAGATCGTCTTCGCCGCAACCAGCGCCTGGCCGTCCGTATACGGAGTCGCCATAATGGAAGCGTATGCTTCGAGAGCGTGCGTCAGAGCGTCGATACCGGATGCACTGGTCAGGCCCTTCGGCATGTTCATCATGAAGTCCGCATCGATGATCGCCATCTTCGGGAGCAGTTCATAGTCCGCCAAAGGATATTTGATGCCCGTCGTTTCGTCGGTAATAACCGCGAACGGCGTCACTTCGGAACCCGTACCGGCCGAGGTAGGTACCGCGATGAAGTACGCTTTTTCGCCCATCTTCGGGAAGGTGTAAACCCTCTTGCGGATATCCATGAAGCGCATTGCCATATCCATGAAGTCCACTTCCGGATGTTCGTACAGCACCCACATGATCTTGCCCGCGTCCATTGCGGAGCCGCCGCCCAGCGCGATGATCACGTCAGGCTGGAACTCGGTCATGAGCTTTGCGCCCGCCTTCGCGCAAGCGAGGTTCGGGTCCGGTGCTACATCGTAGAAGCAGGTATAACGGATGCCCATTTCGTCCAGTTTGTCCGTGATGGGCTTAATATAGTTGTTTTTGTACAGGAATTCGTCGGTAACGATGAATGCCTTTTTCTTGCCCATGACGTTTTTGAGTTCGTCCAAAGCAACGGGCAGGCAGCCCTTCTTATGATAAACTTTTTCAGGAAGTCTGAGCCACAGCATATTTTCTCTCCTCTCCGCAAGGGTCTTGATGTTCAGAAGGTGTTTGACGCCGACGTTCTCGGATACCGAGTTGCCGCCCCACGAGCCGCAGCCCAGGGTGAGCGAAGGGGTGAGTTTGAAGTTGTAGATGTCGCCGATCGCACCCTGCGAGGAGGGCATGTTGATGAGCATACGGCAGGTCTTCATCGCTTCCTGCCATTTCGCGATCTTGTCCTTTTCCGTGACCTGGTTGATATACAGCGAAGAGGTGTGGCCGTAACCGCCGTCCGCGATCAGGCGTTCCGCTTTCGCGACCGCTTCGTCGAAATCTTTCGCGTGATACAGTGCGAGCACCGGCGAAAGTTTTTCATGCGCAAACGCTTCTTCGAGCTCCACGCTCTCCACTTCGCCGATCAAAATCTTTGCCGTGGGTTCCACGCTGAATCCGCAGATCTCGGCGATCTTGGGTGCGCTCTGTCCGACGATCTTCGCGTTCAGCGCGCCGTTGATGATCATCGTGCTGCGGACTTTATCCTTCTCTTCATCGCTGAGGATGTGGCAGCCGCGCTTCACGAACTCTGCTTTGACCGCATCGTATACCGCGTCTTCCGCGATGACCGACTGCTCGGATGCGCAGATCAGACCGTTATCGAACGTCTTGGAATGAATAATGGAGTTGACCGCAACGGAGATGTTCGCCGTTTCGTCAATGATCGCAGGAGTATTGCCCGCACCGACGCCCAAAGCCGGTTTGCCCGAGCTGTACGCGCTGCGAACCATGCCGGGACCGCCCGTAGCAAGAATAATGTCTGCCGTCTTCATGAGCGTGTTCGTCATTTCCAAAGACGGAACGTCGATCCAGCCGACAATACCTTCCGGAGCGCCCGCTTTCACCGCCGCGTCCAGAACGACTTTCGCCGCCGCGATCGTGCAGTTCTTTGCGCGCGGGTGCGGCGAAATGATAATGCCGTTGCGCGTCTTTAAGCAGATGAGCGTTTTGAAGATCGCCGTCGAAGTAGGGTTCGTCGTCGGAATGACCGCCGCAACCACGCCGATCGGCTCCGCAATTTTTTTGGTGCCGAATGCCGTATCTTCTTCGATCACACCCACCGTCTTGGTATGCTTGTACGTGTTATAAATGTACTCAGCCGCATAGTGGTTTTTGATGACCTTATCTTCTACGATGCCCATGCCCGTTTCGGCTACTGCCATCTTCGCCAGAGGAATTCTCTGGTTGTTCGCTGCCAATGCCGCAGCAGCAAAGATCTTGTCCACCTGCTCCTGGCTGTACGTCGCAAAGATTTCCTGTGCTTTTCTGACCTGTTCGATCTTCTGCATCAACGCTTCGACCGAATCGACGATCCTTTCGTTCTCCATAAAGCTCTCCTTCCGAAATTATTTTTCGCTGTTTAAAATTTCCGCGAGGCGTTTGGACAGTATCGCAAGCGACGCCGCCATATCCTCGTTTTTAACTGCTATGTTCGCGGGCAATGTAAGATGCACGGGCGCAAAATTCCAAATCGCGCGCACCCCGCCTTCCACCAGTTCGTCCGCAACGCTCTGCGCCGCCGACGCCGGCACCGCTATTATGCCGATCAGTACGTTCAGCCGCCGCACCAGCCGCACAAGATCGTTGGAATCAAATACTTTGACCCCGCCCAGCGTCGTGTCGATCCGCTGCGGATCGTTGTCAAACGCCGCCACGATGTTCAGCCCGTACGCCTTGAACCCGCCGTATCCCACCAGCGCGCTGCCAAGCCCGCCCGCTCCTACGATCACCGCGTCCGTCACGTTGTCGTATCCTAAGATCCGATCGATCCCGTCAATGAGATCGGCAATCGAAAATCCAAGCTTGGGCTTGCCCGCAACCGATGAAATGACCGCTAAGTCTTTGCGCACTTTCACGGCGTTGAGATGAAGATCCTCCGCTACCGCCGTCGACGATACCGTCCGCTCCCCCGCCGCCATCTTCTCTTTCAGATAACGGTGGTACGCCGGCAATCGCCCGATGGTCGCTTTGGATACATTTTGTATATCCTGATTGTTCCCCATTCCCAAACGCACCTGCAATCATATCGCAATCATTTTATCGATATGTTTTTATCGATAAAATAATATCAAATGAAACGGGATTTGTCAATCGGCTGATCAATTTTTTTTACAGTCTTCGGAAACGAGAAAAAGACACCAAGTTTTGAAAAGTTTTATCATTCGGCGCCATTATCATAGCATATTTACGATTGAATTTCAATACTTTTGAAAAATTTGCAAAATACCGCGCGGCACCGCAAAGATTGCGGCGCCGCGCGGCAAAGCCCGCTCAACCACGGGCATATATCGCTATTTTGTCAGATCTTCAATTATGGAGAGGACGAGTTCCTCCTCTTCCGCATAGATGCGCGCCTGTTCGCCCGCCGCCGTCGTGCCGGCGCGCGCATTCTTTGCGCGCAAAAGACGCAATGTGACCAAACGGTTCGTAAATACCGCCAAAACGGCAAGCCACACAAGTGCCAGTACGACACTGATAATGCACGGGATCAGAATCTGCATACCGGGAACCGCATTCACAAACGGCGCCAGCGCACAACCTGCGACCGTAAAAAAGGCAAACAATACCAACGATACTATAAACACACGCAAAACGATTTTATACCGCCGCGCAATCACCGGCCGCGCTGCCTCACGCTCCGCCGTGTCCTGTTCGTTGAGTTCCTTTTGCCGCGCCGCGCATTCGTCCGCGCGCGCCTTCAACGCGGGCACATACCGCTCCGCGACCGCTTTGCGATCTTTTTCGCCCATGCGGCGCAAAGCCTTGTCGTATGCCTGTTCGCAGTCATAGATCTCATCAAACTCGGTCAGCTCCTTTGTCTGCACGCGAACCACTCCGAACCAAGGCCGCCAATCTCCCCCGTATAATTTTGCACTGTCCAAAAATTTTTCGCCCGCGCCCGGAAGATCGCCTGCAGAAAAGAGCACCTCTGCCTCTTCATACATGCGTTCCGCGCGTTCCCTGCGGCTCTGGATCTCCTGCTCTCGCTCGCTCGCACGGCGCGCAAGCTCTTCGTCCGACAGAGCGCCGCCCTCGTTCTCTTCACCGAAGCCCTTAAAATCGGGAATGTCGATGACTATATCTTCCGTATCTTCGCTTGTTTCCCCCGCCAAAAAATCCTCGCGATTTTTTCGCAGTTTGATCTTGCCGTCATCGTCAAGTTCGAGATTTCTTTCTTCCATGCCTTTCTCCCGCCGCCGCACTGGCGTTTTTTTATTTCTGCAATTTTTCCTCTTCGCTCAGAACAAACGGATTGCGCAATGTCTTCGCTTTTTTCGCCGCGGTAACCACGACGCAGGTTTTTATCTTCCCCTTATAGCGGCTCTTTGCCCAGCGGCAAAGTTCTTCCGCCTCAAACAATGCAAAAACCGCACTCCCGGATCCCGTGACCGCACATGCCGCAGGCGAAAAAGACCGCGCCGCTTCCAACGCTTCGCGCACCTGTGCATTGAGAGCACACGCAGGCTTTTCCAGCGCATTGTAAACATTTTGCGCAACTTCCGAAAAATCCCCGCGCTCCAGCGCCGAAGCAAGCCGCGCGCTGTCCGCTCGCAAAGGATCGGGGTTTTCATCGTATTTTGCATAACACGCCGCCGTCGAAACGGGCGTATCCGGCAAAAACAACAGCGCATGCAGCGGACGCGGACAATGCAGCCGCTCTACCCGCTCCCCGCGCCCCGACAGGCGCGCAACGCCGCCGTCAAGCATAAAACCCGTATCGCTGCCCAGCGTATCCGCCAACGATTTCAGCGCTGCACGGTCGCCTATTTTGTATAATTTTGCGAGCGCGTTCAAAACGCCCGCCGCGTCTGCCGACGAGCCTCCGAGCCCCGCACCGATCGGAATATCCTTATATATATCGATATCCGCACCCCGCGTGCCGAATGCCGCGACAAACGCTTCTCCCGCTTTTACCGCGTTGTTCTTTTCGGGCGGAATATCCTCGCTGCCTTTGCCGTGCATATACACGTTGATGAGCGAATCGCGCCGCGCTTTTACGCAGACCGTATCCCATATATTGACGGACGCAACCACACTGTCGATCATATGATATCCGTCTTTTATTCCGGAAATGTTGAGCGAAAGATTGATTTTCGCAAAACTCTTTGCTTTTGCCGAAAACATACTCTCCCGCCCCCGCAACGCTTTTTCTTATTATAGCAAATAAAGGAGTAATTGTAAACAGTCAACACAAAAAAATGTACGAATTTCTCGAAATTTTAACAAAACGTATTCACAAAACGGATTTTGCCGTGTGATTTTTCAAAAACGCCGAAGGGGGCAGAGCGTAAAAGCTCTTCCCCCTTCGGCGTTTATTGTTCCCGCATCAAAACGCGATCTCTTTTCTGCGATAAACTACAATGCGTTCCCCGCCCGTCAGCGGATATTTGAGGTCCGGATTTTCGCGCTGTACCTCCTCGGGCGTCTTGCGCAATTTTTTTGCCGTATCCCACAATGTATCGCCCGCGGCAGGCATATGCACGGCAATCGAGCAATCGCTTACCGCCGCCGCTTCACCCTCTTCAAGCTGCGCGACATATGTATAACTTTCTGCGCCGCGCAAGGTCACAAACAGTTTGAGAGCACCCTCTGCTTCCAGTTCCCCTTCCTTTTTCTGCCGTGCCGAAACGCCGCACGCGAGCGCCGTAATTTCCGCACGCATTCCCGCACGCGCACGATCACTGCGCACCGGGAAGGAGAACGGAAGGCTGATCGGTACGCAACAGGGCGAGCCTTCCGCATCCTTATAAAATACCGAAGCATTCAGAACACCTTCGGCAACGATCTCGCCGTCCGTGACGGTCGCCGCAACTTCCGCGCTGCACAGCGCCGCCGCCTGCAAACGGCAGGCAAAATCGATCTCACCGTTCATCGCCGCCGTGCCCGATACCCGCTCGGATGCCGTAAAAGCGCACACCGGCTCTTCAAAAGCCAAAGTTTTGCGCTCCGGCTTGCTTTCACACGCAAGGCAGAACGCATCTTCCGCCATGCGGATCTCTTCGCTGCGATAAACCCTGCCTTCCACGTCCGCTTCGATGCGCGCAAAAATACGGCAGCGGTTTTTATCTTCGTCGCACGCACAGGAAAGGTTGACAGACGAAATACATACCCGCGCATCGCAAGGCATGCCGGTTACCGCTTCATCGCAAGGGATCTCGGCGCGGAACGGGATCAGACGCTCATACGACACGCAGTCGTTATCCCCCTCTTTGCCCGCCAACACGCTGAGATTGATTTCTCCCGACACGTCCAGACACCCGGCCGTCGCAACGACTCGCGTCAGACATACCTGCTCGCTGTGCAAAAGCACATCGCTCACATAATCGGTGTCGAATTCCTCTTCCAGTTCCACCGTGCCGCGACAAGATACAATGTTTCGCACGCGTACGGGAACGAGGTCACAAACGACGCCTTCGCCGCCTGCAAGATAATTCAGCTCTGAAGGAACGGAAAGCGTAATATCCGCCGTGACAATGGCGGACAAGATCACTGCTCTGCCCTCCCGACGCGTTTCACACTTTTCCACGCGCAAAGCGACGTCCGCGCGCTGGGACGGCGCTGCCGATTCGCATTCCGCCCGGTGCGAAAATTCTGCGCCCCGCTCCGCCGCGATGACTGTTCCGTCGGGAGCTGCTCCCACAACGGAAAAATACAGCTTGCCGCTGTAACGAACTTCCCCCGAAACCACTTCCGCTCCGCCAAGAACAACGCTCGGACAAACGGCAAGGATCTTGTTTTCCGACCAATCCGCCAAACGGCATTCGACAATGGATTGCGAACAGATTTTCGCACCGTCGGCGGTATATTCATATTTTTCGTATGCGGGATTCACGCTCATTGCATTTTACCTCCGTTTTTTCACACTTCCATTGTATGAGGGCGAATCGGAGAATATTCTCACGAACAAAAAGGTTTTAGGCAGAATGAAGGCGAATTTGCATAATTCCACCGTTTTTGGAAATAATAGTATTGCGCGCATAGGCTGCGCCCTGTGCGCCGCGGCACAAAATTTGCCGCCAAAGGAGATTGCTCATGATCAAACCCATCTCAAACTTGCGCACGATCAAAGCCGAGATCGAACGCTTTTATAAAAAAGACGTGTGCGTACACGTCAACCTCGGCCGCAATAAGTACTCCGATTATACAGGCAAACTTTCGGGCGTGTATCCCGCGCTTTTTACCGTCTTGCCCGACGACAAGAATTACCGCGGCAAGACCGCTTATTCCTACTCGGAGATCCTCTGCGGCAGCGTGCGCATCAAGGAACGCACCTCAACAGCTCTTCCCCAAAGCACTGCCGCACAAAACTGACCGAAAAAATAAAGGGCGGGCGCGCCTTCCGCACTGCGGA
>CABQND010000051.1 GCA_902465495.1 uncultured Eubacteriales bacterium
GCTTGATAGCGGCGATTGTGAAAGGCATACAAAAGGCGGCAAAGAAAAAGCCGAAACAAGCGACAACAAGCCCGCCGAAAGTACAAGCCCCGCAGCCGAAAGTCGTTTACCGGACGGCAAAGGCAGCAGGTAAGGATAGCCAAAAGACAGCGAATAAAGACAGAAAGTAAATTCTTTCTTTATTAGCAAAAAGCTCCCCGCAGGGGTGTTGTTCCCTGCAAGGGTGATAAAACAAAATGCCGATCGGGGCGGAAAAGCTCCTTTCGGCATTACAAAATTTTTTACGAGGTGATTTTATGGGATATATGTTGACTTGTGAGGACGGCGAATTTTATTTCGACGACATTGATCAAGCGATTGAATATGGCGAGCAGAATTGCCCGCGTGGTTATAATATCGACGAAGTTCACGATTAGGCGAGGTGTTAATTTGAGCAAGAAGAAAAACAAACCGAAGTTCCGCTGCAAGTCGGACGCACAGAAAAAGGCGATAGCGGCGAACTATGCGCGTATGGCTGCACAAAAAAGACATTCTACCCCGCCATCGCAGCAGCCGGAGCCGCAGCCCAAAAAAGAGTTCAAACTACCGTTAAATAACGGCGGACGCAGGTGGAATATTTTCCGCGTGCCTAATTCGATATTAGGCGGTAAGCAGGATAATGACGTTCACGGCGGTCTTGTATTAGACGAAATGAACGATAATTATTTGCTTGTGCAAGTTACGCATAGCCCGAAAAAAGGCAAGCGAAATAATTTGCAGATACGCAATTTGAACAGTTCAGACTTTGACAAAGATGGCAATTTGCGGCAGAGTTTTCTTGAACGTCGCCTTATCGTTTCGATAGATACGAAAGACGGCGAGCAAGGCATTGACTATCGTGCTTTGAATAGGCAAATGAATGATTTGCAGTTTACGGAGAAAGAAAAGCAAACTATCATTGATGAATTAAGCCATTTAAGCACGGCAGAAGAAAGATACAATAAATTTGTTCGGTTGGCGAAGCAAAAGGCAGAAGCGGCTGTAAAAGCGGCTACAGAAGCAGAAAAAAAGAACGATACCTAAAGTACCGTTCTTAGCAAGGTTTACGGAGTAATTCCGACAACCGCCGTTCTTAAAGGTCGAGTAATTTAAGGTGCCTTTGCCGTTTGTACACCCCTCGTAAAGGAACGTCAACCATTGCAAGTATTATACGGCAAAGCCGTTGATTTGTCAAACGATTTTGAGAGGTGAAAAAGAAAATGGAAATACTGACGATAATTTTAATTGTACTGTTCTGCATTGATATAGCGATAAGCGCGGTAAGCGGAGTATTGGACGGAAAGCACGAAAGCGAACTGAATTACAGGCTGCGCCGTATAGAACGGCTGCTTGACAGAGAAATGCGCGAAAGCGTGTTCCCCGAATATTCTGCCGGCTGCAAAGCGGCAAGACTTTGCGACTATTGCAAGTATTGCAACAAAAGCGACAAAGTTTGCGGCTTGGACGGTGAGCCGTTGGAAAATATCGACTGCACCGATTGCGCGAGTTATGCCGCAAAGGGTGATGACAATGAAAACTTTTAAGCGGGTATTGAAGATATTGCTTTTCATCGTCGTTGCGGCGGCGGTCGGATATTTTATTTATACGGGGTTTCAGATATGAGCAAAAGCGGAAAAGAAATTCAAAAGGGTTTTGAGAAATACATAGCCGAACAGGAAGCAAAATATACGAGTTGGCGGCAATGCTGCGGGACGATTGGGAAATGTCAATGACGATGAGCGTATCGGGCGCCCGTGCGGTATATAGAGCGGGCTGGCGCAAGGTCAAAGGCAATGAAACGGCTGCGCATTGATTACCGCCATATCGTTTGCATTGCAATCACACTCGGCTTTGTGGCGCTCGGCGTATTTCAGTTTTTCGGTTCGGTCGGTCGCGTAATCGAAGGCGGGCGCGATCTTGGTTTATCGGCAGCGTACTACTTCTGCGAACTCTTTCAGATACCGCATAATATTACGCCCACGGTGAATGATTTTCCGAAGATACCGTTTTTCGATTTTTCGGGCGGTTCCGCGCCGACCGTGCCGTCGCTCCCCATTCCGCAGGAGTGGCGGGACTTTGCGGCGAATTGGTCGGTATATTGGCGGGTTTGGGCGAGCAAGGAAAATTTCTTTGCTTATCTGTCGTATCTCGGCAATTTGCTGTACGTTCTCTCTATGGCGGTGCTGTGCCTGTTGCCCGTTGTGCTGGTGGCGGTTCTCCTGTTCCGCCGTTTTCTCAAAACGCAAAACAACGATTACGACCGCGACAGCGTGCCGCTGCGGGTATTCAAACGCATATCTTCCGTAACCTATCGCCCTGCGAAGCGATTCCTTTCCTCTTTATTTGCCTTTGTCCGCGACAGCGGTGTTTATTGGAAGATATGGCTTGCGCTGTGGCTGTTCTATTTCAACGTGTTCGCAATCGTTTTGGAGTTCATCGCCTTTTACCTTTACTTTGTCGTATCGTTCGATTTTGCGAATATCTATCGGCAAGTATATAAACTGCTGCTTGACTTGTGGCAGGGCTTGACGTTTTTCCCCTTGTGGGTATGGGCGGTCGCGGCGATCGTTGCCCTTGCTCTGATTGCACGGAAAACGGGATATAGTCGGCTGCGGCACAACGAACGGCGCAACCGTGGTTTTCTGAACGAGCGCGGCGTGGTGACGATTGTGGGCGGCGTAATGGGTGCGGGAAAAACGGCAGCCATTACCGATTTCGCCCTATCCGCGGAAGTGCAGCTCCGCGACCAAGCCTTTGAAATTATCCTTGAAAGCGATATGAAATTCCCGTTTTTTCCGTGGTGTAACCTTGAAAACGAATTGAAACGGGCAATCGAATACCACGCTGTTTTTTCCGTTCCGTCCTGCAAGGCATGGCTGAAAAAGAAGCTGCGGCGGTGGGAGAAATCGCTCTGCCGCGAAAAGCTGTTCAATTACGATTATGAGCGGTACGGGCTGACCTATGACGATAAATTGAAAGTGTCGGACGTGTGGCAGGTCGCGGAAGATTACGCCTGCGCGTATTTTATCTATACCGTGCAATCGTCCTTGATTTTGGCGAATTATTCTATCCGTTCGGACAATCTGTTCGCGGATATAGGCAATTTCCCGCTGTGGAACACGGACTTTTTCAGCCGCGACAGCCGATTGCAGGACAGCTATTCCCGTCACGCGCATATCCTCGATTTTGATATGCTGCGGCTCGGCAAGATACTTTTGCAAAACAACCCGAACAGAAACGCTTTCGGCTTCGGCGTGTATGTAATAACGGAGATAGACAAGGAGCGGAAGAACACGCCCGAACTTGCGGAGGTGAAGCGAAACACGGACGAGTGCAACCAAAAAAACGACCTTTTCAACGTGCTTTTGAAGATGTCGCGGCACGCCTGCGTAATTGCAAACCGCGTGTTTGTAAAGGTTATCGCCGATTTGCAGCGGTTCGGAAGTTTGGGCGGCGACGTGCGGGAACTCGGCGAAGTCGTTACCATTGAGGGGCAAAGCGAAATGAAACCCGTGCTGCCCTTTTATTCCCCGTTTTGGGTGTTCGGGGCGCTCTATGATTGGGTATTCGGAAAGTTTTCAAATTACTATGTGCAGTACCGTTTTAACCGTGCGGACAATACGTTGTTTCTGTATGTTTTGAAAAGCATAACGGCGGCAATGCAGCGGCATTATACGGGCGTATGCAATACGTTCGGCTGCGGAGTGTTGGCGCTGACGGTGGAGAGCGGAAAGCAGGACGGCGAGCAGATCGCACGGAAGTGGTACAAAATGCCGAAAAAGGTATATGCGAACCGCTATTCTACGGACTGTCTTTCGGGTATCTTTGAGAAGCGGGCGGAGCAGAACGCCGTGGGGCTGGACGACCTCCGCGAATATGCCGACACCCGCGCGACGTGGGAAGAATTGCAGGAGCAGCATAGCTTTTTCCAAGACGATTTGAACAAGGTAAACGAGCAGAACGGACAAGCGGAATGCCGGCAGGAATTTGCCCCGCCCGCCGAACGGGTAAAACCGGAACCGCTCGATTATGATATAAAAAATATTCCGGGGCTGTAAAGGAGGTGTTTATGAAACTTGTTAAAATACGGGATAAATATATGTATAAGCCGATAACGCCCGCGCAGAAAGCAAAATATAACCCGAACGGGGTACATACCTATCTCGTCTATAAGGACAAGCGTTCGGGCGAAGTGCGGGCAATACGTACAACGCATATGTACGAGCCGCAGAAAGAAAAGTTGCTCGAAAAAGGCGGCTTAATGGTGGTAAAGCTGCCGAAAATAAAATATCCGTCCGGCATACGCAACGGGTATGTAACGACGGATATAAACGGCAACCCGTTAGACTTGAAAGCGGTCAACGCAATCAATTTCGGCGGGGAAAAAGCGGTATATGTGCCGACGTATCAGGCAAAGAAAATACGGCAGTTTGCCCGCAAAAAGGAACGGTAAAAAGAAAACCCCGCAGCCCTTTAACTGCGGGGTAAAGCGTTGAACGCTTTATCTGTCTTTATTATATGCTATTTCGGAACGAAAGTCAACTATACGGGAGGAAAATTTTATGAAGCGGACGGTGCAGGAAAAGTACGAATACAACAAACGCCGCAAGGGTTTGTTTTCGTCGGGGTATTGTTACGGCGTATCGCTTTACCGCGATTATCCGAAGCAGGACGACGAGGGAAAAATGCTGACTACGGCATTTATCAATCTTTCTTCGACATATGCCCGCGAGGGGCAGCAGTTTTCCAAAGGCGTTATGTGCGGCTACCGCGATAAAGCAAACGAACGAAAGGAAAAACTATCCTTTACAAGCAAACAAGCTCCCCGCAGGGGTGATAAAAAAAGATAAGGAGAACGGCAAGATGAACGTAGCGGCAGCATTACAGCCCTATTACGGCAACGATTGTCCTTTCGATAAGGCTTATAAGATATACAGTGACGGCAGCCATTATATTGCCCGTCCGCGGGTAAAAGGTATAGCGCGGCGATATAAGAAACGTTCGCAGACGGAAATAGACGTGCTTTTCGACGAACTTTACAAGGTCGGCGTGCGCAGCGTGTTGGACGACAGCGACAAATCAATGCAAGCCCGCGCCGCAAAGCTCGTGCCGTTCATTCAGACGGGGCTGGAAGATTACTTCCCGTATTATCCCGATTTGGAAAAGTATGTCCGCGAGAACGTGGAACGGAAAGAGCGGAACGCTTGGCAGCGGGAAAAACGGTTCCGCAAAAAAGCGTATCTGAACCGTTGGAATTACTTTGTCACGTTTACATACAGCAACCGGAAGCATACGGAAGAAACATTCAAACGGAAGCTGCGGAAATGCCTTGCAAATCTGGCAACGCGGCGCGGTTGGCGGTTTATGGGCGTACCCGAACGCGGGGCAAAAACAAACCGCCTGCACTATCATTTCCTCGTATATATTCCGAACGGGGAAATGGTCGGAGTGCTTACGAAAAAGAGAGATTACAGCTTGAAAACGGGAAAGTTGGAAGAAACCTTTTCCAACAGCTTTTTCGAGCGGAAATTCGGAAGAAACGATTTTGAGGAGTTGAACGTTATGGAAATGAAGAGCGGCGAAGCGGTTGGCTATTTGCTGAAATATTTGCGCAAGACGGGGGAACGTGTTATATACAGCCGTGGCATACCCACGGAAATTGAAAAACGGCTCGATGAAAGCGTATTTGCGGCAGCGTTTGAAAACGATAACGCAGGTCGCCAAGTGCTGTTCGACAATGTAATCGAATGGCGGCGGGATATATACCCGCTTACGCGGCAGCGGGAGCCGATAGCGGCGTAGCAGCGCTGCAATAATATAGCACGAATAAAAACGAAGTCTTGCGCCTATGGAACAGCATACGGCGCAATTTTGCGTTGCCGAAAAGTGAATGACAAGGGAAAAACGCCCCGAAAGTCGCTTTTCGCAGCCGCAAACCCGAAAGAATAAGGCGGTTTTCCGAAGCGATTTAGCGCGGAAACCGCCTTTTTCGGTGGGCGAATTGCGGTTCTTTTCGTCCGTTTCGGGCGGTTCGGGCGTTCCGCATTGCGCGCCCCCTTGTCCGCCGCGCGGAGCGCGGCGCTCGTATAGACAAGGGGGCGCGCAATGCTCTTTTTCTCCGAGCAGATATAAATTTGAACGATTTTTAACGGTAAAAACCCTTATAATAGAGAGTTGAAAAAAAGTCTGTTGCGACGTCGCAACAGATCGCATGGCGATAAAAGCGGAAAGCCGTTCCTTTTATCAGCCTAAAAGCTCCCCGCAGGGGTGATATACATTACACGAAGGAGGGAAAAATCAATGCACGAAAGAAGTTTAATAAGGCGGTGGAACAACCCGTATTCCCCGAAAGAGAAAGAAAAGGCGTTGAAACTGTTACAGCGTTCAGACGTGCGTTTCGTTGCGCACAGGTATCATTGCACCGTTCAGACGGTCTATCGTTGGAAACGGAAATACAACGGCACGTTGGAAAGCCTTGCGAACGGTTCTCACCGTCCGCATACTATGCACCCGAACGCGCAGACGGACGAGGAAAAAAAGCATATTGCCGATTTAGTCCGGCGTAACCCGAATATCGGGCTGAACGAGCTTTACGGAAAATTGCGGCTGCATTACGCATATAAGCGCAACCCCGTAACGCTCTACCGCTATTTGCGGCGTACCGGCTTTTACGAGCATAAGCGGAAGTACATACCGTACAAGCCGAAGCCGTATGACACGCCCGAACATATCGGCGTAAAATGGCAATTCGACGTGAAACACGTTCCGAAAGAGTGCGCGGCAAGTTCTATACTCGAAGATGAATATTTTTATCAATACACCGTGATAGACGAAGCCACGCGCGAGCGGTTTATATATCCGTACCGGGAACAGATAGCGGATAATTCAGTCGATTGCATACGGCGTGCAATTCTGTATTTCGGCTATAAGCCGCAAATCATACAGACGGACAACGGTTCGGAATTTACGTTCACGCAGAAAGTGAAAGGCGGGCGACAGCATACCTTTGATAAGTTCTGCGAGGAACAAGGAATAGAGCATAAAACGATAAAGCCGCGAACGCCGCGGCATAACGGGAAAGTCGAACGCTCCCACCGTTCGGACAATGAACGCTTTTACAAGTATCTGCGGTTTCATTCTTTTGATGATTTGAAAACGCAGATGAAAGCGTACTTGCGGCGGTCGAACAATATCCCGATGAGCGTACTCAAAAGCAAGGACGGAAAAAGGAAGTGGCTCACGCCGAAAGAGAAGCGGCGGGAACTGCTCTTGCTTGATTGGGGCGTAATTGAATAGCAGCCGAAACACGGAAACGGACAAGCCGCCGAACAGACGGCTTTTTCGGCGTACACAGAAACAAAAAAGAGGGTAAACCCTGCGGGGCTTGCCCTCTTTTGCCGTCGCTCGGTCGCTCCGCTCCCTCGCAAGGACAGTATTATTGAAGCATAAGGACGGTATTATTAAAAAATTTTGTAGAAATTATTAAAAAGTCATTGACAAATCAGCATGTTTTTAAATTTTTTTGTGATTTGTTCGGGAGATTAAAGAACAGTCTTGCGCAAAAAACATGATAAATACTATCGGGAGCGGTATTTTCAATACGACCACACAGACGCACATGAAAGAATCGGAAAAGCAGTTGGCTGCGATAGACGACAAAATCGAATTAGAAAAATACAGCGAACAGAAAATTCTTTAAAAGGAAAAAGTAACGGCATACATCACAAATGCAATCTTGAAAAAGCCAAAAACGCTCATCCATATACTGATCCAAAAAATCATTGTTTACGAAGACAAGATCGAAATCTATTACAATTACACGAACGAATAAATATCCACCGGCATAGCCGGTGGTTTTTCAGTTTCGGGCTGTTAGCCCTAATACTACCAGCAGCGCGCAAGTCGCGCTTATGACGACCTGGCTGTCATGCGATTGTTACTTGCCGCCCGTTAACGGGCCTTTCCTGTGCTTAACTTTCTTCTCCTATGCCTTTGCTCCTCTCTTTTTGTTCCTTATTTCTATTTTCCCGTTTACTTTTCTATCCTTGCTTTTTCTTCTCTTTTTGCCTTTTTTCTTATTGCCTTTTCTTTTGCTCGTTTTTTGTTCATCGGCAAAGCCTCTCTTGAACCCGCGGACTATCCGCGGGTTTTCTTATACAATCATCCACGTGCAAAGCACGTGGTTTTTATTTTTCGGGCATAGCCCTTGTTCACTGGCGTAACGCAAATGCGTTTTTTAGTTGGCCTGCCAGCCATGCATTGGTTACTTGCTACCCGTCAACGGGTCTCTCGGATCAAAGATGCTCAATTGGTCTGATTCTTTGTCCGTCTTTAACTGGTTTGCTACATATTCTTGTATCGCTTTCGCATTCTTCCCTACCGTATCCACATAATATCCCTTGCACCAAAATTCGCGGTTTCGGTATGCGAATTTCATATTCCCCCATTTTTGAAATATGATCGTCGCGCTCTTCCCTTTCAAATATCCCATGAATACCGAAACGCTCATTTTGGGCGGGATCGATACAAGAATATGCACATGATCCGGACACACTTCTCCCTCTATAATCTCCACGCCTTTCCATTCACAAAGTTTTCTTAATATCTCTCGTACTTCCAGCCTGTGTTCATCATAAAACACTTTTCTTCGATATTTCGGCGCAAATACGATATGATACTTGCAATTCCATTTTGTATGTGCTAAACTGTTTATGATATTAGATGAGTCTTTCATTTTAATATCCTCCGATTGTGTTTCCTTTTTCTGACTGGCAGGTCAGCTCTTATTCTACACAATCGGAGTCTTTTTTTCAAGACTCATCGGTAAACCTCTTTTCAACCACGCGACTATCGCGTGGTTTTCTTTAGTAAGAAAAGAACCCAAAACAACCCCTTTTTCGCAGGGTTCGTTTTAGGTTCTTGCTGGCGCAGAGAGAGGGATTTGAACCCTCGGTACCCTTGCGAGGTACACACGATTTCCAGTCGTGCTCCTTAGGCCACTCAGACATCTCTGCATTTTGCGCGCACCATTTTGCACGCATTACAGTAAATTATTATACCCTTTTATTTGCCGTTTGTCAATCTTTCCGGCAGAAGTTTTATCGACAAAATTGTTAAAACACCAACAATTATTCCCGCAGCGACACTGAAACCGCAAACAAACGGCAATTGCACATACAGAGACGGCGCTTCCATTATTAAAACTGCTACCCCAGTTCTTGCTATATTGCTTACGATTGCACCTGCCACACTTACAGCAATCAAACTCACCTTCGGAAACAATAACATATAAAGAGCTGCCATTACACAGTAAGCCGCAATACTCCCCGCCAAATTAAAAGGAAATGCGTACCAGCCAACAAACAACGCCGTCAAAAGGTTTTTCGCCAATACAAATACAAACGCTTCCGCCGCCCCGTAACATACTATGACGATCATTACAATACAATTTGCCAATCCGATCTTTACATATGGCGCCATTGGCAACAATGGCGGGACCAGCGACTCGATCAGAAAAACTATACTTGCAAGCGCCAGCATCAGCCCCAGCGCCGCAACTCTTCTTGCGGAATACTTTCTCATAAATCGGTCACCAATCCTTCCCCTTCCACAACAATCTTCATATTATGAGGAAGGCATATAATCTCGCCCCAATCTGTTGCGCCCTGATAAACGCAGGTATGATCAGGGCAACTTGCTTCTTGGACACACACTTTTCCATTTGAAACAACAATTATATTATAGTCGGAATTCAATAAATCATTTTGGCAAGCCCGTACCTCACCGACCCCATTTTCAATTACAAATAAATACCTTGCGTCGTCCGAAAGTGAACCTTGAAAAATACACTCTTCTCGGTAATATACCGAAAACGTATCCCCCTTATCTTTGGGAACGGCGAAAGCAATCAATGTAAAAGTTACAATCAAAAGAAGCGACGCCAAATATATCGCAACGTCGCCTCCCGCAAAAAATTTTAATTTTCTGATTGATTTTTGCTTGTCCGATAAATTCATTCACTTTGCCTTCAACTTAGTTCGGAAACTCGTTTAATATACTCTTGCTCTTGTTTACAAGGCACCACATCATCTGATGCGTCTGACACTTCTGTATACGTAAATATATTTTCTGTCGATGATACAAGTTCCGGCGCCGTCTGCTGCGCATAGTCTTTTCGATTTAAAACCGAATAATCCCCAATGACATAATAGCGAAAATCCGAAGTCAGAATCACAGCACCTGTGCCGTTTGTTTCCCAAAGATTTTGATAAAACGCCAAAGCATCGGTAAGCGGCATGCAAAACCCTGTCGTAGAATACGCATCGGCAAGCGCTCCCGCTGAAGGAACGGAAATCGGAACAATCGCCGTTATGCTGATCACGCCATTGTCAGAAGGCTTTCCCGTCGCGGGATCTATAATATGCGAATAAATCTTACCATCATTCACATAAAAGCGATACGTATCCGCACTCGTACTGATCGCCACATCCTGAATGCCGGTGAGGAAAAGTGCATCCGAAGCGGAAGTAGTGAGTTTTCGTGGATTTTCAATGCCGACATTATAGCCGCGAACAGACGCACCGTCATGTTTTTGGCCGAGGAAAACAGTATTCGATAGAACACTCAGTGTACATTCTACATTTTTGCCGTTATATACATTTTTGATATATTGCGCGGCAATATCGCTCATATATCCCTTCGCAATTCCGCCAAAATCGAGTTTTGTATTTCCGTTTCGTTTGGATATAGTATTATTTTGCCCCAAATGTATATCCGAAAATACGGATGACTGAAGCGCTGAAGCAATTTCCGCCTCAGACGGTTCTTCTCTCACCTGCGAATACCTTCCCTCATAATCAGGCGAAAACTTCCAAAGCTCCGTCAAATTAAACAAGGCAGTAGAAAAAGCACCGTTTGTGCATGAAAATAAACTTTGACTCATTTGCAACATCGCATATGTGTGCTGTCCCACTGATATTTCTTCATCGGCCGCAGCAGCATTGATACGCGAAACATCACTGTTTTGCTTTTCAACGCTGACTTCATCCTCAATTTCAAACAAAAGCGCAGAAATTTCTTCGCGAAGCTTGTCTCTTTCTGAGGCTGAAATCAGTTCTCCGTCCACATATACTTCTTGGGAAATTTCAAACTCTATAAAATAGTTCTTTGCGCTTTCATTCGAACATGCCGCAAAAGGCAAAAGAAGAAATATTGCCGCAAGTATAAGCCAAATCTTTCGCATGCTCACCTCCGAAGCAACGCACCCCTTATTTGTTTCCGTAAAAAATCAGACCGAGCGTCCCGGGACCGCAATGCGACGCAATAACCGGACCGACAACTTGATAATCGACAACAAGATCTTTTCCGAATTCTTCCTTCAACGCAGCTACGAATGCTTCCCCTGTCTCAGGACAATCAGCTTGCAAAACCTCAACACGATAATCCTTTACATTGCAGGAATGCTCATGCATGATACGTAAAAACTCGGATATAACACGCTTTGCTCCCTTGACCTTCCCGACACTTTTGAGCGACCCGTCCGGCAAAATCGAAATCATCGGTTTAATGCCAAGCAATGTTCCGAATGCCGCCGTAAGCGCGGAAATCCTGCCGCCTCGTTTCAAATAAACGAGATCATCCACTACAAAATATACCACCGTATGTTCACAAAGATCAGTTAAAAAAGCATCCAGCTCGTCCATTGTTGCACCGGCTTTGTATTTTTCCGCGGCGTATCTTACCTGAAACCCCGCACCCAGACTGATCGATTTCGTATCAAACGTACGAATTTCGCGTTCAGGATATTTCTCTTTCAGCGTTGCAATTGCCCTGTCCATACTTTCAAATGTCGCAGACAATTTGTGCGAAAAAGTAATATAATATATATCTTTCCCTTCCTGCAATACAGGTTCAAAATAATCTATATAGTTTTGCTCGTTTATAGCGGACGTTGTAGGAACTGCACCTTCGCGCATACGCTTATAAAAATGATCGAAATCTGTATTTTCGCCTAAATCATAATAATATTCTTTCCCGTCCAAAACATACGGCATACGAATCACTTTGAGCCCGTATTCTTTGGCTACTGTATGCCAAAGCTCACAATTGCTGTCACAAAATAATTGATACATTTTTTCAATTTCTCCTATGTCTTTCAAACCAATACACGGTTTTACTTTTATTATTATACAATATCCAAGCGGCTGTTGGCAAACGATTCGCTTAAATTCAGAATTTTTTATGAACAATTTTACCGTTTTTGTCTTTTTCCATAAGATAACAATTAAAAATTACGCCGATTACAAAACAAATCATAAGCAAATACAGCCATAATAAAAACAATATAAAAAATACTGCCGCTCCATATAACTTTTCCATGGAACTGAAACTTGCATAAATTGTAAAGCCAAATGAAGCCAGCCCACCTAATAGCAATGTCAGCAAACTTCCCCATACCGCTTGCTTCACACCGATCCGATAAGGGCAAATATACAGGTTAAGCAACAGCAATAAAGTGAATACAAACACCCCGAAAAGCGCATACACGGCAATTTGCGCAAGAAAAGAAGGAAAAAAACGCCGCAAAAAAGAATTTCCCAATAAAAACAGTGATACTCCAAGAACCAACAAAAGCATTACAATAAAAATTAACGCCAGCGCCGACAACCGCAATACAACACTGCCCTTTTTTCGATGACTGTCATATATTATTTCTCCGCTGCGACGCATATGATAAAACAAATTTGTCGATGAATATAATGTTGTCGCCAAGAGTACTACCGATGCTCCCGCGGTTGCGCTCTGCGCCGAATCACGAAAATACAGAATCAAATCCTTGACTTCACTGAATATTTCCAAATCAAAAATCTGTTCATAATCGATATTGAGCTTCCCAAACAAAATAGTGACCCAAAACAAAAAAGGAACAACGGACATAACTAAAAAGAACGCCATTGTACCCGCAAGCGTTGTGTATTTTTTAGAAGAAAGATATGAAAAAGTTGCACGAACTTTCCTGTATGCATCTTTGATATGGCTTTTTGCTCCCGTCATATCATTATTTTATGCAATTTCCATCGCAAAAATTTATCAATCTCTTCTACCTTTTTGCAATTCCTGCCATGTCGCCATAACCGACAAAAAAGCGCCGAACATTCCGCTTATCCGACACTTTCATTGTTTATTTTTTTATGCACATCATTTACTTTGACGTTTTTTGCGTACCACGACTATCGCAACCGCAACACAAACAACTACCGCCGCGGCAACGCATATTGCAGCTATGGCGCCTCCGCTCAGCCCGCCGGGCTCTGCAGAAGGTGTTTTTTCATCCTCTCCGCCCGTCTCCCCTCCCGGAGTAGTTGTCGTATCGTCCGGTGTTTCCACATTTTCATAATACGCCGTCAAACCGATCGTTCCGAACGTCTGATTGTCCGAAAGAGCAACCGCAAATTCATCAATCCCCGCATCCAGCCATACAGAATTTTCGGATGAAAGGTCGATCGATCCCGTACGCATGGTAACCGTACCCACGCTGTATCTTGTATCGATCTTATAGTATCCCGATTCTTCCGTTTAAACCGACCGGAAAATATTCCGACCCCCGATAAAACATTTATAAAAACCACAAGTGCGGCCGCCCTAA
>CABQND010000052.1 GCA_902465495.1 uncultured Eubacteriales bacterium
CGCCGCCGTGCGGGTGATCGTTCGGGTTCATGACCGCGCCGCGGACCGTAGGACGAATGCCCATGTGGCGGGTCTTGCCCGCTTTCCCGACGCGAATGATCTCATGCTCGACGTTGCCGACCTGACCGATGGTCGCACGGCACACGACGGGCACCAAACGCATTTCGCCGCTGGGCATCTTGATGGTTGCATACGCACCTTCTTTCGCCATCAGCTGCGCGGAGATCCCTGCCGCGCGGGCGATCTGACCGCCTTTGCCCGGCTTGAACTCGATGTTGTGCACCATCGTACCGACGGGGATGTTCTCGAACGGCAGGCAGTTGCCGGCCTTGATGTCCGCGTTCGCACCGCTCATTACGGTGTCGCCCACGTTCAGCCCCACAGGCGCGAGGATGTATCTCTTTTCGCCGTCCGCGTACACGAGCAATGCGATGTTCGCGCTGCGGTTCGGATCGTATTGAATGCTCTTGACTTTCGCGGGAATGTCATCCTTGTTCCGCTTGAAGTCGATGATGCGGTATTTCCTGCGGTTTCCGCCGCCGATGTGACGCACCGTGATCTTGCCCGCATTGTTGCGGCCGCCGCTCTTGCGCATATCCTCGACAAGGCTTCTCTCCGGCTTAACCTCGGTGATCTCCTCGTAGGTATGCACCGTCATGAAACGGCGCGACGCGGACGTCGGTTTATATCTCTTAATAGCCATTTTTCAAAATCCTCCGATTCTCAGGTTACGACAGCGAGTTGAAATACTCGATGGGTTTGCTGTCCGCTTTCAGCTGAACGACCGCTTTCTTATAGGAGGATGTAAGGCCTTCGTTCCTGCCCATCCTTTTCAGCTTGCCGCGCACGTTGCACGTGTTTACGCTTTCCACTTCGACCCCGAAGAGCTTTTCGACCGCGAGTTTGATCTCCGTTTTATTCGCTCCTTTCGCCACTTTGAAGGTGTACTTCTTCGACGCGATTCCGTCGTACCCTTTCTCGGTGAGGATGGGCTTAATGATAATGTCTTCCGCTCTCATTACGCTCCGTAGACCTCCTGGATTTTTTCTACCGCGCCCTTCGTAAGCACGACTTTGCTGTTCGCAACCACTTCATAGGTGCTGATCTGCGCGACGGGGAGGGTGCTGAGTTTTTCAATATTGCGGCTCGCAAGAATGACGTTGATATCGTCGTTATCCATGACGAGCACCGTGCGCTTGTCAAGGCCGAGCGCCGCAAGGAATTTTACCATCTCTTTGGTCTTGGGAGCGCTCACTTCGAGCTTGTCTACAACCAAGAGTTCGCCGTCCGCCACTTTCTTGGAAAGTGCCGAGAACAGCGCACCGCGCTTGGCTTCTACGTTCATTTTCTTGGAGAAATCCCTGCTCTTGGGTGCGAATACCACGCCGCCCTTCGTCCACTGCGGTGCGCGAATGGATCCCTGACGAGCACGGCCCGTACCCTTCTGGCGCCAAGGCTTCGCACCGCCGCCGCGAACTTCCGTTCTCGTGAGCGTGCCCTTCGTGCCCTGTCTTTCGTTCGCCAAACGCGTCACGACCGCCTGATGGATCAGGGGTTCGTTGTATTCCGCGTTGAAGATCTTGTCGGAGAGCTGCATTTCGCCGGCAACCGACCCGTCCATTTTATATACTTTTACGGTAGGCATATCTTCTTATCTCCTTATTTCGCTTTGACACTGTCGCTCACAGTGACGATGCTGCCCTTCGGGCCGGGGATCGCGCCTTTGATGAGCAATGCGTTTCTCGCCGCGTCAACTTTGACGACTTCAAGGTTCTGCACAGTAACTCTCTCGTGACCGTATTGACCGGGCATGTGCTTCTGCTTGAATACTCTGCTCGGCGTGGAGTTTGCGCCCATGGAACCCACTTCCCTGTGTACAGGGCCGACACCGTGCGTCTCTTTCAGACGGCGCTGGTTCCATCTCTTGATGACGCCCGAATATCCATGGCCCTTGCTCGTGCCGACAACGTCCACTTTGTCGCCCGCCTTGAAGGTTTCCACCGTGACGTCCTTGCCCACTTCGTATGCGCTCAGATCCGCCAAACGGAACTCTTTGAGCACTTTCTGCGGCTTCACTCCCGCTTTCTTGAACTGACCGAGTTCAGGCTTGTTGATCCTCTTTTCCGTCGTTTCGTCAAAACCGAGCTTTAAAGCGGCATATCCGTCTTTTTCCACCGTCTTGATCTGCACCACGGGGCAGGGACCTGCTTCCACAACCGTCACCGGGATCACTTTCCCTTCCGGCGTGAAAATCTGCGTCATTCCGACTTTGCGTCCGATGATTGCTTTATTCATTGATAAAGTTCACTCCTTAAATTTTTTATTGCGAATACCTTGATTTTACAAAGTATTTCTAAGCTTTTTTATCTTTTCTCTCGCCGTTCGCGCACGCCCGCTTCCATAGAAGCATATCCGCGCGCTTTCCTTAATATTATATTTATATACCAGGATTACAGCTTGATCTTGATATCCACACCCGCGGGAAGATGAACGCTGTCCAAAAGTTTCGCGTTGGGGCTGTAAATATCGATGATCCTCTTGTGCGTGCGGATTTCAAACTGCTCGCGGCTGTCCTTGTCCTTGTGCGGCGAGCGAAGGATCGTGACGATCTCCTTTTCCGTAGGCAGAGGAATGGGGCCGCTGATCTTCGCGCCCGATTTCTGCATCGCATCCACAATGCGCTGCGCCGCCAAATCTACGAGCTCATGGTCGTATGCGGCGAGTTTGATCCTGATTTTCTGTCCTGCCATTTGTTGATTCCTCCGTTTTTTATACTAACTTTCTGTCAACGTAGCCGTGTGTGTCGGAGTGTCGCAGAAAAATAAATGCCATTCGATATAAATATTGAATGGCTGTACTCCGGTTAGTCGCAGGGGTCAAGCCCCCACATTTGTCGGTATAAATTATCTTCGCAAAGGGCGCGATTGTGCTGTATTTATCCTCGCAACCCAAAGCGATTGAAGTAACTTTATACCTCAACCCTATTACACAGCTTAAATATAATACCATATCGGTCAAGGGTTGTCAAACAAAATAACGCAAAAAATAAATTTTTTTTGCGCCTTTTTTACCAAATAACGCAAGCCTCCGCAGGAATATTCCTGCGGAGGCTGTCTTGAATCCTTTATTTTGTCTTTAAGCCTTCACGAGGTTCGACAGTTCTACACCGTCCCCGTTCAGATATGCGTTCCAAAGATAACGCAAGCCGACAACATCCTCCGCCGTCGTCTTTTCATTCGCCAGTTCCTGCCCGCCTACGGTCATCGTGTACGTTAAAGCGTTCGTTTCTGCGTCGAATGCAATTTCAAACGATGCCGTGATTTCGGTAGTCGTAAACGTTTTGTCTCCGGCAAGAATCGCCGCCAAATCCGCTTCGTCGTCGTAATTTACACCGATAAGTTCATTTACTTTATAACCGTCCGCTGTTTTTGCGATCCCGAAACGAATTTCGTCAACGTGCGAATATGCGCCTTCCGCTTCTTTGTTAAAACCGAGCACAAAAATCGTGAACTCCCCTTCTTCGTCCAGCGCCGTCAGGTCCAGATCCATGCTGAGCGTCATCGCCGTTCCGTCCCAGTCATAGTTCTTATCCTCTTCGCCGAAATACGTGGAAGCGCCGCTGCCGCTTTCCGCTTCTTTATTCAAAACGATGCCCTTTTCTCCCTGCGTCGATGCAGATGCATATGTCGTAAAGAAATCAAACACTTCGGGAGTTTTGCCCAGAGCATCCACCGTGCGCTCCTCTTTATGCGTCGCATCTTCACTGCAAACGCGCTCTTCTTTACCGTCTTCAAACAAAGTTGCGGCCGTCACAGTCGTCCATTCGCCCCATGCGTGAACGTGCGTTGTTTCGTCCGTTCCCTTGTCACCTTCGCAAGCAACAACGCCCAGAGCAAGAGCACCGACCATTGCACATGCAGCCAAAAATCCGATTGCCTTCTTCATGTACCAATTCTCCTCCATAAGATGTCGCGTCCGTTATACCGATATTGGGTAAGTAAGTCAATGAAAAAAGACTTGGAATTTGTAAAAAAAGTAAGGAAATTTTTACCTAAAATTATTATAAATGTATAAACGTATTAAACCGAAAACTATTGTTCATTTGTAATAAACGCCATACGCTTTTTTAACACGTACGGCGTTTAATATCAATTTTTAGAAATAGTCAATTTTTTTGTGATAAAATTAAAAATCATCACTATCGCAGTTGCCAAGATTTTCACCCAACGATAATCCCATTTCAAAATATCTGTTCCGAGCCACATGATTAACTCCGTAAGTCCAAGTCCGATAACACTGAACAGGAAAAAAATTAGGAATTCCGCAAATCTGTTAAAATTTTCTTTGCGTTCGAAAACGAATTTCATGCTTAAAAAATAATTCACTACATTCGCAATCACAAACGCCAGCAATGTTGACAGCAAAACGTGCAGTCTGCAAATTTCTGTAAATAACAGTAAAAAACCATAATCTACAAAAAAGCATATGACTCCAACAATGCCGAATACAAAAAGTTGTTTGATGAGATGTTTATCGATCTTCATTTTTTTTACGCTCGTAATCAGACTGAATGAGCACGTAAAAGATTTCAAAATCCCGCTTGTCTTTCTGGCGAATAGTGCTCAACATCATACCTACAAAGAAAAACAAAAGCGCTACGACCAATCCCGTACAGCAGACAAAAAGCGTCGGAAAACGAAGTACCAAGCCGTTCTGCAAATATTCGACAAGAACAGGAATGAAAAAACCTGCAGAAAGCAGAAAAAAGACAAGGGCAAAAATTCCAAAAAAGAGCATGGGCCGGTAGTTCCTACAAAGAGACAAAATAGTGCGAAGCACTTTAAACCCGTCCGATATGGTATTAAGTTTGGATTCACTTCCTTCAGGGCGATCGCGGTATTCGATCACATAATTATCGATCTGCATATTTTTATCGCAAGCATGAATGGTCATTTCGGTCTCAATTTCAAAACCCCGCGACATTACCGGAAAAGTCTTTACAAAAGTATAACTGAACGCACGGTAACCGGTCATGATATCCTTTACAGGAGTTTTAAAGAGCTTCCCCACCAATGCTCGAACCAGCCTATTCCCAAAATTATGGAATTGCCGTTTATTTTCAGTAAAATACGTGGAAGAAAGCCGGTCCCCTACAACCATGTCACTGTTGTGTTCCCGGACAAGCCGCACCATTTCCGGTGCCGCTTCCGCAGGATAAGTATCGTCGCCGTCTACCATAATATAACACTCGGCATCGATCTCGCGAAACATGCGCCGTATCACGTTGCCCTTACCTTGACGAAATTCATGCCGAACCACAGCGCCCGCCTCCTCCGCGATCTGCGCAGTTCCATCAGTCGAATTGTTGTCATATACATAGATGACTGCATCGGGCAGGACACGGCGAAAATCCTTTACAACCTTCTCTATCGTCATGCTTTCATTATAGCACGGAATCAGTACCGCAACTTTGTCCATCACTCTTTTCTCCTTCGTAACAAATCTCTGCCGCCGTAGCGACACCCTGCTCGCCATTCTCTTTTTTGTCCTTGAAAAATACAAGAACGGTAAACAGAATAGAAAATTCCACAAACGGGAATGAATAACGCACATCTTGTGCAGGAAGAGATATCAATAAACTGCAACCGTATAGCAAAAAGGGTAAAGCCAAAAGCAATAATTCTTTGTTGCGCTTCCACGTCACGACACAAGCAAATAACATCATCCAGTTATGGATCCCCGCCCGATACGCAAGAATGCGCCATATCGGTATATTATAGATACTTTCAGCGATCGGCGTCAAAAGCTTATTCAAAGCATTGGGTTCGGATGGATACCACTGCGGATATCTCTCTGAAGCATCAACCAGCTCCCAAGCACGCGTTTCAAAGCCAACAATGACCGTTTCGTTATAGGTACCCTCAGCCCGACTCATCTCCCATACTAAAGAATTAATATCAAACAGAGTTTTCAAATACAAAACAGGTGCCTTCCCAAAAAGTTCAAGATTGGCGCGAATAACTTCACCCTGTAAACCTAACCGATCAAATTCCAGTATCCGTATTCCGACAACCCCCCAAACTCGTGTATTCTCATCCGCATAGTAAGGATCCTTCTCATATCCTTCAACCCACTCTTCGACCGGCATGATCTTTTCCATCATAGTAATCGTCTGCTCCGACATTTCGAGCCCCGATGCCGCATACGCCCCCAGCATGTACAGCGGAATGGTATATGTCACATAAGACGGACTTTTTTCCGCATCTGCCGCAACAATGTATATGCGCGTCGCAGCAAATACAAGAATGGCAGGCACCATGCAACAAGCACAAATGCGAACCGCAACTCTTGGATGACGTCGCACAAAATAAACGATTGCAAGTGCAAACGTGCTTATAGCGATCACATAAACTGCCATATGTCTCGTGATCGATGCCATTGACGCATACACCGCCAACAGCGCCAAATTTTTACCGTTTACCTTCTTTATAAGGCGATAAGCCGAAATCGAATACCCCAGCATGAACATGCTGAACACTACGTCTTTATATACGGTCGAAAGATACTTGATCACACCCAATCCGACTGTCAATAACAATACCGTATACAAAATGACAGCTCGATCACCCTTATATTCGCGCAAAGTTTTTAAAATCAGATAATTGGTCAGAATCCAAATGATTGTCTGCGCGATGATAATCGAAAAAGGATTATACCAAATCGTCATGCACAATTTGGTAAACGCAACAAACCCAATGGTATGCCAATCGGAATTATAATCCCAAATCCCTATGCCGTCACTATTTAGTACAGCAGGATATCCAGCCGACGCAAAACAAGCGGATATTACCGCTATCAATGAAAAGCAAATCCAAAAAGTTTTTTTATTTCCGTCTTTTTCTTGCTGCGCGCTTTCGCGAACATATCGCAACGCAAACAATAAAACACCGTACAACGCAATCAATGCAACGAGAAAATACAGGTATGCGAACGGAACAAAAATACAGTGAAACACACTCTTGCCCGTCATTCTCAGACAACCGAGCTGTACTACTTCACTGAGCGGACTCATCACCAAAAAAAGAGCCGCAAAAATCCCGGCAATAACATACTCCGATTTTTTTGCCTCAGCATAAATATCAAATATACGGAATTTGCGAAAACAAACGATTGCCAACATCAAAAAGGTCGGAATCAGCCAAACATAAAAAACATCTCCCAAATCTTCCGCCGGGTTAAAAAACATGACAATCGTCAAAAACACAGCAACGATCAGAGAAAATACTTCCCAGAACCGTTCCTTCTCAATATTTAAAAATTTGTTTTTGATTTTCGTAAACAAATATTTACCCTCTCGTTTACACTTTTGCCGGCGCCACCCAACTCGTTTCGCATCTGCTGATAAATAATATTGCCGTTTTCCGTATGGAAAACGGCAACAAGGGCACCCTTGTTGCGCAATCGAGCCAAACCAGGCTCCTCATTATTTTGTACAAACCGCTCCGACGCTATTCCGTTTCTTTTTATGCAAAACGGAAAAACAGGCGGCACGCATTTATGCCGCCTGTTTTTTAATTGATCTCTTTTAAAGACAAAGCAATTAGTCGATCGTGACTTCTGCGCCAGCTTCTTTCATGCGGGCAGCGATCTTTTCTGCTTCTTCTTTGTTGACGCCTTCTTTGATCATGCCGAGGCTTTCAACGAGAGCTTTTGCTTCAGCAAGGCCCAAAGACGTGAATTCACGAACAGCCTTGATAACCTCGATCTTCTTAGCACCGATGTCTTTGAGTTTAACGTTGAACTCCGTCTTCTCTTCAACAGCTTCTGCAGCAGCGCCGGCAGCGGGAGCAGCAGCAACAGCTACGGGAGCAGCAGCGCTTACACCAAACTCCTCTTCCAAAGCCTTCACGAGCTCGTTGAGCTCAACAACCGTCATACCTTTGATCTCTTCGATAAACTTAGCGATATCAGCCATTTTAATATTCCTCCGAATTCTTTTTAAAATTATTTTTCCCGCTTTCTTTTACGCCGCAGCGGACAGGCGGCGACTCACGCCGCATTCACGAAAAAACGCTTTATGCGCCTTTCTTTTCCGCGATCGCATTGAGCGCGACCACAACGCCTCTGAGCATTGCGGAAAGCACTCCTGCAAAATTCGCGATCGGAGCCTGCATCGAACCGAGCATCTTCGCAATGAGTTCTTCTTTCGAAGGCATCGTCGCGAGAGCTTTGATCCCGTTTACATCTACATACGCGCCGTCGACATATGCGCTCTTCGGAATGATCTTTTCGGGCAACGCTTTCACCGCATCCGCAAATATCTTTGCGGCAGCCGTTTCATCCGGGCTGAACGCGGTAGCAGTCGGGCCGTTGAGATCGTTATCAAAAGCAGTCACGCCGAGTTCGTTCATTGCCTTGCGCACGAGCGTATTTTTATAAACTTTGTACTCGACACCTGCGGCACGGAACTTGTTGCGCAGATCGGAAACTTCCGCAACGGTCAAACCCTTATAATCGACGAATATGACCGACTTGCTGTTCTGGATCTTCGCTTTGATCTCCTCGACTACCTGCTTCTTTGCCTCTAAATTAGCCGACATTTTTTACCTCCTATAAATATTTTCCTCACAAAAATCGTTTTGAGCTGACAAAACGATTTTTCGTGATTTCAGGGCGACAACGATGTTCGCTCGCATGCGCGCTCTGCATCGTTTTCTCCCTCTGCGCGATGCCCTTTCGGGCACACCTCTTTTACGCATCGCGCATTCCCCCTCTTTCCGCAAGCCTTACGGCAATTTGGGGGCGCGGGCGCAAAAGCGCGGTTTTGCTTGCGCAGTGATTTTTAACAATTTTCCTCACAAAAATCGTTTTGAGCTGACAAAACGATTTTTCGTGATTTCAGGGCGACAACGATGTTCGCTCGCATGCGCGCTCTGCATCGTTTTCTCCCTCTGCGCGATGCCCTTTCGGGCACACCTCTTTTACGCATCGCGCATTCCCCCTCTTTCCGCAAGCCTTACGGCAATTTGGGGGCGCGGGCGCAAAAGCGCGGTTTTGCTTGCGCAGTGATTTTTAACAATTTTCCTCACAAAAATCGTTTTGAGCTGACAAAACGATTTTTCGTGATTTCAGGGCGACAACGATGTTCGCTCGCATGCGCTCGCTCTGCATCGCCCTCCCCTTTTGTGCTTATGCACATAAAAAAGTCCTTGTACCGGGAGGATACAAGGACTGGCTTTACTCTGTAAACAGTCAAACGTATTACCTCGGCGGGCTGCAACGCAATTAAACCAAACGGTGCCTGCTTTCTGCGGTACTATGAAATTTTCCTGTACATTATACCGCCGTCAAGGCGTTCTGTCAACTGTTTTTCGCGGTAAATTACAATTTCGCGAAGTTCACCTTCACGCCGGGGCCCATCGTGCTGGATACCGCAACGCTCTTGATGTACTGACCTTTTGCCGCAGCCGGTTTCGCTTTTACGATCGCGTCCATGAGTGCGGTGAAGTTTTCCGCGAGTTTTTCTTTGCCGAAGCTCTTCTTGCCGATCGGGCAGTGAATGATCGCCGTTTTGTCCAAACGATATTCTACTTTACCGGCTTTGACTTCCGCGATCGCTTTCGCGACATCCATCGTCACCGTGCCGGACTTCGGGTTCGGCATCAAGCCCTTCGGACCGAGCACTTTACCGATGCGGCCGACGACGCCCATCATGTCGGGCGTTGTGATTACGACGTCGAAATCAAACCAGTTCTCCGTCTGGATCTTCTGGATCATTTCTTCCGCGCCGACATAATCGGCACCCGCCTGCTGAGCGATGTCTGCACGTTCGCCCTTGGCGATGACCAAAACCTTCTTGCTTTTGCCCGTGCCGTTGGGAAGAACGAGAACGCCGCGGACCTGCTGATCCGCCTGGCGGGGATCAACGCCGAGGCGCACGTGCAATTCGATGGTTTCATCAAATTTCGCTTTTGCGGTTTCGACGACAAGACCCATCGCCTCGTCGACGTCGTATAATTTGGAACGATCGTATGCCTTTAAGCTGTCGGCATATTTTTTCCCGTATTTCATTTATTTTACCTCCTTGTGGTGCGTGCGAGATGTGATCTCTCCCACATTCTCCTTAATTACTCTTCGACGGTCACGCCCATGCTGCGGGCAGTGCCTTTGACCATGCTCTTCGCGGAATCGAGCGAAGTCGTGTTGAGGTCGGGCATTTTCAGCTTCGCGATCTCTTCGACCTGCGCGGCGGTGAGCTTCGCAACCTTGTCGCGGTTGGGTTTTGCGCTTCCGCTCTCGATCTTGCACGCTTTCTTAATGAGCACGGGCACGGGCGGCGTTTTCAGAATAAAGGTAAAGGAACGATCCTGGTAGATGGTGATGACCACGGGAATGATCAACCCTGCCTGATCGGCGGTTTTCGCATTGAATTCCTTGGTGAAGCCGGGAATGTTGATGCCGTGCGGACCGAGTGTGGAACCGACGGGCGGACCCGGGGTAGCTTTGCCTGCGGGCAGCTGCAATTTGACGACCGCAGTGATCTTCTTAGCCATAAGTTCTCCTCCTGAGATTGTGGTTTTAGCAAAGCGCCTCTAAAAATTTGCGCTTCTCCCACTTTATTCGAAAAAGGGGTTGTCCCTTATTCGTCCTGTTGTTCGGTCGGCGCAGGTTCCGTAAGATTGAGCTTGCGGATCTGCACGTATTCCACTTCCACGTCGGTATTCCTGCCGAACATGAGCACGTTGACCTTCGCTTTCTGCGCCGTGTCGTTGAGCTCCTTGATCTTGCCGACGAATCCCGCAAGCGGGCCGGCATCGATGCTCACATCGTCGCCTACTGCAAAGTCGGCGTCGATCGCAACCGATTCAAGCTGCATCTTGCGAACCTCTTCGTCTTTGAGCGGCAAGGGCCTGCCCTGCGGACCGACGAAACCGGTCACGCCGCGCGTGTTCGTCACCAGATACCATACCTGGTTGGAATAGATCATCTTAATAAAGACATAGCAAGGAAGAAGTTTGCGTTCAACGACCTTCTTTTTGCCGTTCTTTTCTTCGATGGTCTGCTCCATCGGAATTTTCAAATCGAATATATTGTCTTGCAGATTGTTGTTTTCGATCAGACGCTCCAGGCTGTCTTTGACCATCGCTTCATACCCCGAATAGGTATGCAGGACGTACCACTTTGCCTGGCTTTCGAGAGAATTTTCCATACTCTCCTCTCCCCTTTATGCGCCGAGGTTCGAAATCAGTCCCAAAAGCGCGTTCAAGCCGTAGTTGATGGCGGTAAATACGATCAAAAAGATCACGACGACCGCGATTACCACACCCGTCGATTTTACGACCTTGCCGAACGACGGCCAGGTTACTTTTTTCAGCTCCGAGAAAACTTCTTTCAGCTTTCTGCCCATTCTCACAAAGATATTGGGCTTTTTGACAGCGGTTTTTGCTTTCATTTTAACCTCTCAAAAATTTTCGCGCAGACCTCGCATTCGCGCAAAAGGACTGCCTGTGCCGCACGCATTCCTTTGCACGGCGCCTCCCCTTATGCGATTACTTGGATTCTTTATGCGCAGTATGCTTTTTGCAGAAAGGGCAATACTTGTTGAGCTGCAATCTTTCCGGATCGTTTTTCTTATTTTTCATACTGTCATAATTCCTGTGCTTGCATTCGGTGCACTCGAAAGTGACTTTGGTTCTGTTTATAGCAGCCATTTTAAAAAAACTCCATGCAAAAAAATCACACCCGGGCGGTGTGTTCTTAAAGTCTATCATAAAGTTTTCGCCTTGTCAATTATTTTTATCGCCGAATGCGCATTTTTCTTCACAGAAACAGTATTTTTGCCCGAAAAATCCCGCTATTTTTGTTTTTTTGGCTTTCCCTGCCCAAAATCCTTGCCCTTTGCCTACTTTCTGTTTATAATATTAGCGATATCTGATCTGAAAAGCAACGCACTGCCTATTATAATAATAAGGAAAGGAGTATATTATCATGAACGCAATGAAGATTCGCGAAGGCGTCTATTGGGTGGGCGCCATTGACTGGAACCTGCGCAATTTCCACGGTTATGAAACCGAAAAAGGTTCATCCTACAACGCATATCTTATCATCGACGACAAAATAACGCTCATCGATACCGTAAAAGAGGGCTTTGAAAACGAGATGCTCTCTCGCATTTCTTCCGTGATCGACCCTGCAAAGATCGACGTGATCATCTCCAATCACGCAGAACCCGATCACAGCGGCTGTCTGCCCGCGATTGTAAAAATTGCCAAAAACGCAAAAGTATACGCCGCCGCAGGCGCAGGTGTGAAAGATTTGACCGCTTACTACGGCGATCTCGGATACATTGGCGTCAAAGCCGGCGAAACGCTCAGCATCGGGAAGCGCACATTCTCTTTTGTGCCTACGCCGATGGTACACTGGCCCGACAATATGGTCACGTTTATGACCCCTGACAACATTCTCTTTTCCAACGACGCATTCGGCCAGCATTACGCCTCCGACGAACGCACGGATGCCGAATGCGATCTGCCCGAAGCATTTATTCAGGCACGTAAATACTACGCGAATATTGTCCAGCCCTACGGCATGCAGACGGGTAAAGCCCTCGCCGCCTGTGCGGACCTTCCCATTGAGACCATCTGTCCCAGCCACGGTATCGTATGGACCAAGCATATTCCCGAGATCCTGGCGCTTTACAAATCGTGGGTCGAAAACGTTTACGACGACACCGCCGTCATCGTTTACGATACAATGTGGCACTCCACCGAAGCGATGGCGCATGCGATCGAAAACGCATTTCTTGCCTGCGGGCTCAAACCCCGCCTGTACAATCTGCATTACAGCCACAATTCCGACATCATCGCGGACGCCATGACTGCAAAATACATCGCTGTCGGTTCCCCTACGCTCAACAACAACATGATGCCTTCCGTAGCATCCTTCCTCACCTATTTCAAAGGGCTGACGGGAAACAAGAAAAAGTTTGTGGCGTTCGGTTCGTACGGTTGGGGCGGCCAGTCTCCGGATCAGGTATTTGAAGCTCTTTCCGCAAGCAAATGTGAAGCGCTTTTGCCCGCGATCCGCATTGCATACAAACCTTCGCAAGAGCAGCTCGCCAAGATCACGCAAGACGTGACGGACGCGATCCGCAATCATTAAAAAAAGAGAAAAAGCCGCGGCGCGCAA
>CABQND010000053.1 GCA_902465495.1 uncultured Eubacteriales bacterium
CATCGATGTCAGCGCACAAGGACGCCGCCCTTTCCGCATCCGATACGCATCCCGCAGAGATATCCGTTCCTGCCGCCGATCCCGCAGGATCGCCTTTTGAAACGGCATTTCCTTCCAAAATGACCCATGGTGTCTGGCATATCCCGACCAACATTCCGCTCAATACCGAGCCGCTGACGGACAATGTACCCGACCCGACACAATTTTCGATACTGCACAGTTTCTGTGTATCGGATGAGTACGCGCCTGCCGCAAACCCGATCACACCGCCCGCCGCCGTCTGCGCCGCCGCAGAATCGGCTCCGCATACTTCAATAGATCCGTCGCTGTAACACATTTCCATAAAACAGGATAAGGATGTCGGCTTTCCGAAATAGCCGACGATGCCGCCGACATACAGATCGGACAGGCCTTCCGCACGAACTTTTCCGTGATTGACACATCCCGACAGGCGGATATTGTCCGCCGTCCAGCCACTGATCCCGCCGACATAGCCCGTTTTTACGTTGCATTCCACATAGATGTCGCCGCTGTTCACGCATTCAAGAAAAGTTATGTTTTTGCCGTTTCCGCTGATCCCGCCGACATACGCCGTACAGGCAAAACCGACATAGACATCACCTGCATTCGCACATCGGACTATGCTTGCATTATTCTCGGTATACCCGACGATCCCGCCCGCAAAAACATTGTTCCCGTTATGCGAGTGCGGCACGGTCACCGATGCCGCATTATAACAATTTTCTATCGTGACGTATTTCAGCGCGCGCCCCGCAATGCCTCCGACTTGCTCGTAAGCGGTCACCGAAACGGTAGATTCGACACGGCAATCCTGAATCAGGAGCGGTGCGGACGCGGAAACGCCTTCTCCCCATCCGACAACGGCACCGATGTTGGTCATTCCTTCGATTTCCGCATTGCGAAGCGTGATCCCCCGAATCGTCCCTCCTAACACATACCCGAACAACCCGCGACAATACAGGTATGGCGCAAAGATACGAAGATCGGAAAGAGCATATCCGCCGCCGTCATATGTCCCTTTAAATGCGTGCTTGTGCGATCCGCCCTGCAAATAATATCCTACCGGTTGTATGTTTGCTCCGCCGAAACTGATATCGCACGTCTGCAACAAATACTTTCCTTCAAATGTTTCACCGCCGTTCACACGCTCGGCAAGCAATCGGAAATCTGCGGCAGACGAAACGAGATACGGGTCTTCCTGCGTACCGCTTCCACCGGAAAATTGCGAAGAAGTTTCCCCCCATTCATGTTGGGGTACTCCCGCAATACCGTCTGTGTCCTTGATCAGATTTTTCAATGAAGAGCCTTCGGACACAAGCTTCCCTGCCAGCACATCTTCTTCTGTAAATTTTGCGAACAGGATCTGCGCCGCAACTGTGCGCGAATAGTCGTACTGCACGTATATGTTGCCTTCCGCATCCACGGCTATGTCGGGATAGGATACAGCATTGCGTTCATCGAGAAGCAATCCGCCTTTCCAAGTATTTCCGCCGTCTTCGGATATGTATGCCGTAAGATTGATTCTGGCTGTCGTCACTTCGGACATGGTCTTGCCGTGTTTTACGAGCAAAAGATTTCCCGAAGGCAAAGTGCGAATAGTCGCCATGCTGTTAACATGTTTAAAGGCAACTTCTTCTGCCGTCCACGTTCTGCCGCCGTCCGAAGAATAACTCTTTTTAATGCTTGATGAACAGCGGGCATACATCATCAGCCGTCCGTCCGAAAGTTCAACGACCGAATGTTCATTAAAATAGCTATCCGAAAAAATCACGCCGCCGCGGTAAGCCCAGCCCTCCCCCTGATCGTCGGAAGCATAGACATTTGCACCTCGGATATTATCCAGTTCGCGGTAACAATTTTCCAACGGAGCGGTAATGTGCCACCGTTCCCAGATCGATACGGGCAGTATCCACTCTCCGCTCTGCGTTACGATCGGTTTCTTGATCGACGCCCCCGGCCCGATGTAAACGGGATCGGACCAAACGGGCTGCTCCGCATCGGGATCGTCACAGCGGATGTAAAAGTTTGCCCCGCTTCCGTCCCACATCCCGAAGGACTGCTGATAAAACAACCACATCCTGCCCATGGGATCGCACCAAAACGCGCCGATGTGCGTATTCATCATCATCGGAAGCGATTTACTGTGCGGATCGATCACAAACTGAATATCTTCCCAAGTTTTTCCGCCGTCATCGCTGTACGTCGCGATGAGATAAGCGCCCGGGCCGTCTTCCCCTCCGATCCAACAGCTCCACAGCCTGCCTTTCGGGGTGACTTCGATGCTCATCGTCATGGCAAAATACTGATAGTTCCTGTAATAATCCTCCGAAGGAGAAAAATTCACGGGTGCAGGGACTTTGATAAGATCAAGCGTCTCCTTGGAATACACTTTTGCTTCTCCTGCGAGTTCATACCGAAGATATAATGAAACATCCTCTCCGACACTGCCCCCAAACGAAATTGCGTTTCCGTCTTTGTCCGTCCATATCTTTGTATAACCGGCCCGTTCCGCGCCGGGGTTTTTGTTTTCCAAAATCGCACCCTCCGCAAGTTCTTCCTTTATCAGAATCGTCGTACCGTCGCTGTCATAATAGGTCACGGTATATGTTTTTGCCACATCTTCGTCCTTTCCGTCTTCCTGCGGCTCTTCAGTCTGGACATTTCCGCCTCCGCCGTTCTTTTCCGTCTCTTCGCATCCCGCCACACATATGAGCGACGCAGCCATTACAACCGCCAGCAATATTCCGATCATTCGTTTCAGCATTGATTATCCTCCTTATTCATGCCTGATCGCATTCACGGATTTAGTTTATCACACCGATTTAAAACAATCAAGTCTACTGAATTTGCAAAATTTTTTAAATTCAGTTGACAATCGTCAACTTCAAATTTAAAATAAATATGCAAGCAGACACATGCGAAGGAAACAAACGCAAAAAAACATCGTCTGCGGAAATACACATATGTTTGACAGCGAACAGAAAATCAATTATGACGGCATTGTCAAAACGAGCATTACGGACGAAAACGATAAAGAGCGCATTTTCGGCATTGCCTGCGCTCTGGCACATCCCCTGCGTCTTACCATTTTAGAACAGTTGCTTACACAGCCGCGCTCGATCACGGAAATCGCCAAAATTAACAAAATCACCAACTCCACCGCGATCTTTCATCTCAAACTCATGGAAAAAGCACAGCTCGTATTCAGTCGCTGTCAACCCAACAAAAAGGGAAAAACGCTGATATTCTACATCAACTTTTCGGAGATCGGCATATCGACACAGCCCAAGGCACAATCGGATATCCATATCTTTACGCAGAGCGCGGGCGTCGGAGAATACGTGGAGGCCTGCTTTTCCAAATATCTGCGCATTGCCACTTCCGATAATATAATCGTGCTCGAACATAACGATGCCTTTCATTCCTGCCGCTTTGACGCACAATTGCTGTGTACCGACGGCGGGAAATTTACGTACGCTTTCAGCAATGCTTTTGCAAAAGAAAACACAGTCCGCAGGATCGAATTTTCCCTGGAACTGTGTTCGGAATCACCCTATTTCAGAAATGACTGGAAAAGCGAGATCTCGTTCGATGTCAACGGAACGGAGATCCTCACCTATATTTCCCCCGGCGATTTCGGGGACAGGCGGGGAAAACTGAACCCGCCCTGGTGGGCAAATAAATACACCCAGTACGGTCAGCTCGTGCGCATCGCCATTGATCGTGAAGGTGTTTGGCTGAACGGAAATCTGTCAAACGCAATCACTCTGGACTGTCTGCAACTGGAAAAATCCAACCGACTGACCTTTTCGGTATACACAAAAGATGACGCAAAATATGCGGGAGGCTTTAACCTGTTCGGGAAAAAGTTCGGAAACTTCGAACAGGATATCGTGCTCCGCTGTGAATGCGAACCTAAACGCTGCGAAATTCCGTCTCCTTGCGAAAACGCTCCAGCGCCCTGAGATAACGTTCGGACAACGCCAGTGTGTAGCGCTGTTTTTCTTCATAGGAAAGCTTATCATATACGGCATGATCGGTCAACCTTCCGATCGCATCGGACACCTCCCCTTCCGAAAGCAAAAGCGCGCGTACTTTTTCATAAAATGCATCGTCACCGCCGCCCTTGATCGTACAGGATACCTTCCCCGCAAAATAGCGGCAGGCACGGCTTTCGCTCACTCCCAGCGAACGCGCCCGTTCCAGTTCATCCGAAAGTTCCGTTTTGCAATTTTCCCAAAAGCCGCTTTTCAAGCGGCTTTTCGCTTCTTTCGCAATGCTCTTGAAACTCTTTTCGACTGACTTCGCCATATCTCCTCCGCGTTCGACAATTTCCGCTCAAACAAAAAGCCCGTTATCTTTCAATAACAGGCTTTTGTACTCAGTTTTTGACGCTTCTTTTGCGCGCCGCTTCCGACTTCTTCTTTTTGCGCACGGAAGGCTTCTCGTAATGTTCTTTACGGCGAAGATCTCCGATGATTCCGTCGCGCGAACATTTTCTTTTAAAACGACGCAGTGCGCTGTCGATCGATTCATTCTCTCCGACACGGATCGTGGACATTCCTTTCAACCCTCCTTCGCCTAAGCACTTAGTCAACGCAGATATTTTAATACAACCCGAAAAGAAAGTCAAGCAAAAGCACCCGGCTTTTTTGTTTTTTCATGACAAATCGCTTGCACCTTGACAAACTTGTTTCGGATATATATAATATGTGTAAACTTACTTCCAACAAAAAGCCAAAGGAGAAATCGTATGATGCAGAATTCTTCAAACCAAACCGTACGCTCCCTGCACCGCAAACTCATCCTCCCCAATATATTTATTACTGTCGTCGCACTGATCGCCGCGTTCTCGCTCTTTTTCGGAGCATGGATCAGCGTTACACTTACCCTGGACGAAAAATTCGTGTCCGAACTCGCGGACAACATGAGTTCTTCCGAGACTGGCACTGATCCCGAACAGATCAAGTTTTTATTCAAAGGCGTTCAGACAGATATTACCGTCTCGCTCGAACCGACAAAGATGCTAAAAGCGGGCTTTGCGGAAAACACCGACGGTGTGCGCGCTTTTCTCGAAGATGCGCTCAGCGACGCAATCGCATCCGTTTCCGAACTTACCGAACAGATGCTTCCCTCCATGATGGCGATCATTGCCTCGAACGCCCTTTCAGATGCGGGCGCAGGAACGATCGACTACACCCAAGTCGACACCGCCGCCCTCTCCCAGACAATCGAACAACTCAACGCACAGCAGCCCGACGCCGCAAAAGAAACCTTCCTTTCCGCATGCGATGCATATGCTTCCGAACAACTCGGAACCTCGCTGTCGCAAGCAGAAAAAGAAATGGTCGCTTCGCGTTTCGATGAAGTCGTGGAGCTTATGACGGACGAAAACGGCACGATCGCCGCCGATAACATACTCACTGCTGCAGGGGAATCCTCTTCCGTGGAAATTCCGGATGCGGAAGCACTGATCGGCCAGATCCCCGCCGAAACGCAGCTGATGATCCAAAAAATCTGTAAGATTGTCGGCGTCATCGCCTATGTGCTCGCCGCTCTTTGGCTACTGCTCGCCGTCCTTGCCTTCCTGCATATTTTCCTGCCCAACAAAAAAGTGGCAATGTGGTATGTCAAAGCGACGGGATATCTCCCCTTCTTGATCTGCTGGCTGCTACCCGTGATCGGCATCAAACTGGCGCCTTCACTCGCGCCCGATTTTTCTTCCCTTCCCGCCATGGCGTTCGGCGGCATCACCGTCGTTTCGTTCGTATGTCTGCTCATCCTTTGGGGTATTTCGATCTTCTGGTGCCATCCGATCAAAAAACGAATCCGTGCACTAAATAAATAAGCTTTTCCGAATATAGGCCCGCGCAATGCGCGGGCAAAAAAAAGCGGCGTTCCCTTAATTTCGGGAACGCCGCTTTGCTTTAAATCTTTTCTACCTTTGCCGATGTTTTTTTCAAAGAGCGCAATACAAGCTTTACTATTTCATCCAACACGATGACCAAAAGCGCCGTCGCGACAATTTTGAGCCATGCAATCGCATCCAGAGGGACTGTTCCGAACACCGCGCCGCCGAATTGCGTGATCAAAATCTGCAAAGCAAATGCGACTACAAAAGCAATCAGCATAAGCTTATTTTTTAAAAGATTGGGGAAGATACTGCGATCGCCCAATTCGCGGCAGTTGAACGCATTGAATAACTGGAACATCACGAACAATGTAAACACGCTCGTCCCGATCATTTTTTCGTCCACGCCGAGGAAATTGAATCCCTGCTGTGCAAGGCAAACCACGCAGACAAACACGCCGTTTACGACGATACGGCGGAGCATTCCGCCCGAAACGATGCTCTCGCTGCGCGCCGTGGGTTTGTTCTTCATGAGATCATCGCGAATAGGTTCCAACCCCAATGTAAGCGCGGGCGGTCCGTCCATAATGATATTGATCCACAAAAGATCCAAAGCCGAAAAAGGCGAAGTAAATCCGTCCACAAACAGCCCGATCAAAACACAGAGGAATACGGTGAGCACCGATGCTACATTGACAGTGAGCTGAAACTGAATGAAACGTTTAAAATTTTCGTATATACCCCTGCCCCACTTCACCGAAGTGACGATGGTCGAGAAGGAATCGTTCAAAAGCACGATCTCTGCCGCTTCTTTGGATACTTCGGTTCCCGAAATACCCATGGCGATCCCGACGTCCGCATTTTTGAGCGCGGGCGCATCGTTGATTCCGTCACCCGTGACAGCGACCACGTTGCCCTTGGATTTCAGCTCTTTCACGACTCGCATTTTCAAAAGCGGCGTACTGCGCGCGATCACGCGCACGGTCGGTAAAATTTCGGCAAATTCTTCGTCGGACAAACCTTCCAGATAGGATGCCTCCACGGCGATCCCTCCGTCATCCAAAAGGCCCAATTCGTCAGCGATCGCTTTTGCCGTGACGATATTGTCGCCCGTGAGCATTTTGATCTGTATTCCCGCTGTCTTACAGGCGCGTACCGCGTCATACACTTCCGCTCGCAGTGGATCGGCGATCCCGACAAATCCGTCGAAAATCATGCCCTGCTCCGCTTGTTCGCGCCCCAGCGGACGCTCGCGCACTTCCTTATGCGCAAACGCAAGCACGCGGCGCGCGCGCTGCTGCAATCCCATGATCGCTTCTTCCGCCGCACGGCGTTCCTGCTCCCCGATATTGCATAGCGCGAGGATCTTTTCGGGACTGCCCTTCGTGTACACGGTAAATCCGCCATCGCCCTGCACGCATACCGTCATATTTTTGGTTTCCGATGAAAACGGATACAGATCGGCGATATGCGCCTCTTCGCGCATTTTCTTATAATCCGCACCGCATCCGCGTGCCGCAACAAGAAGCGCCCCTTCGGTCGGATTACCCACAAACCGAACCGCGCCGCCATTCTCGTACAGGTCGGCTGTACTGTTCAGGCAAAAATTGTTGAGCATGGGGATATCGCACAACGCAGAGACGTCCGTAAACGCGCCGTGTGCCCAAACATCGACAACGGTCATGCGATTTTCGGTCAATGTGCCCGTTTTGTCCGAACAAATCACATTGATGCAACCGACCGTTTCGCACGCGATCATCTTTTTTACAAGAGCGTTTTGCTTTGCCATGCGCGCAATGTTGATGGAAAGCGATATCGCCACAATGGTGGGCAATCCTTCGGGAACGGCTGCAACCATGAGCACGATGCTCGTAATGAAAACACCCGAAATACTTTCAAAAGAAGCCGTGCCGCGCGCAATGATCACGACGAGCTGCACGATAAAGATGATCGCCGCACAGACAGCGCCGAGGATCGTGATCATCTTTCCAAGCCGCCCCATTTTTTCCTGCAAGGGAGTAGGACCTTCCGAACCGCTCTGTATTTCGCGCGCGATCAATCCGAATTGCGTCGAATCTCCGACGTCGGTGACGACCATTTTTCCGGTACCGCCCGTGACAAACGTGCCCGAATACACCATATTCAGGCGTTCGGCGACAGGGGTATCCTCCCGCTCACAAACGGCTCCTGCATCCTTTTCTACGGGCATGGATTCCCCCGTCAGCGAGGACTCGTCGCAATGCAGTGACATACTTTCAAGCAGTCTGCCGTCCGCCGCGACTTTGTTTCCCGTTTCCAGATACACAATGTCGCCCACGACCAGCTCGTTCTGCGGAACGTACTGCACGATCCCGTCGCGCACGACTTTGATCTCTACCCCCTCTTTGATCTTGTTCAGTTCCTCAAACGCCTTTGCGCTCCTGCCCTCCATCCCGACGGTAAGCGCAACCGAAATGAGGATCGCCACGAAAATGCCCGCACATTCATAAATGTCAAAATGCTCGCCCTGCGTCACATTGACGATATTTACCGCAATGGTGATCAGCCACGCAAAAAACAAAAGAATGAGCATCGGTTCCGTCGACGCTTCCCAAATGCGCCGTAAAAGCGACTTCGGTTTCGTGCGCGTAAATTCATTTTTGCCGTACTTTGCGGCATTTTCGGCGACCTGGCTCTTTGTCAGCCCCGCGTGCGCGTCGGAACCGAGCTGCGCAAGCGTTTCGTTCGCCGTTTTGTTGTAATACCCCATCGGATGCACCTCCTGCCGTAAAAATGAAAAAACAAAAACCGCATACGCACAACGCGCATACGGCATAGAATACGGGGGGTGGAGCCATAAAACGCAGTGCGTTTATATGGGTCTCGCGATTTAAGGCAAAGCCTGTGCTCGGCACGGGATGAAGACTTGCCGCGCGCTTTCGCGCGCCCGCTACTCCCCCACGGGGTTATTCGTTTTATGTTCCGATTATACGCTTGCGAGAAACATTTGTCAAACGTTTTACGGCAAAAGACCAAAATTTTCCTGCCGCCGCCGCAAATCTCCCGCAAAACATTTTCAGCTCTCTTCGGACACAAAAAATCCGCGGGCAAGCAATTGCTTTTTTACCTCGTCGAGCACAGCCTCGCTCTCTGCGGAAACAGTGTGATAGTGATAATTGCCCGTAATATTTTTCAGCGGCGTGGATACTCCGCTCTCGATCTTTTTTACGAACGCGTCCGCTTCCATGCGCGAGCGGATACCCATTCGCGCACTGATCTTGCCGTATACCTTATGCCAGACGTATACATCCTCGACGCATCCGCCCGCATCGACGATCAAAAACAGCTCTTCGCGCACCTCAGCGTCGGTATGGCGCACCTTGAACACGCGCACCGCCCTCTGTCCGCGCTCGGCTATATACCCGCGGTTGGTGGATATGATCTTGACGCCTTCCGCGCGCAAAAGCGCGACGTCCTGCACGATGACCTGCCGCGATACCCCAAACCTTTCTGCAAGAGCTGTGGCAGACAGCGGTTCGCCGCCGATGCATTCCGCTATTTTTTTGCGCCGTTCCTCCCCTGTCATAGATTACCTCGGTTTCTAAAAATTATACACTTTTCCCCATCTCGGGAATGTTTTACTGCGTACGTAAACCGCAAATCGCGTACTCATGCATTCGCAACGGGATGCAGGTTTTTCAGCGAGACGTCCAAAATGGGCGCGGAATGGGTAAGCGCCCCGCAGGATACAACGTCCGCGCCGATATCTTTGAGACGCGCGACATTCTCTTTGGTCACGTTGCCCGAAATTTCCACGACCGCCCTGCCGCCGATCAGGCGCACCGCCTCTTTCATCTGCTCGTCGCTCATGTTGTCCAGCATGATGATGTCTGCCCCCGCTTCCACAGCGTCGCGCACCATATCCAGGGTTTCCGTTTCCACTTCGATTTTCGCCGTAAAGGGAGCATACGCTTTCGCGCGCGCGATCGCTTTTTTCACGCCGCCGGCCGCGCCGATATGGTTGTCTTTGAGAAGCACCGCGTCCGAAAGATTGTAACGGTGGTTCCCGCCGCCGCCCATGCGAACGGCATACTTTTCAAAGATGCGCATATTCGGAGTCGTCTTACGCGTATCCACCAATTTCAGCTTGCTTTCTTCGAGAAGCGCCGCAAGAGAAGCCGTATATGTGGCAATGCCGCTCATGCGCTGCAAAAAATTGAGTGCCGTGCGCTCGCCCGTCAGAATGACACGCATATCCCCACGCACCGTCGCCAGTTTTTGCCCGCGCAAAACGCGATCGCCATCCTTTGCAAAAAAATTGATCTGCGTTGTGCTGTCCAGAAGTTCAAATACCCTTGCGAATACTCCCAGTCCCGCGATCACGCCGTCCTGCTTGCAAAGAAGCTCCGCTTCTCCCAATTGTCTGCCGCGCAAAATACTCGACGTCGATACGTCCTCATTGGTCACATCCTCCGCCAGCGCCATGCGGATCAGTTCGTCCGCGCGGATCTTCATCGTCAATTCGTCAATCACAGTATTCCTCCCTTTCCGTCTCTTCACGGATAATGCGCGCGTACTGCTCTTTCAGCGCGCGATAGTCACGGTATTTTGTATGATCGGGCACAGGCTTTTGCGCGATATGTTCCCCTTGCCGACGCTTCATTTCCGCCGCCGCGCGTTTCGCCCATATCAGGCTCTCCAAAAGGGAATTACTCGCTAATCGGTTCTTGCCGTGCACGCCGTTGCATGCCGTTTCCCCGGCCGCAAACAGCCTCCGCATCGAAGTCCGACCTTCCGTATCCACTTTGATCCCGCCCATAAAATAATGCTGCGCAGGTACAACGGGAATCGGCTCTTTCAAGGCGTCGTATCCTTCTTCAAGACAGTGCGCATAAATTGTCGGAAAATGCTCTTTGAGCGTTTTTTCCCCGACAGGCCGCATATCCAGCATGACGTGATCGGTGCCGTCCCTCTTCATCTGCGCACGGATCTCGCCCGTTACAATATCGCGCGGAAGAAGCTCATTGCAAAAACGCTTGCCGTCTTTACCGAGAAGTACCGCGCCTTCGCCGCGCACCGATTCCGAAATCAGAAACCGCCGCCCCTCTTTTTTTGAATAAAAAGTCGTCGGATGAATCTGAACATAATTGAGATGTTCCACTTCTACGCCGTTTTCCAGTGCGATCGCGAGGGCATCGCCGGTAAGATGCCGGAAATTGGTCGAGTGCTCATACAGTCCGCCCACGCCGCCCGTTGCAAGAAGGGTAAAATCGGCGTAAATATCTTCAAGTTCTCCGCTTACGGTGTCCCGCACAATGCCGCCAAAACACTCGCCCGCCCTGCCTTTGCGGCAGATCAGATCGACGAGCTCCGCATTTTCGCGGAATTTGATATTTCCTTTTGTGAGGGCGAGCGCGAGCAATTTGCTCGTGATCTCCTTGCCCGTCACGTCGTCGTGAAAGAGAATGCGCGGCTTCGAATGCCCGCCCTCCCGCGTAAATCGGAAATTCCCCTTTTCGTCGCGGGCAAACTCTACCCCGTCTTGCACGAGCTCCTCAATCATTGCAGGCGAACTTTCAATCATCAGCCGTACAGCCGTCTCGTCATTTTCGTAATGGCCCGCACGCAAAGTGTCTTCAAAATATGCGTTAAAGTCCTCTTCGCCCCGCAGCATACAAATGCCGCCCTGTGCAAGAAAGGAATCGCTCTCGTCAAACGCCGCCGACTTCGTGAGAACAAGCACGCGCATGTTTTCGGAAAGATTGAGCGCACAGCACAATCCTGCCACCCCGCATCCGACGATGAGTACATCGTAATAATTTTTATCCATATATGTTTTGCCCCGAATCGCAATTGAGTCCTTTAACCCAGTTCAAGCATGCGTTCAAGCGGCTTTTTTGCCGCTGCAAACGTACTTTCTTCCTTTACTTCAAAACCGCCCCCGCGCAGGCAATTCATGACTTTTTCCGGTGTGATCTTTTTCATGTCCAGACATACGGGCGTCACCGGATAAAAGCGCTTTTCTCCGCAACGACGGGAAAGTTCATACAAAACGCCCGGCTCGGTCGCGAGAATAAATTCTGTATCCGAACTCTTTTCTGCATATGCAATGATCTCCGCGGTACTGCCTGCAAAATCGGACAGCGCCAGCACTTCTGCACGGCATTCGGGATGCGCAAGCACTTTTGCCGCTGGATGCGCCCGCTTTTCGCTCAAAACGTCCGAAGGAACGAGCACCGCGTGCACGGGACAATACCCGCCCGAATAATAAAATGTCTTTTCGGGCACCTGCGCCGCAACGAAATGCCCCAAATTCTCGTCGGGAATAAACAAAATGTTGCGCTGCGGAAGAGCGCGTACGATCTTTACCGCATTGGATGAAGTGACGCACACATCCACCATGCTTTTCAGATATGCGGAAGAATTGATGTAACAAACGACCGCAAGGTCAGGTATCTCCGCGCGCAAGCGGGATATTTGCTCCGCCGTCGCCATGTGTGCCATCGGGCAATCCGCCGTTTCGTCGGGAAGCAGTACGAGGCGCCCCGGATTGAGGATCTTCGCGCTCTCACCCATGAACCGCACACCGCAAAACACGATCGTATCTTTATCCGTCTTGGAAGCGATTTTGGCAAGATAAAAGGAATCCCCCACATAATCCGCCATTGCCTGAACTGCCGCGTCCGTGTAATAATGTGCGAGTATGACAGCGTTTCTCTCTTTTTTCAACCGCTCGATTTCCTGCGTATCCATATCCGTCCTTTACCCTCTGCGAGGCTTTCAAGTTTGTTATACTATACACTAAAAATTGACAACTGTCAAGACAATAAAACATATCAAATATATTTTTTAAGTCAAGTACCACCGGCTGAGCCGGTGGTTTTTCATTTTCGGGCTGTTAGCCCTATACTACCAG
>CABQND010000054.1 GCA_902465495.1 uncultured Eubacteriales bacterium
ACTTCAAGGTTCCAACGAAGAGTTTCGATTTCGTCGGCAGAGATGCCGAGTGTAGAAAACGGAATAAAGATTTCCATTGCATATCCTTCGTCGGCGGGGAGTAAAAGATCGGGTGTGCCGTACACCTGTATGCCGCGGAAGACATTCATTTGTGCCTGAGAGAGATAAAGGTTGACATTTCCGTTAATTACAGCCCAAGCGGCATTTGCGTCAGTTTGGTAAACGCGCAGAATATCGTTGGCGCCCAGCCAGACAAGAGTTTGTCCTGTAGTGCGGGCATTCGATTCAAGGCCCGTAGTTTCAAAGAACAACCCCAGGTTGTCGGCAAGAGTGCGGATATCGCCGTCAAAGTTGGAAGTAGCTATTTTACTGACAATTTCTGTGTCTTTTATGTATGCTCCCACATAAATTCCATCATCGGTATAGAAAGTGCGGAAGGAAGTTTTGTTATCGCCTAGGTCAAACAGCTTATAATCTTGCCAGATCGCTTCATTCATTACACCGTCCAGAGTAACTCCTTTTTCGACGGTAATATTTGCGGTAACAGGGGTAAAATGATCGTTCCAAATTGCTTTTCCGTTTAAGGAGAAATTTTTACCAGCGACGAGGTCGGAAGCAGCCGGGGTATCCCACTCGATGTAGGTCAGTCGTGCGTTTCCGTCCGCCGTATTCAATTTATCCATTTGCGGCAGCGCGAACTCGCTGCCCTCGTTAACGGTGTAGGATAGTGATTGCCCTTCGGAAACAGGGATATTCCTTGCCGCGGAGAGGAGGGCTGCTCCAAATCTTCTGCCGAGCGTGATCATGTCCGGGGCGTAGAAGTGATACCAATCCCAAAGCCCCATTTCAAGATCTGAGGTGGAAATAAAGAATGCATTTTCTACTTTATCCGCAACACGTTTTTGAATGGAACGGATTTCGTTTGCAAAGCAATCTACTCTGGTATTGATTTCGCCGATGATAAAAGGCATATTGGGAGTTTCCAGTGCATCACGCAAATCGTTTATCAAGTTTTCGAGATTACGTTCATAACAGGTCATTTCATTCCAGACGCCCGCGTCCGCTTCGCCTTGCATCCACATCATTCCGCGAATACGAGTTTCGTAACCTTCTTCTTGTAGGGCAAAAATCTGAGCACGGACAGTGTTTACAAAATTTGCGTACAGGTCTCCTACATATTCACCGTCCAATTGCGGATAATACGCGAGTTCATTGATCCAGCCGATATTTTCACGATATGAAGTCGGGGGCAGCCAGCGATAGAAGAGGTTTGTTCCGCCCCAAGTATATTTTATTATAGCAACGCTTGCGTCACCGTCGTTGTCGAGGGGATAGTAATCGTCAAAAGTGTCTGCCATTCCGATCTCCGGTCCGAAATGGTCGGCTGTCAGGCCGAGTCCTCCGCGTACAGTCGTCCAAGTATTGACGTTTCCTGAAAAATTTGTAGCTGTTTCACCTGCCGAATAAATACGCACGTTTTCATTCGGCTCCATAAGCGCCTTATCTTCTGCATTGAGCAATTGCGGGATTTGGGAAATACCAAGGGCATTGCTTTGTCCGCCGATGAGGTATACATCCATTACTTTTTTTTCGGAAACGGAAATCTCTTCGGTAGCTATTTTTTCCTCACCTTCCCAGCGCATGGAAAGGGAATAGGTTTGACCGCGGTTTACCGTATAATTACCGCTTTTTTGCCAACTTCCGTCGTCCAAACGATATTCAGCGCCTTTTGGAGGATAGACATTAAGAGTAGTGCCTGCGAGATCATAAATGATTTCGGGTGCGGTATTTTCTGTATTTTGATCTGTTGTTTCTTGTTCATCTTCAGTTTCTTCTTGATTGTCTTCGGTGTTGGTATTGCTGTTTTTGTCCTGATCGGTCGAGTTGGTGCATCCGGCAAGCAAAGCAAAAATAAAAAGCAATGCCAGCAGCAGAACGATGCTTCTTAAACTTTTTTTCATCATTTTTCTCCTTTTTGATTGCTGATTTAATTATACGCGCATGGCATGCTGTGTGCAAGAGTTATTTTTGCTAATAATTTATATTTTTGTGCTGTTTTTGAATAAAACTTGACCTTGAAGAGCACATATGATATAATTCTGGCATGAAAACAAGATTGGATTTCAGAGAAGGGAGTTATAAGTATTCATTCCCGCGCGTTGCGGATGAAGTGGCTTCGCTGTATTATTCCACGCTGAACGGATATGAAGAGATCGGAAGCAATTATTATTTAGAACGGAAAGATGTGCCGAATGTGCTTCTAACGATGACGATGCGAGGGGAAGCGGTGATGCATTACGGTGGCGAAATGCATGCGTTAAAGAAGGGTGCGCTTGTATTTATTGATTGCAGGGAACCACATATATTTTATCCGACAAGTGAAGATTGGAGTATTTTATATCTTCATGTTTCGGGAGGGGATTCTTTTGCTATTCGGCGCGAATTTTATGATGTATTTGGGCCTGTTTGTTACGATTTTAGCATAGATCTTTATGCGGGGGAAATAAAAAAAATTTTTACATTGCAGAAAGCAAGCGGGAACCGATTGTGTGAAATTTCGGCATGCATTTACAATTTGCTGATGCGAATTCTTGCGCATTGCCGCGAGAAAAAGGCACCGCTTGTTTCAAAATCGGTTTATGCGGCACAAATTTTTATTCGGGAAAATTATAGGAAGGATATCGGGGTAGCAGAGGTTGCCAGAGCGGTTAACCTGTCCAAATACCATTTAGAAAGAGAATTTCGTAAGCATACAGGAGCATCTATTGCCGAAACGATCGCTGATTTACGTTTTGCGTACAGCAAAACGCTGTTGGCAAACAAGTCATGTACGGTTTCGTTTGCGGCGGAAGAGGCGGGATTTCATTCGACACAACCGCTTATTAAAATGTATAAAGAGCGGCTTGGAATTGTTCCGTCAAAATATTATGCGTATGTAGATGAAGTTTTGATGGAACCGTAGCTAGTGTAGTTAGAATTTCTATACGAAAGCGCGCAGCCGAAAAAATGTTCGGCTGCGCGCTTTCGTATATGAATATCATTTGTTTTTCATGCCGCAAAGGTGTCTGGAAATGCTGTCGTATACACTTCCTTCGGCAACAACTTTATAAAAGCGCATACCTCCTGCCAGATTTGAGCAATCGAATCCGTGCGAGGCGAGGATGCGGCAGGCAATGTAACTGCGCAGACCGCTGTAGCAGTTGACATAAATTTTTTTGTTCTTATCAAGCTCGGAAAGGCGATTACGGAGTTCGTCGACCGGGATATTTATGGCGCCGTCAAAGTGCGCTTCGTTAAATTCCTCTTTGGTTTGCGTATCGAGCAAAAGAGCATTTTTGTCTGCGCGGATAACATCCATATCTTTCCAGGTATGTTGTTTTACGATGCCGCTTCGCACGTTTTCGATGACAAATCCAGCCATATTGACCGGGTCTTTTGCGGAAGAATAGGGAGGAGCATAACAAAGATCGAGTTCGGTAAGATCCAGTGCTGTCATTTTTGCGCGAATCGCGGTTGCAAGTACATCGATTCGCTTTTCCACACCGCCGAATCCGATTGCTTGCGCTCCGAGAATGCGCCCTGTCTTTTTTTCAAAAAGGACTTTCAGCGTCATATTGCGAGCGCCGGGATAGTAAGTCGCGTGATCAGGCAAAAAGAGGAGAACGTTGTCAGTGTCAAAGCCTGCCGAAAGGGCAGCCCGTTCGTTCAGTCCCGTTGCAGCGGCTGTCATATCAAATAACTTTAAAACGGAAGATCCTTGCGCGCCTTTATAAGAACTTGCTATATTGGCGACATTGTCTGCGGCAATTCTGCCTTGTTTGTTGGCTGGGCCGGCAAGAGGTATAAGAGTATCCTGTCCGGTTAAGTTATTTTTAATGAGAACGGCATCGCCTACGGCAAAGATGTCGGGATCAGAAGTGCGCATATGTTCGTCGACAAGCACAGCGCCTTTTGTCCCCAATGCCAGATTTGCGTCTGCGGCAAGTTCGGTTTCCGGTAGAACGCCGATTGCAACGAGTGCAATGTCCGCAGAAATATTTTCTTTGCCTTCGATTTCGGCAATGACTTGATTTCCTGATTTGTATAGGGAGGTGACTTTATGGAAAAGACGCAGGTCAATTCCTTTTTCGCGCAAGTGGGAGTGCAGAATGCAAGCCATATCATAATCGAAGGGGGTCATGATCTGATCTTCCAACTGCAAAAGCGTAACGCGAATGCCGCGGTGGGTCAGGTTTTCCGCTGTTTCTAAACCGATGAAACCGCCGCCGATAACGATTGCGCTTTGAACGGGGTTTGCTTTCAGAAAATCGTCGATTCGGAAAGTATCTTCCACGGTGCGCATGGTAAAAGTTCGGTCGTTTTTCGTAGCAAAGGGCGGGAAGATCGCTTTTGCCCCCGGAGAATAAATGAGCTTATCATAGCTTTCAGTATACTCCTTACCCGAAGTGAGTTCGCGGACATATACGCGGTGCTCTTGCGGCAAAATTTTGGTTACCTCGCTATGCACGCGCACGTCGACGTTGAAGCGTTTTTTGAAACTGGCAGGAGTTTGCAATGTCAGCTTTTTCCGTTCGGTAATGACGCCGCCAACGTAATAGGGCAATCCGCAGTTTGCATAGGAAACAAATCCTCCACGCTCGAAGACTATAATTTCCGCGTTTTCGTCCAGGCGGCGCAGTCTTGCTGCCGCCGTAGCGCCTCCTGCGACGCCGCCGATAATAACAACTTTCATAATGATAACCTCATATTGCGTTTTTTGGACGCTGTGCTGGATGCGGTGTTCTTGCTGTCGGATTAGTGAGTCCGCTCAATGGCACCGTGGTAATGGAGAATTCCGCCGATATTGACGGCATCTTTTCCTTGCGTTTTTAAGAAACGGACAGCTTGAGCACTTCGTGCACCGCTTCGGCAGTAAACGAAAAGTTTTCCCGAGGGAATCGAAGCTTTTGCGAGAGTGTCGAGAGGGATGTTGATCGCGCCCGGGATATGGCCTTGTAAAAATTCTTCATGCGTTCTGACATCCAAAAGGATACCGCCGCATTTTTTTGCTTCGCTCACACTTTCGTCCAAAGTCGGTTTTTGAAAGAGAGAGAAGATGCTCACAGTAACGCCTCCAATGCTTCTTTGGGCCGAGCGCCTGCTGTCTGTGCTTTTACTTTGCCGTTTTCAAGGACAATGAAGGTCGGAATGGAAAAAATTCCGAATTTTTCAGCAAGTTCGCTTTCTTCATCTACATTCACTTTTCCAAAGCGGATTTCCGGGTGTTCTTCGGCAAGTTTTTCAACGACAGGCGACATAGCGCGGCAGGGTCCGCACCATCCTGCCCAAAAATCCAAAAGGACAGTTCCGTTTTGTTTGAGTACTTCTTCTTCAAAATTATTTTTCGTGATCGTTTTAACCATTTTATGATACCTCCGTTATTTTGTGCTCTTAGTATAGCGCATTTTTGGTGGAAATACCGTAACAATGTTACATAAAAGAAAAAAATTAAAAAATAAAAACGGCAGGAAGCCGTTTTCAATGGAAGTTTGTTTTTTTGAAAATTGGATGTATTTCTTTATTTTTCCGTCAGCGCGCGCAATCCTTGTTTGTCGAGGATACGAATTCCGCCGCGGAAAAGAGAGACCAGTCCGTCTTCTTCAAAATATTTCAGCATGCGAGAAACCGCTTCGCGTACAGTGCCAAGATGGGAGGCGAGCTGTTCGTGAGTGATTTTAAGTTCATCGGACCCGCAGTAATCTCTTTCCTGCAATAGTAAGGCAGCCAGTCTAACGTCAAATTTTTTATTAAGCACTTCATCCAAAACCCACATGGCGTTTGAGAAACGCTGAGCCATCAGAGCGTTTGTAAATTTCGCGACCGCAAGGGAAGATTCGGAAAGGTCTTTAAAGGCTTTTGCGGGCATTAAGAGGATGGAACAATCGGTTTCGGCAGTCACGAACACCTCAAAAGAGATGTTTGAAAGCATACAGGAGGCGCTCAGCAAGCAGGTTTCATTTTCTGTAAGACGATACAAGGTGATTTCTTTTCCTTCTTCGGATACGGTATAAACGCGCAATCTTCCGTGTAAAACAAATATGAGTCCCGCGCAATCGCCGCGGTGGATCATTTGACCGCGCGAAAAGTTACGTTCATGTACGGAAGTTTTGTACATTTCTCGTTCTTTTTCGGTTAGATCCTTGAAAAAAGGAAAGTTTTCAAAAGCGTTCATATTTTACCCGATGGTGACGTCTAAAATCATCATTATAAAAAAGCCAAGCAGGATGCTTGCGGTGCCGAGATGGGAATGTTCGCCACCGTAAGCTTCGGGGACAAGTTCATCCAAAACCACATAAAGCATTGCACCGGCGGCAAAAGAAAGCGCCCAAGGCATAATGCCGGTAATGATACTGGCAAGAAGAACGGCGATGATTCCAAAAATCGGCTCGACGATTCCGGAAAGGGCGCCGCAGGCAAAAGCTTTGCCTTTGCTTACACCGGCTGAGCGAAGGGGCAGGGAAACCGCAGCTCCTTCGGGAAAGTTTTGCAGTCCCATGCCTACGGCAAGGGCAATGGCGCTGAGCAGAGCGCCTGTTCCGTTGCCGAGCGCGGCTGCGGCGAAAGCAAGCCCGACGGTCATGCCTTCGGGAATATTGTGCAGGGTAACGGCAAAAACGAGCATTGTCGATTTTTTCCAATGCACGGGATGTCCTTCGGGTTCGGCGCTAGGTGTATGCAGATGAGGAAGCAGTCGGTCAAACAGAAATAAAAACAGGCAACCGAGTACGAATCCGCCGCCGATTGGTAAAAGGATATTCTTTCCTTCGGATTCCAGTTGCTCGATGGCGGGCAGAATAAGTGAGAATACGGCTGCGGCCGTCATTATTCCGGCGGCGAATCCGAAAATGATCTGTTGTACTTTATGGGGAAGGTCTTTTTTGAAAAAAAATACTGTTGCTGCGCCCAAAACGGTCGCAAGACAGGTGGCGCCGGTCCCGATGATCGTAAAAATAAGTTGTCTGCCCAGCATAGCTCTCCTTCGTGATGCGATAATACACTTTTTTATTTAAAATACATCAATATTTTACTCCATTTTCTTGTTTTTGTCAAAGGTTCAGACCTTACAGATGAATTTGTGTAAGATGCTTTTTCCGTTATACAATTTCTTTAATATTGCATGGTACAAGCCGAAAAAAACATACATTATTGATATCTCAAAAAAAGCGGGGTGTGAGGTATGTTTTTTGAATTTTTGTACGCGATACTTGGGAAATTATTGTTTTTCACGTCTGCGGTCGGGGGAAAGGGATCGTTTCCGAAACCGTTGCCGCCGGAGGAAGAAGCGCGGTATTTAAAACTTGCGCGGGAAGGTGATCAATCGGCGAAGGATATGCTTGTACGCCACAATATGCGTCTTGTGGCGCACATTGTAAAAAAATACAACGGGGCGGCGGAAACGGACGATCTGATTTCAGTAGGGAGTATCGGATTGATCAAGGCGATCAATACATACCAGGAAGGGCGAGGGACCCAGCTTGCTACATACACGGCGCGTTGTATTGAGAATGAAATACTCATGTTATTACGGAGCAATAAAAAGCATAAAAACACGGTATATCTTTCCGATCCGGTCGGCGTAGATAAAGAGGGAAACGAGCTGACGCTGATGGATCTTTTGTTTGAAAAAGAAGAAGGTGTCTTTAAGACAGTGGAATCCAAGTTGGTCAAAGAAAAGTTTATGCGCCTGTTAAAAGAATGTCTGAACGAACGGGAATACACGGTTTTATGCCTTCGGTACGGGTTAAAGGGCGGAGCGCCGATGCCACAGCGTGAAGTCGCGGTGTTTTTGCGGATCTCTCGATCGTACATATCTCGTATAGAGAAGAGGGCGATTGAAAAGGTGCGTGCGCATATGGATAAAAGCGATTACTCATAAAAAGATTTAAGACATTTCGCCGTGCTTTCCACGGCGAAATTTTAAATATCGGTTTACAACATGCGTAAGTCGTGGTATAATAAAAATGAAAAACGCAGGCGAGGCGATCTGCGCATTCCGAAAGGCGAGGATAACATGCTTTGTACCAATTGTAAAAAGAGAGAAGGAGTGCATACAATACAGCGTGCGGACGGGACAGAACTTTGCCTGTGTGACGGATGTTATGAGAGGCTTGGCGGTGCGGCGGCGTATCTGGGGGAGGAGCCCGGTTTTTTTGTTTCGCTATTGCAGGCAGAAGAAGGGGATGCGCGCAAATGTGAGGTTTGCGGCACGACGCTTGCGGATTATTCGCGCACGGGGCTGTTGGGTTGTGCGGCATGTTATGAGACATTTCGTGAAGATATGATGCCGGCGATTCGGAGGATTCACGGAAAGACAGAGCATGAAGGTAAACATCCGTTGGGCGACGGAAAACTTTTTGAGCTTTTGGATGTACAGAAGCGTTTACGTGGCGAACTGGAATGCGCTCTTCGAGAAAAGAGAATGAAGGATGCAGAGCGTATCAACCGAGATATTCGCGATATCAGCCGGATGATCTATGGCGGGAAGAGCGGAGGAGAAGACAGTGAATAATATTGAGAGCACAGTCATATCCACGCGGGTGCGCCTGGCTCGCAATCTTGCCGAGTATCCTTTTCCTGCAAAGTTGAAAAAAAAGCAGGCGCGCGAGATCATTCGTTCGGTGTTTGCGGCGGCGAGCCGTCTGCGCGGGTTTCGTCTGTACGACATGAACGAGATCAGCGAGAGCGTAGCGCAATCGCTTTGCGACGATCATCTGATCAGTGCCGACTTGATTGCAAACCGTCAATGCGGAGCGGCGCTGATTGACGAAGAAGAGGAAACAGACGGACCGCGCGGTAAATTTTCAGTTATGATCAATGAGGAAGATCATTTGCGCGAGCAGTATATCATGCGCGGTCTGAATCTGCCGTTGGCGTATCATAAAATTTCAGGAATCGATGATGAGCTGTCTAAAACGCTTCGGTTTGCATTTGATGCGCAATTGGGGTATCTGACGGCGTGTCCGACCAATCTGGGCACGGGGCTTCGGGCATCGGTGATGTTATTCTTGCCGGGTCTGACGCGCATCAATAAAATGAATCGGCTGATCCGTGAAATTTCCAGACTTGGGCACACTGTTCGGGGCGTTTATGGAGAAGGAAGTGCTGCGGACGGGTATATGTACCAGATCAGCAACGAAGTTACGCTGGGCGTGAGCGAAGAATATATTTTAGCGGAAGTACAACGCGCCGTGCTGGAAATAGTGAATTTTGAGGCGCAGGCTCGCAAGGCATTGCTTGCGGCGGATTATGTCGGAACAAAAGACGGATGTTGCCGCGCGTTGGGAATACTCACGCAGTGCGAAACGATTTCATATGCGGAATTTTTGCAGCTGGTTTCGGATGTAAAGCTGGGGATTGCGCTCGGATTTTTACAATCGGAAAAGTTCAGTTTGTTAGATGATCTGATTGCGGCGATGCGGCCGGCAAATATCAACCTTTTTATTGACAAACCTCTTACAGCGGGAGAGCGCGATGAGCATCGTGCTCGCGAATGCCGCAAAGCGCTGTCTTATGTACGGCGTACAGATTGCTGAAAGCAAAAAATTACGGAGACTTACAATGTACGACTTTAACAAATTTTCCATCAACCTTCAAAAAGCAATTAAATTGTCTATTGACGCGGCGAAGTATTACGGGAGTGCCTATATCGGAAGCGAGCACATTTTATTCGGGATTTTGAATGTACCCGAGTGCCGTGCATGCAAAATTTTGCGTGAGGCGGGGGTAAAAGAGGCGGAGTACCGATCTGTCTTTGTGCGTACGTTGGATAAGCGTGTCAAGATTGGCGGGTTTACGCCGCGTACCAAGAACATGTTTGACAAGGCATGTGAATTTGCGATCAACCATGACGGGACGGGCGCGAGCGTGAGTTCGGAGTATATGCTTTTGGCGATTCTTGTGGACGAAGAATCGGTGGCGGTACGTCTTCTAAAAATGCTGGGTGCGGATGTGCGCGCTCTTTTGAATACTTTGGACAGTGAGATGGGGGATCCCGAACCTGATCCGGAATATGACAGCATGTATGAAAATTTTTTGTTCCGTCAGCAGCACCAGAAGCAGCAGTTTGAGACAGCGGGAGTGCAGTCGAAGCCGAGCGGCGGGCTGAATCTTTTATATGGTGCAGATCTCACGCAAAAAGCGCGCGAGGGGAAGATCGATCCGGTCATCGGCAGAAAAAAAGAGATCGACAAGATCATACAGGTTCTTTCACGCCGCACCAAGAACAATCCCGTACTGATCGGTGAGCCGGGTGTTGGCAAGAGCGCAGTGGTCGAAGGGCTGGCGCAGGCGATCGTCAAGGGGGAAGTCCCCGATCTGCTTCTTGGCAAGACGGTGTTTTCGCTTGATCTTCCCGGGATGCTGGCAGGGGCGAAATACCGCGGCGATTTTGAAGAGCGGCTGAAAGAAACGATTGAAGCGGTGCAGAAGAACGGCAACGTGATCCTGTTTATTGATGAAATTCATAATATTGTCGGGGCTGGTTCAAGTTCGGATAACAGCATGGATGCCGCAAACATTTTAAAGCCTATGCTTGCACGCGGCGAATTGCAGACGATCGGTGCAACGACCATCGATGAATATCGCAAATATATTGAAAAAGATTCGGCGCTGGAACGTCGTTTTACGCCCGTGAACGTGGAGCAGCCGAGCGTAGAAGAGACGATCGAGATTCTGCGCGGTTTGCGCGATAAATATGAGGCGCATCACAAAGTGGCGATCAGCGATGACGCGATCGTTGCGGCGGCGAGTTTGTCCGACCGTTATATTACCGACCGTTTTCTGCCAGATAAAGCAATCGATCTGATCGACGAGGCGGCGAGTCGTGCGCGGCTGGACAGCTATAACGGTCCGGCGGGGATAAAAGAAAAGGAAGCAGAGATCGAACGGCTGAATGCCGAAAAGAATAAGGCTGCGCGCAAAGATGATTTTAAAATGGCGCAGCAACTTCTCAATCAAATCAAGGAAGCGGAAGCGGAGATCGAAAAGATCCGTGCGGATTGGGAAAAGAATCGGGGTGAAAGCCATGTCTCGATTGGTTCGGAGGATGTTGCGAAAATCGTTGCGAGTTGGACGGGTATACCAGTCGTTAAATTGACCGAAGAGGAGAGCACGCGCCTTCTGCGGCTGGAAGACGAACTGCACAGGCGTGTGATCGGGCAGGATGAAGCGGTTTCAGCGGTGGCGAAAGCGATCCGCCGTGCGCGTGCCGGACTGAAAGATCCCAATCGTCCGATCGGTTCATTTATTTTTGTCGGACCTACGGGGGTAGGTAAAACGGAGCTTTGCAAGGCATTGGCGGCGGCGATGTTTGGCGATGAACGTTTGCTTGTACGGATGGATATGAGCGAGTTCATGGAAAAGCACGCAGTCAGTAAAATTATCGGAGCGCCTCCCGGATACGTCGGGTTTGACGATGCGGGCGGACAGCTGACCGAAAAAATACGACGCAAACCGTATTCGGTGGTTCTGTTTGATGAGATTGAGAAGGCGCATCCGGATGTGTTTAACATCATGTTGCAAATTCTCGATGACGGCAGGCTTACGGACAGCAAAGGCAGAGTAGTGAGCTTTAAAAATACGATCGTTATCATGACTTCGAATGTGGGCGCGAGTAAGGCAAGTGAGATGCGGCGGCTTGGTTTTTCCAGCGGAGAGCCTTCTCGTGAAGCGGATGAAGAATATGATCGCATGAAAGAGAAGATTTCGGATGAGCTTAAAGCGCAGTTTAAGCCGGAATTTTTAAATCGTATCGACGAAATTATTATTTTCCATAAATTAAACCGCGAAGACGCCGCGAAGGTTTGTGATTTGTTTATATCCATGTTGGCCGATCGTCTGAAAAAGCGTGAAATCGAAGTGAGTGTCACGCCTGCGGCGAAAGAACTGCTTTTGGATGAAGGGTACGATCCGGTATATGGAGCGCGTCCGCTCAAACGTGTGATCCAACGCCGAATTGAAGATGCGCTGAGTGAGGAGATACTGGCCAATCGCATATCTTCGGGCAAAAAAGTAAGTGTGGATGCAAAGGATGGGAAGTTTGTTTTCCGTTCGCTAAACTAAAAAGAAAGCGCACGCATGCCGCTTTTGGGCGGAATGCGGAAAATTAAATACAAGGAGGAAAAGTGTATGCGCATTGAAATCAGTGAGAAAAACTGTAAGGCAAGCGAAAAGTTGGTCGGCGTGGTGGAGAAAAAGGTCTCGCGGCTGGACAAATATTTCGATGATGATGCAGTTTGCACCGTCTATTTAAAGCAGGAAAATAAATACCTGAAAACGGAAATCACGATATATTATAAAGGGAACATGGTTCGAGCGGAAGTGAGCGGCGATAATTTCTACGATAATATCGATGCTGTGCTTCCTAAAATAGAAAGGCAGATTTATAAGCATAAGACGAAGATCGAAGATAAGCTTAAAAAGGATGCGTTTTTAGAGAAACAACTTTTCTTCCGCGACGAGGTGAATGCGGACGAAGGGAAACTGGTCAAAACAAAAACGTTTGAGCTCACTCCTATGACGACGGAAGAGGCTGCGGAGCAGTTAGACCTTCTGGGACACAGTTTTTATGTGTTTCAGGATGCCGATGCGGGCGATGTTCGCGTTGTGTATCTGCGTCAAAGCGGTGATATCGGACTTTTGATTCCAAAAAAAGCATAATTAACAGAAAAACCACAAGTGCGGCCGCCCTTT
>CABQND010000055.1 GCA_902465495.1 uncultured Eubacteriales bacterium
CGGCGGTCAGGCATAAGCCTGACCGCCGCAATGCTATTATTCGCTCACATAAGAATCAGCTATTGGCAAACTCCGTCTAGCCCTGCAAGGCAGAAGAAGCATCTTCCAAAACGGAATCGTATTCTTCCGTTCCGCCGAGAACGTATCCGTAGTCTGTAAAGATCGCGTGCTGTGCCATCGTGAATGTGCCGATCGCCGTCTCCGCTAAAAATCCGCTGATTTTATAGCAGGCAAACCAATTGCCGTCCACCGCACAGTAGAAGTATTCACCGTCGCGCACCATGGTCAACGAATGCGTCACGCGTTCGCTCCCGTTGCGGAAAGAAATATTGTTGAAATTGACGACTTTCCCCGGCCAGTACCAATCGATACCGGAACACTGCACCAGCACGACGTCGCCGAAACTATAATCGACGTGCATGTCAAATGCAAGGTAGTAGATGGTATTGCCCGAGCGGGCAAAGATGCCCGCTTTCGGATAGGGCTCACCGCCGTTGATGCCCACGAGATCGATGGTCGTCGTAAACATGAACTGATCGGTCATCACGTCCTTTACATAGGCATATTCGTTGGAAACATTATCGACGCCTTTATGTTCCAGATAGGCATCCGCAGTCCCGTCGTCATGGCTGAAATCGATATTGATGGTCGGCTTGTGCCCCTCGGGAGAAGTGCCGAACATCGCACCGCCCTCCGCTTTGACAGTAAAGGAACCGACGTTGCTGGTGTACGCTGTATCGTTTACCTTTGTGACCGCACGGACGCTGAAATTACCCAATTCATTGCACAAAAATGCATATGCGGTATCCGCAGTAGTCTTTACGTCCCGATACGTTCCGTCTTCGCCTGCGATCTGGTAGGTAAATTCCTGTCCTGCGGGGAAATTTTCCGCAGAAACCGTCACGGCGTTGGTCTCAAACTGTGCGACCACACTATTTTGAACGGTAAGCGCAAGAGACGTAACTTCGCCTCCGTTGCCGCCGTTGCCGCCGTCGCCACCGCCGCCGTCAGAAGGATTCGACGCTGTTTTGCTGCACGCCGCAAAAAATGCAAACAGGAATACGCCGACGAGCAGCATACAAATAACTTTCGATAATTTTTTCATGGCTCCTCCTTATTCTGCGGTGTATACTGCGATCGAATCCACGCGCAGATCGGAATTTTTGGCAGAACTTCCGAACATCACCGCATTTAAAGTGTCAGCACTGTTGCGATAACGGAATCCGTCCGCTTTCAACTCTCCGTTCACATACACATCGAAACGGCCGCTTTCCACATCCGTCACCACTTTTATGTCGACCATTTCATTGCGCGTGTATTCCGCCAAAACTGTCTTTACGCCTGCATTATATGCGACGAGATTGTATTTTCCGTACGCATATTCAAACGCAATGCTGACCGAATATTCGCCGTCTTCATTCAGAAGATAGATCGCGTTGCCCCAATCCGCTTCGTTGAAGCTCATACGCGCCTCGACAGTGAGTTCCCCGCTCTGCGGCGCAAAGCTGTATTGCAGGAACGCTTTCTGCATATTGCGCTGTGCCTGGAAGGCGCGCACATTCAGATACTGTGTGCCGTCCGCCGCCCTGCGCACGATCATGTCAGGGGTAAGGCTCAATGCATTGATCTCTACACCGTACGCCTGCATACCGGCAACCGACTTTTCATAATCCTCGTATACGAGATAATTTTTGCCGTCCGCGCTCATGTTGCGGCCCGCATTCATTGCCGCATACGCCGCATTCAACGCCTCGATTGCAGCATTTGTTTCGCCTTCGGTGAGTGCCGACGTCTTATTGACCAGCGAATATACGGCATCGATCGCTTCGCGCAATGCGTCCACATCCGCCTGCTTATACTCGCCGAGCCGGTCTCCTGCGGGAATCGCATAGGAATTGCCGAGCGCACTCGCCGCCGCCATCAGTTCGCTGCGCAGTGCCGAATCCGCCGCCGTTGCCGCCGGATCACTGGCGTTCCAGATCGTCGTACGCGCCGAAGCGGTCACGCTGTCGCTGGTCGGGGTCTCGCCCGTGCGCGTCATGTAGATCTTTTCGATGGACACGCCGTCCTGGATGCAGTAGATCGTAAGCGTATATTTGCCCGCCGTGCTGAACGAAAGCGCGGTGCCCGCCTTTCTCCAATGGAACACTTCTTCGCGGTCGTACGCGTATTCGCCCTGCGTATACACCACTCCGTTGTTGATGCTGTAGCCGTACGAGCTGGAACGAGGTGCGGGAGACTGCACATTTGCCCAGAAGTTATACGTGCCGGGCGTCGTGATGATGATCTCGAAATTCATCGTAGGAGCGGCGCCCGTATTGCCGTTGTAATCTTCGCGCAGGTCCGCCGTGCGCATGGAAATGCCCGCATCCGTGACCGCCGGGAACCATCTGCCGTCCGTATACGCGTACTCACTCTCTTCCGCTGCAAGTTCGGGTTCGATGGTGAGTTTTCCGCCCTGCTCCACAAAGTAGCCGGTACCGTATGTTTCGGCAAGGTCATACCCTACAGGCAAGGTGTACGTTTCGCCGCTCGTACCGTAGAACGCATCATAATACGCATTCGCCGCAGGATCGGTATTGTACGTCGTGTTGTAGCTTTCCAACGGTCCGAAATAGGAATCTTGCTTTTCGGAAGTATATATAACAAGTTTGTCGACGACGATCCAGGGATCGATCATGTACAGGCGGATCGTATTGATGCCTGCATTTTCGATCGTGATACTGACCGTATGCTTGATGATCTGTGTGAATACACCCTCTTCCCAAGCGGGATTATTAGTGCCGTAATCGCGTTCGCCTTCGATGACGACGGGAGCCGCGTTGCCGACACCGACCGCAAGGCGCACATGCCCCTGCGAATGCAGTGTGGGCAGGCGATATACTTCCATTTCAAACGTGCCCGTCGAAGTGAAATACACATCGTATTCGAGATAGGGTGCGGAAGACGCAAACGTATCGAGATTGTAACCCGCGAGGGTATTGCTCTCTGCGCGGACCATATCTCCCGAGACGCGTCCGAGATCTTTGATCACTTCCCAGCTTGCCGCATCCGTTTCCTTTTCACGCGTGTAATGTTCCGCTTCAATGGAAACGTAGCACTCTTGTTCTACATACGTCCCTTCGCCGAGATCATAGTCGCCAAACACGACGTTGATCGCAATTGTTTTTGTGTAATTGCCCGAGGTGATCGTCACGGTCGCCGTTTCGTTTTTGGAAATCTTGCTCCAATCGATCTCGACCCAGACGCGCACTTCGTCCGAAACGACGCCCTGCGTCGAGCTTAATTTCACAAAATCTTTATCCGCAGACACGGTGTAATTAAAATTGCCCGACCCCTTGTTAAAGATATCGATGTACTTGCGGCCTTGCGCATAGTTGTAGAAGGACAAAGAAGAATTCTGCTGTTCCAGCGACTCCCCTTCCGCGATGACGCCCGGCTCCGTAGCACCCAGCGCAAAGGTCGGACCGCCGTTCGCAAAGCCCGACATCACGGGCGGCGCATAGTTTTCGGGATCCATCATGTTTTCCCACTTGCCGCCGTTGAGCAAAGTATTGTAATAGGAAATTTCGTCCTTTCGCATGCGGTTGAATTCGAGGGAATAGTTGTAACAATTCCAAGCGGTGGCATTGCGGCCCTGTTCGTAGGCAACGTTGCCCTTGTGCGCATAATAGAATTCCGCGTTGATGAAGTACGCACAGCGCACTTCAAAGAGTATTGTTTCGTAGAACACGTTCTGCTGACGCTCGGGGATCGCCTCGTACAGCGCTTCTGCGCGTTCCCACAGATCTTTATACTGCGATGCACGGCGCTCCATCTCATCACCGTACGCCGCCGAGAAGAGATCCACACTCATATGCTCGAGCTTGCGCACATTAGTCATCTGCGTGTACTCTTTCATGATCGCAACAACTTCGTCGGCGAATTCCTCGCCATATTCGCGCGCAGCTACCTTGCCGTAATACTGCTCGAATACGTTTTCATTGTTATATTGATCGATGTCGTAGCCGAGGTCCATGACGAACCCGATCTCCATCATATTCATCTGCACGTCGCCCGCATTGAGTACCCATGCCTTCTGAATGCCGCTTTTGTATGCCTTGCTCAACTCCTCGTACACCATCGTCTGAGGCATGGAATTGATCCACATGTAACTTTCGTTGTCGGGGCCCCAGTAAGAAGCATGGTAATACACGCCGTTGCCGCCGCTGCGCTCGCGCTCTTCGGCGTTCGGCACATTGCGAACAAATCCGTGGTTGTCATCTGCCCAAATAATGGTGATGTCCTCGGGCACTTCCAGGCCGTTGTTGTACAGCTCCTGCACCTCTTTGTACGGCTGGAATACCATGAACACGTCTTCCAGTGTATCCACTCCCAGCTCTTCCATCAAAATGGTGCGCTGCAAGTCGATGATCTGCTCGAGAAGCATGTTCTTGTCGCCGTACCAAGGCGCCTGATTGATGTATGCGGTGTTGAACCCTTCGTCGTGCGCGCCGCGCATGCCAAGCGTCCAAGACACTTCATAGTCTTTATTCGCACGCACCGATTCACGCCAGTACTCTTCGATGACCGGCTGGCTTGCCTTGTCCGTATAGTCGTACAGAACATTTACGTTCGCATATTCAGGATGTTCGGATTTGTATTTGCTGACAAAATTATCCCACTCGTTGAGGTTGTTGCGAAGCAGCATGTCGCAGTGCGAAGTCCCGATGACAATGCCGTAATAGTCGGCGTTAATGGGATTTTCAACATAGTCTACGAACGCGTCCGAGCAAGCGTGCATCGCCGGCCAGAGATAATTCGCTTTGCAGCGCAAAAGCATCTCAAAAATCTCTTCATAGAGTTTGGGACCCATGTGTTTGCCGTCGTCCATCACCCTGCCCCACAGTTCCAAATCTTCCTCATCGTTGATGAAGATGCCGCGGTACTGTACGTCGGGCTCCTCGGAAACATAGCGATAATCCGCCGCAAGCGTAAAACTGTCGCGGTGCGCGGGAACGCTGTCCGCAAAGAACGTCCATGGAGATACGCCCAGCTGTTCGCTGATGTTGTAGATCCCGTAAATAGAGCCGCGTTTGTCCGAACCGGCTATGACGAGTGCTGTGCCGACCTTCCCGTCGCCGAACGGATCGTCCACTGTTTCCAAAAGATACGTTTCCCACTTACCTTCGACCTGTGAAACGTCAATTTTCCCGCTCTCGATCATCTTATCGATCGCCTCGCTCTTGCCGATGGTGCCGATGATGATCGCATAATCGGTGTAGCCGGTAACGCTCTGTGCTATAACAGGCTTGACATCCGTAACCGTTTCAATGTCTTCCTGCAAATCGTAAGCAGCGCGCACAACGCCGGGATAATCCCCGTCCGTAGCACCCGGCGCATTCGTGCCTTCCACAACGATGAGCGCCGCCCGGCTGTTATCGATGAGCTGAAATTCACCCGCTTCGGAGCCCGCATCGCCGCCATCGTCCGTCTTAGCACATGCAACGATCAAAAGCGACAAAGCCAGCAATATACCGACGATGATCGCCGTGATCTGAAAATGTTTCTTTAACTGCATTTTCTTCCTCCCTGTCCGTTTACGCGGCGTCCGCGACAGTGACCGCTATGGTCACTGTCTCCGATTCGCCTCTTGCCCCGGTTGCCGTAACCGTGAGCGTATATGTCCCTGCCTGCGTAAAAGTAAGTGTGCTTCCTTCCAGATTCCACCCGCTTTCACCCTCAGCACAAATAACTTCAAAGCTGTTTGCTTGGTTAAGAGTAGTCAGTTCAAGCGTTCCGTTCGTGATCAGACTATACGCGCTGTCCATAATGAGAACGGGCGTTTCCGTCCTGTAAACTTTCAAATCGCGAATGGTATACTTTGTACCGTCTTTATTGGAACCGCTGCGCAGATAGACCACGTTTTCATTGTCCGCCGTACGGAAATTGTATGTCCCGAGATAGGCATTCGTGAGCTCCTGCCCATTCACATTGCCTGTGAGGAAATAATAAATCTTGCTGGAAACAAAATCATTTACGATCCGTAACGTGTATTCGCTGCCCACAGCAACGCTGACATCGCTCCCGTTATACTGGAATGTTTTCCAACTTCCCGAATGATAACGCAGGTTCCCGTTCTCGATCGCTACGCACTGCGACGCGGTCGCCGAAGCACTTGCCTGGAAGAAAATCAGATTCGCAAAACCCTTTTCGCTTTCGCTCACAAACGTAACATCGGTAATGACGATACCGTTCATGGCAAAATCAAACTGTTTGTCAAAATAAATACCTTTGGTACCGACCGCATTGAAATGCACGCCGCCTTCATCGAAAGTGACCGTTCCGCCTTCACCCTGCGTCACAATTGCATCCGCAGGCTGTGCCGTAAGATCGGGCTGCCAAATGGTTTTGACCGCTTCTTGCGCAGATTGCGCGACTTGCGCTATTGAAATGCCGTATACCGTAAACTGTGTCGTCGTGTTGTCGCTTCCCATCCTGTATGCCAAAGCTTCGGCACCGTTTTCACGGAAGTCTATATTCATCAAATAAATATTCTCACCGAACGCAACCGGCTCGCCTACTCCGCCGTCGGCACCATCCGCAACAATGCTTTCACCGCTTAGATACAAATAAATGCGCTGACCATCAAAATCTACGATCGCCCGCAATGTGTACTGCATATCCGCAACAAGGCGCGTTCTCGTATTGCCCAAAGCAGGCGTTTCATATAACCACGTATTGTTTTCGTTGACAATCAGCTCGCCGTTCTGCACGGCAACCGCAACAGGATATTTGTTGTTCGCGCCGCGCAAGAACAAAACGTTCGCAAACCCACTCTGCGTAATTTTGAAATCGATCTTGATCTCAACGACCCCGCTCAGCGCCTGATCAAACGCATATGTAAGAAACGCCGAGCCGCTTCCGGGTCTGTTCAGCGTCACGCCTTCTTCGGAGTACGTGATCGTGCCTGCCTCGGCCTTTTCTTCTGTCCAGCCATCGGGCGCCTGCGCCTGATCAAAGTTCCAATTGTAAAGCGATGACGCCGAAGATGTATCTTCATACAAATCGGTAACCTTTGCAGCAAAAGTATTTTCCGCCGTCAGGCCGTTTGCATCCTTTGCAAGAATGCGGAACTCGTATTCTCCGCCTTTCGCAAAAGTAAGCACTTTGTTTTCCGCATCGTAGACCCATGCCCCGATCCGGGTTGTTTCTTCGATCGCAACGGTCACGTCCGTTCCTGTCACTTCAAAGTCTAATACAATTTCACAATACTGCGGCCGCTTCGCTTCCTGTAACGTAAGCTCGATGTCGCTCTGCGGTTTGGTAAATTCAGGCCCCTGCAAGATCACTTCCTCTTCCACTGTTACGGTGATCGTTCCGAAATCGGTGCCCTCTGCATTGACCGCTGTGATCGTAAACACGTATGTACCTGCCATCGTAAACGTTATGGCGTTTTCATCACGTTCAAAACCGTCCTGTTGATCGCATGCGATCGTAACTTCTGCATCCGCGGGTGACACGGTATAATCGAGAACATATACCGCAGTCCCGCTTGAAAGTGTGAGCACCTTTTCCGCTTCGTTGACGGTCACGGTCGGCGCAACCGGTTCGGGAACGTTCTCATCAAATTGACGCATCACGATGCTCTTGACCGTAAAATCCGTGCCGGCTTTATCCGAACCAACGCGCAATCTGTCAATATTTTCCAAAGACGTATTGCGGAAAACATGGCTTCCCAAATAAGTCTCATCGAAAATATAATTCACACCTTCGCCGCTCAGATAGAAATAACTTACCTTGTTATCAAAGTCATTGACAACTTTGAGCGTATATTCCGTGTTGATTTTCAAGTCTACACGAACGCCCTGCGGATCATAGAAATCCATCCAGCCCGCACTGCTCTTTTCGCTCCAAATAAGAGCATTGTACTCGTTGCGCACCGCGACACCCATGGCGTTGGAGCCGAGCGCACCCGAAGAATTGCTTGTATAGAAGAAGAGCAAGTTGGTGAAGGCACCGCCAACACCTTCGACGTTTTCCGTGAAGGTGATCTCGGTCACAACGATTCCGCTGAATGCCTGATCAAATTTTTTATCAATAAATGCCGAACCGTTACCGTTCAGTGCAACGTTCACACCGGCTTCTGTCCAATTGACCAGCCCGCCCTCTGTTGTGGCTTCATCAAATTCCGCAGCAGAGTCGGTTCCGAATGTCACCGACCAGAAAGGTAAGATCGAATCGGAATTTTCAAAGCGATCGGAAACAGTTACGGCAAAGGTATCCGAAGCTTTACCGGCAATGTTTGTAGCTTGAAGAAGGAATTCGTAATATCCTGTTTTTGAAAATGTGATCTTGCCCGTCGACTCATCGTATACCCAGCCGCCGTTTTCGTTTGTCTCGGAAAGAACGATTTCGGGAAGAGGCGAGCCCGTCACATTATAAGACAAAATGTATCCGTCCGCAGACTGCAAAACAATATTGCCGTCCTCGCTCGTCACATCAATTTCGGGAGCGAGATTGGAACCCGTGACGGTAACCGTGATCGTCTTGCTTACGCTTCCGCCCGAACTTGCAGCGGTTACTGTAAACACGTAAGTTCCCGCAGCAGTAAAGATAACAGCTTCATTTTCTTTGCCATCCTGCCAACTCCAACCACTCGTCTTGTCACAAATAACGCTTACCTGCGCATCGGAAGGCGAAACAGCATAGTTTAAGGCGAAATTCGGATCAATGTCCAAATCGACCGAGGCGGTTTCCTCCATTTCAATGGAGGGCGGCGTCACTTGAATAAACTTCATGGAATCATATGAAACTACGCTCGTCAGTTTATCCGATCCGATATAAAGCACCGATACATCATTTTTCAGCGAAGGATTACGGAAACCAATATTCATTAGCGCGGTCGGCTCCCCGTCCATATATACACTGTACACCGCATCTTCGAAATTCATCAACACTGAAATCGTTACGGGCCGCCCCTGCGGAACAACAGCTGTTGTTTCATTCTTCCAGCCGCTGCCTGTATGGTAAGCAAGTACACCGTCGTCGATACCAAGTGAGAACGCACAGCGGGAAGTATCGTTGCTTGTCGTGCCGGTCGTATAAAGGAACAACAGGTTGATGAAGTTGCTGTTCATGCCCGAACCTGTGGATGTATCTGTGATCACGATTTCCGCCAGTATATTGCCTTCTAACGTTGAACCGAAGTCATAACGCGCGAACGCAGAAGAAGACGAAGAACCGGTGCTGATACTGAGCACGCCGTTAGAAATTTCCGCATTTCCCTCTCCTGAATCAGTAAAGGTAAATCCGGGGTTTTCATTAAAATCAGTGTCAAGATAAGTACCCGCATCTTCGCGAACGTTGATGGTGAATACTTTGCTCACTTTGCCCAGCGAATTTTCCGCTTCAATCGTGACAGTATACGTACCCGCCTCGGTAAAGCTGACCGTCTTGCAATCGGCAGCAACCGTAACGCCGTCGCTATGATCGGCAACGCGCACTTCGGGCTCGGGCTCGCCAATCACGTCATAATCGAGTACGACCTGCCGCGTTTCGGATAAAACTGCGGAATACGTCGTCCGCTCTGCATCGATTTGCGGCGCACGGTCTGTACCGAGCTCTTTGATCTTTATGTATTGCCAAGTGATATCAGCACCTTCTTTATCCGTACCGAGTTTTAAAAGCTTGATACGATCTTCTACCCCATCACCGGAATTGCGGAAAGGAAGTGTAAAGTTACTTTCTTTGCCGTTTTCATCCACAATACTCAATTCATACTCACTGTTGCCGATATCCAACACCATTACGATATCATACCAGGTATTGAGCGAATGCGTACAGATCTGATGCCAGGATCCCCCTGTATGGTTTACAAACCCGCCGCCGTTCATGCCCAGGGTCACAACCGCATCCGCCGTATCAGCACCGCTTTCTCCCTGATAGAAGAACAAAATATTCGAAAATGCGGTAGAACCGACTTTTACGCGCGATTCAACCTGAATCCTGCCGGAAAGAGGCTCGTCAAAAATATAGGTCAAAAAACTCTGTCCCGATCCGGACTGAGTAATGCGAAGCCCCTCTTCATTGATGCTTGCCGCGCCCGTACCGGAAACCGTCTTTTTAAAATAATTCGGTACCGTTTCGCGCAAAGTGAAATCTTCATAATAAAGATATCCTTCTTCGGTCATTTCATCATCTTCGGCAGTAGCTCCCTTTTCCACAACCGTTACTTGACAGAAATCACTCGCGGTTTCCGCTGTCGCCGTAACCACAGTCGTCCCCACTTTGACCGCTTTGATAACGCCGGAATCGCTTACGGTTGCAACATTGGAATTTTCCGTACTCCACGTTACTGACGCTTCCACACCTTCGGGCGCAAGCGTCGCCGTAAGAGTATGCTCGCTTCCCAGTTCCAGCGTAATGTCTGTCTCACTCAATCGCAAAGATTCCACACCGGACGTCTTTACATCCGATGTCTCCCCCGAACAGGCGGCGGCAAATGCGAAAGAAACAAAAGACATCGCCAGCAAAATTAGGAGGCTTGCTTTTTTCAAAAATTTTTTCATCATTCTTACTCCTGTTTGATTTTTTTCAGTTTCGAAAACCGACTTTTGCCTTTGCCAACCAACCATAGTTCGCCTGCAAAAACACAGAATGCGGCGCATTTTGCCCATGCGTCGCAAAACCAAGCCAGCTTCGGTGCCTAAATATCAAGTTTTATTTTTAGCGCATATTCACCCCTCTTTTTATTTCAATTTGTAATATAATATCAGCAAAAATCTTGTATCTTTAAAGATTTTCTGTCCTGTTCTATCGAAAATGCAGTAATTTTTTTAGTAGCAAGTCTCTCTGTTTTTTTAATTGTAAATAAACGAGAAAAAATGCAAATATTGCTGTATTTTTCTCGTATTTTATGCAATATTATACAGAAATTTTCATATTTAATTGTTTACAAACATTATCGTTAATGCAATTATAACACAAGATCGGGGTTTGTCAAGACCCTTTTCGTCCAAAAAAAGGCGTTTCAAAAGAAAAAGCTAAAAGTATAATATTATAGAGCATATTTTGCAACATTAACGTAAATGATTATCTTTCAATTGCTTGATATATTTTAAAAATGAAAAAATATGTAAAAAAATAAAAAAGGTATTACATCAGAATTGTACCGAGATACAATTTAACTGATGCAAAAAAACAATTCGCGACAAATACATGTGCAAAGTTACGATTGACTTTTGCGAGACAAACAATATCAAGGAGGGATACCCTATGAAATTCAAAAAAAATATTGATATTGGCGATTGCACTCTGTTTCACCTTTCCCCTGTTTTTTGCGGGATGTGCACAAACGGACAAGGATCCCGAAGATCAGAATCAGAACACGGGCACCGGAGACGAAACGGGTGATGAAACAGGAAACGAAACCAATGATTACGGAACTGTTGCAATTGAAGATGTTAACGCATGGGTCAGCTACCCTGCTTCTGACTTTATTCCCGTGTTTTCGGAACCCGAAAATGCCGATAAGGAAATTTCTTACGAATACGACAAAAGTCTGATCGAACTGGATGCACAACAATGCACGGTGAAAGCACTCAAAGAAGGTACGGCAACCGTTACGGCAATTTTCGGAAGTTATAAAACCGAATTTACAGTAACCTGCTCGGTTTCCTGCTTTGGAATAATGCAAGCAACGGCAATTTCAAGACAGGATATGCCTGCAGAAGAAACCATCAAGTAAATGAAACTACATACTACACACCGGGAAATACTCCGCTCGTGCTCGAATGGAAGATCGTGATCACCGACAACGACGCGTATCTGTACATCAACGGCGAGCTCGAAATCGTTTACCAATGTCTGACAGAAAACGCATGCAAGCCTTTCATGCTCAGTTCCGAAAACGTAGACTGCCGATTCTATGACATGGAAGCGATCTCTCTTGTCACCGACCCGGACGAATATGAACAAGCGCTTGCGGAAATGTCCGACGTACTCGACACATACGGCAACGCGACCGCAACCGCGGCAATATTTGTCGACTGACCGTTAAAGCACGTTCTTTTTCGATATGGATGAATTGTCAAGTTAAGTGCAACAGTTAGAGAGATTTAGTTCAAATAAATCTTGCGGAGTTTGGTAATGCAAAACTTTCTTGGGCCTGGCGTTGATTAACGCCAGGTTCTTTTTTAATGTTGCGGGACTCACTCTCGAAAGGTTTCTTCCCTTTGGATAAAATTCCCTG
>CABQND010000056.1 GCA_902465495.1 uncultured Eubacteriales bacterium
CCCGCGGCAAATTTTGAGGGTTTCAATGGATACGCAAAAATATTTTCAGGAATGCTTGAAAAGCATATCCGATATTATTCAATACGACAGTTCGCAGGCGCCCGCCCTGCCGAACATGCCTTTCGGTAAAGGCGCGGCAGATTCCCTTGCTTATTTTCTGAACCTTGCAAAGAGCATGGGATTTGCCGTGCAAAATTACGACAACTACGCGGGCGAAGTGCTTTTCGGTGAAGGCGAAGAATTTGCCATCCTCTGCCACCTTGACGTAGTGCCGGCGGGTACCGGCTGGACCCACCCGCCGTTCGGGGGAGTGATCGAGAACGGAAAACTGTACGGCAGAGGGACGATGGACGACAAGGGACCCGCGATCATCTGTCTGTATTGCTTAAAAGCGCTCAAAGACGCAGGATTCTGCCCCAAAAAGAAAATAAAACTCATTGTCGGGTGCAATGAGGAAAACGGTTGGGAATGCATTGCACATTATAATCGCTGCACGCATATGCCCGAAAACGGTTTTTCTCCCGACGCCGATTTCCCCGTCATCTGGGCGGAAAAAGGCATCCTGCAATTCAGCGCCGAATTTCCTCTGCAAGATGCACCGTTCAGCGCACTGCACGGCGGCGAACGCGCCAACATGGTCTGTGACTTTGCGTATGCGGAGGGAGCCGTCCACGATGCGGCGCTTGCCAAAAAATACGATATATGTTTTGAAAACGGGAAACTGACCGCGCGAGGCATTTCTGCGCATGCCTCCACACCCGAACAAGGAGAAAACGCTCTCAAAAAACTGCTGGGGTATTTTGCCGCGCAAAATGCGGAAATGGCGCGGATATACGACCTTCTTTTTCAAGATTCACTCGGACTTTGTTCCCTTTGCGATGAAACGGGGCACCTCACGATGTCCCCCAACGTCGCCGTCTACGACAATGCAATGCTTTCCATAACGACAGATATTCGCTTCCCTGCCACGTTTTCGCAGGAACGTATTCTCGAAAAGTTGAACGAAGGCGGATTTTCATATCGTCTGCTGCATTGTCAGAATCCGCTCTATAACGATCGGAACGGATTTCTGATCTCCACACTGCAAAGCGTTTACGCCGCTTGCACGGGCAAAGAGGCAGAACCGATCGCGATCGGCGGAGGCACTTACGCGAGAGCTTTAAAAAACGGCGCAGGATTCGGCCCGCAGTTTCCCGATGAACCCTCCACGATTCATCAAAAAGACGAATATATTTCTCTGGAAAACGTACAAAGATTGCTCAATATTTATTGTGCGGCGATCCAAGCACTCACAGGAGAAACAAAGAACTGAAAATATAGCCCGGCGCATCAGCGCCGGGCTATTTTATTCGGATTCATTTTCTGATTCTTTTAAAAGCTTCGGCATACCTTGTCCAGCATCCGTCTTTTTAAAGAACTTTCGCATCGCCAAAAGCACAAAAATGCCTATTAGCGGAAAAATTGCGGCGGTAAGCATACCGGCTTTCATACCGATTTGTTCGCAAGTAAGAGAAAGCGTCTGTCCCAACTCTGCCGCCCAACCGCTTGCCGACACCGAATCTACAACCCCTCCCACAAGCTGCGGCACGACTGCAGCGCCGAAATCGCCGCCCGCCGCCATCAGCGCGTACGCGACCACTCCGAGGCGGGGTAGCTTTTCTTCCATCAAAATGAGCGTTCCCGGCCAAAGCATAGACGTACAAAGCCCTGTAAGAACACAAGCGATCATCGCAACGACAAAATTCGGGGAAAGCCCCGCAACAAGATAACATACCGTTGCTCCGATCATTCCGAGAAGCATGATCAGCGAGATATTTCTTCCGTACTTTGCATAGAGCATTCTGCCCAAACCGAGCAAGATCGCAAAGACTGTCATACCTAAAATATCGCCCCATACCTTGGGAATGCCGAGAGCACTTTCCATATAAACGGAAATCCAGTTTGTCATGGAATTTTCCGCGGCACTGCCCAGAAAAATGCAAATTAAACACAGCGCAATCCCGAAAATACGGCGCTTGGCCTGCTCGGAAGATCCTTTCTCGTGCGAGATCTGTATCTGCGGCAAGGGCGAAAGAGCAAACAGTGCAAAGGACGCGATCGGAATCACTGCCCAGAATATGGTCAGATACGCCCAGTTTTCTGTACCGAAAAGACGGAGAAACAGAGTACTGACCAAAATGACCCAAACCAAACCGACCGCATACAGTGAATGCAGCAAACTCATGTCGCGATCCGGATTTTTCGAAGGAATGGCTGCTATGATCGGGCTGAGCAAAACTTCGCTCAAACCCGCGGAAAGAGAAAACACCACGGTGCCGCAAAGAAGTCCGATGTATGCATACTGCGGCAAAAACATGGGAATAAGCGCGTAAATGAAAAGCCCCAAAGAAGTTAACAGAGGCATCACGCGCACGACGATCTTTAAATTGAAATGTTTATGAAAGAACGTAAAAACAAGATCGATGCCGAGCTGCGTGAGAAAATTGACCAAAACCAGTGTTCCGAGAAGGGTAAAAGAAATGCCGTAACTTTCACGAAAAGTCGCAAACAAGAGCGGCGGCAAACAAAACACCGATGTCATGGCAAAATAGGAAAAATAGCAGGCGCGTTTTGTGCGCCGATAATCCGTTGCGGACATACATATCCTCTCACAATTTTTTATAATTATAGTCCTTCCTCATAAAAAAGGCAATCGTTTCCGACGCAACAACAAAAAGGCGTCCCGAAAGTTTTTCGGGACGCCTTTTTGTATTGATTTGCTAATTCTCCGCTTTTATCCCTTAGGATAATATATATTTCTATGCACAATGCTCACGAACGCTCCGGCGCAGGAAATGCATCGCTATCCTCTTCCGGATAAACTGTCGCCGCAGCTTCTGCCCGGCGCTCGTCGTAAGGTTCTTCCTGCGGGCGGTTTTCCGGTGCAAGACAGTCGACATTCCTTCCGTACAGGCGCTCCCCTTCCGCACACATAGCGGCAAAAACCTGACGTTCGAGCGCTTCTGCGCGGGCGCGCACGCTGCCGCCTTCGGGCGCATACACTGCGGGAAGAATATGCACGATCATCTTTTTCTTGCGGCGCAGGATACGGCGCAATTTTGTCATTTTAAACTCAATAAACACGGGAAGTACGGGCACGCCGAACTTTACCGCATAACGGAATGCTCCCGGTTTGAAGGGGCGAAGATTTTCATAGCGCGGCCAAAGCGCGTGCTCGGGATAAAAATTGACGATTTTGCCTGACCCAACCAGCGTTCCGACCGTTTCCTGCAAGCGTTTGATATCCGAGATCTCCGTCCCGACGGGTAAAAACCCGCCCGACTTAAATATCTTCCCCAGCCATCCGCGTTTTAATAGATAATAGTTCCCCGTATGGAACACACGGAAAGGCCCCAATGCATTTTTCATGAGAAGAGTATCGAGATTGTGCACGTGATTGCACACCGAAATGGCACCGCTTTTCCCCAACGCGCGCAGATTCTTTCTGCCTTTGACTTTTGCACCCATGCCGATCCAGGTAATGATCGGTCCGACCAGCTTAACAACAGACAATACATACAGCCGGCGCAGCTTTTCGGTGATCTTTGTCGGCAGATAATTATAATCGGAGTCGATGACCATCGCATCGAAATAGCGGTGCTCTTCGATCATATCCACATCGTACAGACCGCGTCTCTCCAGATCTTTTTCTCTTTTTTTGTAATCTATCTTTGCCATAGCATCACGAATAATACTTTTTCATTACATAGTATATCATATATATGACAAAAAGGCAATCTTTGTGTCATATTTTGTCGAAATTTACGCTCAAAGCGCTTCCATTTCATCGAGAGTGAGCGAAAAACCCGGAATAAATTTCTCCATAAAATAATCGACGCAAGGTATTTTCTTTTCTTTGAGCTCGCGTTCGATGCTCTCTTTTGCCTTTTTGAATTCGGCGTTGCCCGCTTTGAGTTCTTCCAGGCACTTGACGTACGCCGACAATTTGTCCGCCGCCTTGACGAGTTTATACTCATAACTGTCGGCATCGGGCTTGACGTACGGCGCAATGCCGCCTTGCAATTCGTCGGGAAGCATGGACAGAAGTTTATCCGTCGCGCAATCCTCGATCTGACGGTAAGCGCCGCGAATGGCGGGGTTATAGTACTTGATCGGCGTGGGAAGATCGCCGGTCATGACCTCACTGCTCTCATGATACAGAGCAAATAATACCGTTTTGAGGATGTCGGGAGAATTTTTGAACACATCCGTATCGATGACGGCGAGCGCGTGCGCAAACATCGCCACCTGCTGGGAATGTTCCATGATATTTTCTTCCTGCGAAGAGCGCATGAGCGCCCAGCGCCGTATGTATTTCATTCTGTCCAAAAACGCGTAAAAATTGTAAGCCATGCTTTCCCCTCCGCAATAATGTACAAATACAGTATGTATTGTAGCATAAATTTTTATTTATATCAATTCATACGATTGACTTTCGCGGCGCTTTATACTATAATTTTTACGATTTTCAAAGAACGCGCCGAGTGCGCAGGAAAACGCATTCGCGGCAGGCGGGTTCGCCTGCGTGAATATACAATCAGATATCCGCCGGGGGTGCTTTAAAAAGCTGAGATTATACCCTTTGAACCGGACAAGATAATGCTTGAACGGGAGGTTTCAAAGATCGTATCGGTGCTCCCGCAGGGGGCACCGTATTTTTATACGTCATCGGCGGACAAAGGAGGTTTTTTTATGTTTCTCAATTCCCTTTTGGAAGCGAGCGAACAGACGACCGACTTGGTGCAATACATCGCCATCGGCGCCGTCGCACTGCTCGCCGTGATCGTCCTTGCGATCTGCCTCGCGACCCGCGGCAAAAAGTTCGACACCAAGTCGCTCGCCTATGCCGCCGTGTGCCTGGCAACGTCGTTCGTGCTTTCCTTCATCAAGGTCTCGCCCGTGATGTACGGCGGTTCGATCACGCTCGCAAGCTGGGTCCCCGTGCTCATTTACGCTTACGCTTTCGGCGCGCCGCGCGGCTTCCTCGTCGGCATCATCTTCGGCGTTCTCAATTTTATCTCGAGCCCGTATATCCTCACGCCGTTTACTTTCGTGCTCGATTATATCCTCGCGTTCGCCATGGTTGGCCTGATGGGATTTGCCCGCAAATTCACCAAATCCACGCTTACGAACGTCATTCTCGGCACGGTGATCGCCGTCATGGCGCGCTTCGTCATGCACCTGTTCTCGGGCATGATCTATTTCGCCGAAGACGCCATCTGGGTCGACCTGCCTACGCCGAACGCGTTTGTATACTCCCTGCTCTATCAGCTCGTGTACGTTATCCCCGACGGTGCGATCTGCGCGATCGTCTTCGTAATTCTCGCAAAGACGGGAACGCTGGATGTGCTTTTGCATATGCTTCGCCCGAGCGTTTTTGCCGCCGCAACCGCGAAAAACGCCGCCCCTGCCGACGATCAGCCTTCCGCGACCCAAACGGATGCGTCTAAACAAGCAGATAAAACCGATCCCGTACAACGCTCCTAAGCAAAAAAATTTCGGGGCGGAGGCGCTTACAGCGCCTCCGCCCCGTTTCTTTTTACCTCAAAATTCTGTGCGCGAACCGTCTTCGTAGCCGTATTCTTTGAGCAAGTTCGCTTTGTCGCGCCAATCATCCTTGACCTTGACGTATGCGGTCAAAAACACTTTGGCGCCGAGAAACTCCTCCATGCTCTTGCGGGCAAAGGACAGCGTGTCTTTGAGCGCTTTGCCCTGTTTTCCGATCAAAATCGCCTTATGATTTGGCTTCTCGCAGATGATGTCGAGATCGATATCGTACAGGTTTCCCTCTTCCCGCTTTTTGAAAGTGTTCACGAGCACGGCGACGCCGTGCGGGATCTCCTTGTCGTAGCGGAGCAAGATCTTTTCGCGCATGATCTCGCCGATCATGAACTTCTCGCTCTTGTCCGAAAGCACGTCTTCGGGGAAGAGGGGCTCGCCCTCGGGCAATTTTTCAATGATCGCCGCTTTGAGCTTGTCCATGTTCTTGCCGCGGCGCGCCGAAACGGGTACGACGTCGCAGTCGATCCCCTCTTCGTACAGTTTCTTCGCGTCGGCGGGAATGTTCTCTTCCGGCATGATGTCCGTCTTCGTATACGCGATGAGCATGGGCACGCCAAACGTAAGATAATGCTTCATCAAAGAAATATCCGAATCGGCAATGCCCTTGTGACCGTCGTGAACGTACAGAATGAGCTCGACGTCCTTGGCGGACTGTTCCGCCGTGCGCATCATCAGATCGGACAGCGCCGTTTTGGATTTATAGATCCCCGGCGTATCGACAAACGCGACCTGCGCACCTTCGGTATTCCACACCCCGAGAATGCGGTCGCGCGTTGTCTGCGGTTTGGGGGAAACAATGGCCACTTTTTCGCCTACAAGCACGTTTACAAGCGTGCTTTTGCCTGCATTGGCTTTGCCGATCACGGCAACAAATCCGCTCTTCATGCCTGCTCCTTTGTGCCTTCTCCGCGCACGATCCCCATACGGGACAGGATGGATTCCTCCCGCGCGCGCATTTCGGCTTTTTCTTCTTCGGTTTCGTGATCATAGCCGAGCAGATGGCACAGCCCGTGCACGGCAAGATAATAAATTTCGCGGCGCAGAGAATGCCCGTACTCTTCGGCCTGTTCCGCCGCGCGCTCGCGGCAGATGACGACGCTGCCTAAAAACAGGCGGCCTTCTTCGTCCATGTCGAAAGGATGCTCTTCGCCACGCAGGGGCATCCCTTTTATGCCGTCGAGATTGGGGAAGCTGAGCACGTCGGTCACGGCATCTTTGCCGCGCGTGGACGCGTTCAGTTCGCGGATCCCCTCTCCGTCGGTAAATACGATCTCGACAGCAAGCGGAACGTCGCTGTCGATGCCTTCGACAGCGCAGCGCGCGAACGATTCGCTTTCAAAGTTTTCGTCTTCACAGTCAACGATCAATTCAGCCATTTTTGCTCTCCTCTTCGGTGCGTTTCAGTTTGAGTTTGGGATATTGCACGCGGCTGTGATAGACGCCCGTCAGACAGCTCACGATGGTTTCCTTGATCACGGTCAGATCTTTCATGGTAATGTCGCATTCGTCGAACTGATCGAGATCCATGCGCTCCTCGATAATGTCACGCACGGCACTCTCTACTTTTTCGGGAGTACGGTCCGGCAGCGTGCGCGAGATCGCCTCGCTCGCGTCCGCAATCATCACGATCGCGGCAATTTTCGTCTGCGGTTTGGGGCCCGCATAAGAAAAGTCTTCAATATTCAGCGCACCATCCGTCATTTTCAGTGCACGCGCATAGAAATATTTGATCGGAAGAGTGCCATGGTGCTGCAATGCCACATCGGCGAGCATTTTCGGCAAATGCTTGGAACGGATGAGTTCGTAGCCGTCCTTCGCGTGCGAGCGGATAATGTCGACGGAAAGCTCAGGCGAAAGCTCGTTATGCGGGTTATACCCCATTTGGTTTTCGGTAAAATATTCGGGCTGGCGAAGTTTGCCGACGTCATGATAATACGCCGCCGCGCGTGCCAGCGCGGTATCCTCGTCCAGCGCGATCGCACAGGCTTCGGCAAGGTGCGCCACGACGATGCTGTGGTTGAACGTACCCGGCGCACGGTCTTTGAGTTCGCGCATGAGCGGCGCGTCATGGTCAGTCAGTTCCCGCAGGCGATAATCGGTGATGCAGTTGAACATCACCTCAAATGCAGGCAAAAGCGCCATGAACAGCACGGAAGAAAATACCCCCGCTTCCAGCCCGTATAAAAGCAGATACAGCATGCCCGTTCCGCGCTCATATTCGAGGCAGGCAGTCAGTGCAATGACAGGTACGCACACAGCAAAACCCGTCAAAAACGAGCGCAGACGCGTCTTGACTCTGCTTCCGACAAAGATCGCGATCATGCCACCGGAAAAGATCATCAAGGGCGTAATAAGAAGCGCATCCGGATAATCGTTGATCGCGGAAAAATTGGTAAAGCTGTCGATGGAGAACATTTGCAGGGCAAAGATGACGTTCAGAAAGATCGCGTCGCGCCTTCCCAGAAGGGTGAGCGCCAAGAGCGCAAGAAGTGCCACCGGGCGCGAATATATATTGAAGAAAAAGCCGAAGAAATAACAGATAATGATGCTCACATCCAAAAGCAAAAAGATCAGCCAAATGCTTTTGGAAACACACAGCGTCGACTTATCTTCGAACATGTAATAGAAATAGACAGTCAGAAACAGCACGAGCATACTCGCCATCAAATACACGACGGTGTTGAAATGCTCGGTCACGTAACCGCGGAAAGTTTCCCCTTCCTGCCCGATGGTGTTCATCCAGATGAACAGAGCGACAATTAAAAGGACGAGCAGATAATTGAGAAAAAACACAAAAATGCTCTTCGCGCACTCGTTCTTTCCGAATTTTTTTACTTCGACGGGATCGGTGTATCTCATCTTCTTTTCCTTTCCTCTCGCGTATTCTCGCGCTCATACGCGCGCACGATCTGCATGACCAGCGGATGACGCACGATGTCTTTCGCAGTCAAAGTAACCGTTTCGATCCCTTCTATATTTTTGAGAATGGAAATGGCGTGTTTGAGTCCGCTGCGCTTCCCGTCGGGCAGATCGATCTGCGTGACGTCGCCTGTGACGACTACTTTACTCCCGTCGCCCATGCGCGTTAAAAACATTTTCATTTGCTCGCAAGTGGTGTTCTGCGCCTCGTCGAGGATGATGAAAGCATTGGAGAGCGTTCTGCCGCGCATATAAGCGAGCGGCGCAATCTCGATGACTCCCTTTTCCATGAGTTTGAGGTAGTTTTCCATGCCGAACATTTCCTGCAACGCGTCGTAGAGCGGCCGCAGGTACGGGTCGACCTTTGTCTGCAAATCGCCGGGCAGAAACCCGAGCTTTTCGCCCGCTTCCACGGCGGGACGGGTGAGAATGATCTTCTCGACCTGCTTGCCCTTGTACGCGCTCGCGGCGAGGCAGACGGCAAGATATGTTTTGCCCGTGCCCGCAGGCCCTACGCCGAACACGACCGTATTGTTCTTGATCGCATCGACATACTTTTTCTGTCCGACCGTCTTGCACTTGATCTGTTTGCCGCGCGACGTGATCGCGACCACCCCGCTCATCACCTGTTCGATATCGTCAAGATTGCCTTCTCTTGCAAGTTCAATACAATAGACGATGCGCGATTTATCCACCGCTTCCCCTGTACGGATCAATTTAAGAATACCGTCCAGCACCCGCTGTGCGAGCGCTACGTTCTGCGCATCACCCGTTATTTTCAGGCATACTCCCTCCACCGTCGCTAAGACGTTCAGTTCGCGGGTCACGATGTTCAGGTTTTCATCGAACGTACCCAAAAGTTTTTGCAGATCGTCGAGGTTTCCCGCGTCGATCACCGTTTTCGTTTGTTCCATATATTTCCCTTTCTACCGCAAAAAAGCGGTCATTCCATATTCACCGAAGCGCGGATGCGCACGCAAAGCCGCACTTCAAAGATAAATCCGTCGCCATCGGCGTGCGCCGTCGCTTCGCTTTCCACAAGCTCTCCGCCCGCATTCATGTGCGCCGCGGCGATCGCGTCTTCGCGCGCGTCTTCATCGTTTGAATCCTCGCGCACCGACTGGGTATATTCACACAATATGCTGCACCGCGCGATCGCAAATGTTTCCCGCCGCTCGCCGTCCTCCGTCAAAAAGAACCCGTCGGCAAGCGTCTGCCCCGCAACGACGGTGTCCCCTTCCGCGACAAGCGCCGTACCGCGCAGAACGGTCAGCTCTTCTACAACGCCCGACGCAGGCGAAACAAGCACGGTTTCCCGCGCAGGCGGAGAAATTTCTTCGCTCTCTTCGAGCGTCACGGTCAGAACGCATCCGCTCTTTTCCAATTCGGCGAACACGATCCCCGGAAGTGCCAGCATACGCACGCGCGCATTTTCCGCACTCTCTTCATCGTACAGTCGAAACGTCTTTACGCCTTCTTCCGCGAGGATCTCTCGCGCGCGCTCGTCATAGCGCGCACCGCTGCCCTCTACCTCCACGCGCAGGACAAACGCATTGCCCGCCATCGCGCACAACAAAACCAACAGCGCGCCGGCCACTGCTCCCACACGTTTCACTGCCCGACCCGCCAAACGTTTCAATCGCAGCTGACCTTTCTTTGTTACAGTATAACACGAACCGGAAAAAATTGCAAAAATTTTTTCGGTTTCTTTGCATTTTACGCGCAAATTCAGGCTTGCAGCCCCCGTTTTTCGGACGTCATACACTTCTATACCCGCGCGCGCAAGTTTATCAAGGGCGCGCTGCGGTGAAATCCCCACGATCTCGATCGCATCACAAAACAGAGGAGTCATACCTTTTCATCTCCGACGCGCACACTGCGCACATTCCCTTTCAGCAAAAGATCGCCGTCTCCGTAACGAGCGATCGAAAAACCGCTGCCCTCTGCCGTCACCGAACCTTCTTTCAACAGCAGGATCAATTCCCCGTCCGAAAAGGAATGGATACTCTTTACGTTTTCGAAATAAGCGCACTTTCCCGCATACATTACGACCTTAGCCCCGCCGAACAGCACTTCGCCATCCGGTCCGAATACGGACATGATCTCTTCAAACAGACGCACGGATCCTTCCCCCGTTTCGTTTCTTTCTTCCTATTGTATGTTTTTTCGCGCTCTTTTATGAGATCGCCGCTTGCAAAATCGTGCGCTCTCTGCTATAATATGAAAAGCGTGAAATTTTTCACAGCGTTTGCGGTTCGCCGCACCGGGAGGTCTTATGGATAATTCACAAACGACCGCTCACAAAAGAATACCCGCACTGCGTTTGGCAGTCTATATCGCATCGGCAGTCATGGTCGCGGTGATGCTGACGCTCACCGTTTACCGCATCGCGACGGATACGACGCATGGACGCATTGCCGTACTGATTTCCAATACATTGCTTTGGCTGATCCCCTTTGTGTTCCGTCCCATTTTTAAAGACGGAATCGGCGACGTCATCTATGCCGTATTTGTTATTTTTGCATTCCTCGCTTCTTTTTTAGGTTCGGTGCTCGAATTTTACGGCTCGGTATGGTGGTATGATCTCGCCATGCATTTCACCTTTGGCTATCTTGGATGCATCATCGGACTTTTCTTTGTGTGCAAGCTGGAAAAGGTTGAAAATCTTCGGCCCGTGTTCGTTATTTTCGTATGTTTTGCCGTTTCGATCATGTTCGCGGGACTGTGGGAAGTGTTTGAATTTACCACCGACGTCCTGCTCGACGGCACTGCCCAAGGCGTGCCCGTAGAACTTGCCGACGGAACATATGCAACTCTCGTAAACGATACGATGGAAGACATCATCTGTAACCTTTGCGGCGCGATCGTGTTTGTGATCCACTATACCGCACATATTTTCAGCGGAAAATCTCTGCTGCTGGATACGATGAAACGCGATTTTTCCAAAAGGCGCGCAAAAGAAAGGCAACCGGAAAAGGAGGCTTAAAATGCCGATATTGCAATACGTTTGCCCGCACTGCGGGAAAAAATTTGAAGAATTCGTCAAAAAATACGACGACGAAGCGCGCTGTCCTGACTGCGGGACACCTTCTGCTCGCGACTGGAACGGCGAAATTTTCTCTGCAACAGGAAAGGCGGTCAAAAAATGCAGCGGTAACTGTAAAACATGCGGCGGATGCAAATAATCTGCCGCATAATCAAAAGG
>CABQND010000057.1 GCA_902465495.1 uncultured Eubacteriales bacterium
CCGCCGCATAGCCGACCTTGCCGCCGCCAAGCGCGATGTTCGATGCGATCTTGCGCATATTGTCTACCCAAACTTCGCATCCGTTCGCGCCGCTGACCACACGCACCGTATGCAACGCTTCAGCATTGCTGCCCAATTCCACCGCCGCGCCGCCGAGCACCGTCGTTTTGCCGTCTTTTACAAGCACTGCGCTGACCGAACCGCCCGCGATCGTGATCTTCGCATAATTGTTTTCGTCCAGATAGCCTGCATACAGCTCTGCCCTGCCGAAGGGCGCACGGAAATTGAGTTCCGCGGAGTACACCGCTTCCGTGCTCTTTTCGGTGAGCATCTTGTCTCCGACCGCCTTAAGTTCATCCGCATTTGCCCCGTAATCGGGTAGAGCAGGCTTGATCACGTCAAAATTGCACAGAGAATCGGAGAGGACATACCCGCCATTCGTATAATAGCGGGTCAGATTGTATTTGCGCTCGCCCCCTTCCTGCACGTTGTTGTAGTTGATGCGCCGCGCATTGTGATACGCCGTATAGATGCTGTCCAGGTTGGGGCCGAGCACGTTGGACGAATGTCCCGTGCCGCGATAGTTGGAAAAAGCCACCTGCGAACTCGCAAGATTTCCCGCATAACCGATCTCGATGCGGTCGGTATCTTCACCGTTGGATACGAGCGTCACGTTGTTTTCGTGCGTTTTCAGCCCGTCATAGAGAAATTCCGACTGCGTATACGCATACCCGATGCGATATCCCGCGCTGTCGACGTGATTGCCCGTAAACGTCAAGTAATTGTAGCCGTTGCGATAAAAACTTCCCGGCCCCTCCGTCCACATGTTGCTCAGCGTCGCTTCGGGAAGGGCGATCGGATCGCCCAGCGTGAGCGTCACTTCCTCGCCGCGCTCCTCGATGTTCACGGGCATATATCCCATGCCCGTCGCGCGCGCCGCCATAAAATACAGCTGCCCGTCGTTTGCGAGATAAAAAGAGCCGTCGATGGTATGCCCCAAATTGGAAGTGATCTGTTCGAACGGGCCGTTGGGCGTCTTGCTTCGGAAGAAATAATGCCCGTTGCCCGTCTCCGATTCACACAGATAGAACCAACCCTGATAATATATGACCTCGGGCGCGCAGGCGATGGTCGTTTCGGGGTTTTCCGCATTCCCTTCACCGTATGCCCAGCCCGCCCATGTCCAGTCGACCAGGTTGTCGCTCACCCAGCACGGGATCTTACCCGTATACTTTTTATCGCCGTTGAGCGATGAATACAGATAGTATTTTCCGTCATATCGGAACACGAACGGATCACCGATGTCGTAGACGTCCCCGTCTCCGTCATACAGTTCTATAAAATTATAATAGGTGGAATAATCCGATTCGTTGAGGACGTACGCCTCTTCCCCTTCGTCGAGCGCCGTACGCGTCCCAGCATTGTACTCGCGCTGTTTTTCCGAACATCCCGCCGCAAGCAGGCCCATACAAAGCACCGCGGCGAGCAGAACGCATATCTTCTTTTTCATACGCCCTCCGTCAATCTTCCGCCGCGGGCGTCACTTTAAAATTGCTGAACCGAACTCCGCTTTTTTGCGAGATCACGCCCACCGTTGCGGCGTCTTTCGGAACATACTTCTCTGGCGCCGTGTTGGGCTTTCCCGCCGAATTCTGCCCGTCCTCCGTACAAAAGCATACCAACTCCCAGTCGTTGTCGATGTCGTCGAAAATATATCCGTTGACTCTGCCCATGCCGCTTTCGTCCGTCGTGATCTCCACTTTCATGCGGAAGGTCATGCTGTCGCCCGATGCGACGTACTGCGCCCATTTCTGCGCATAATGCGTGTTTGCAAGCGGCGTACCCGTCACGCTCCAACCCGTTGAGCAGGAATTGTACGAACCTGCATCGCGGCTTACGATCTGCGTCGCGCCCGCGGGACTTGCGAGAATGACAAACGCGTAATGGTTTACGTCCGACTGCGAAAACGGTGTTTCATACCCTTTCGCCGCGTCCGAGATCTGGAAGGCAATGCCCGCCCAGCCCGCGCCCGGCATCAGCGTCATGTCCACTTCCACGGAACCGTTGCCGGAAAGCGTCATGTCCTGCGCCCAGGTCAAAGCGTTCGCCTGCGTTGCGACCCATTCGCCGCTGCGCGAGAGATCGAACGAGCGCGCCAGCCCCGTATCATATACCGCAAAGAGATTCATGTCCATGGACGACATCGTAAAGGTCTCGCTCACGCGCTCGCCCGTCGACACGTTCACCCAATAATCGAATGCGTATTCCTTGTCCCCGTACACCTTCGCATCGGGCTCGGGAAGCTGCGAAGCGGCAATTTCGTCGCCGTACTCGTATTCGAGAGATTCGATGATCTGTTCGGTATCCGTGAAAAAGCGGATCTTATGCACGTTAGACCAACCCGCATACAGCGTGATATCCGAACTGATCTGCGGATCTTTGTAATCGTACGGCTGCGTGCATGCCTCATCGTAATACCAGCCCGTAAACGTATAGCCCGTGAGCGCGGTCGTCGCCGAAGGGGGCGTCGGGCTGAACAGTTCCCCGACGGTATACAGATCGCTTACCTTCGAACGACCGCCCTTGCAATCGTATGAAACGGTGTATGTCTGCCCGCCGCTCTCACCTTGCGAACATCCCGCCGCAAGAACGGGCACGGCGAGCATCGCCGCGCTCAGCGATATCGTGAGCAGTGCCTTTTTGATCTTTTTCATCTTTTCCTCCTCATAAGCGCCGCGAGAGCGCCGCCAATTATTCAATTTTATAAAATCGATGGAACGCTGTGCCTATTCCGTGCACATATCCTCTTTTGCACTTACAAAGCGAAGCGTGCTTTCCAGTGTGATCTTCCCGCCTGCGGGAATTTCGATCACGCCGCTATCCTCACCTTCGCCCCATACGTTAACGCCGTCGATTCGGCAAGTCTGCGGCTCCGCACAGATAAATTCGCGGCTGCCGCCATTGAAAAAATGGCGGTATCGGTACGCGGGATCGGCGCGGTATTCGACGGCATTCCCCGTCGGAAGATGCGTCAGGCGGCAAAGCGGCCCGCACACCTGCATAAATTCGGAAATGCGGCATTTTGCCGGAAAGAAGTTGCCCGCATTCATCGCCGCCCGTTCAGGAAAATCATCCGCGATCTCCCCTGTCGGGAGAAAATTTGCGTCGCGCACAAACTTTTTCGTCACGGGCGCATACAGCGCGTATTCCTCCGCATCCCCTCCCTCGAACGCCAGAGAGAGCGTCGTGTGAAAGGCGATCGCAAAGGGCATTTCCGTCTCATCGCCGTTAAATACTTCCGCCCGCTGGGTCAGCCCATCCTCGTCCAGCCGATAGGAAAGCTCCAGACGGCACGGATGCAAAAAACCGAGATAAGGCTTTTTTCGAGTGCTTTCAAAGAAAAAACGGATGCTGTTCCCGCTCTGCAAAACATCCGCCGCAGACGCATGGTACAGCGCCCCATGGCAATGCGCACCATATTGCGGCTCGTTGAGCGGAAAACGGTATTCCCTGCCGTGCCAGCAAAATTTCCCGCCGCGGATACGGTTGGGCGGAACGAGCATCGGCATGCCGTACAGAAGCGGCGTCTCAGCCATCGCGGACGCATCCGCGGGCGTGCGCAAGAGCGACGCGCCCGATGAATGTTCCAGCCTTATGCAGTTGCCGCCGTAATCGGGGGCAAATTCCGCACGGTAATCCCCTGCGCAAAGTTCGATCCTATTCATGGAGCAGATCCCGCAAAAGCACGGATGCAAATTCCCCGCAATCGATGTTCATGAGCTTTTGCACGATCTCGCCCGACTCTGCCCGCTCACCCTGCGCCAGCAGCGCATACCCGCGCAGTTGCAGGGCGATCATGGTGTTGTATTTCGTGACATCGTACTGGAAGGGCATAAATGCGTGCGCCCCGACCCCGAAATAGGGAGGAAGGTCACGATCCGCATAGATCGCATCCGCTTCGGCAAGCATGCGATCGAGCAGTTTATCCGCTTCCGCCCCGCGCCCCGCTTCGCGCAGAGCGAGCGCCTGCCAGTAACTGTGCACTCCTATCCCCGCGTGATTGGTAAATGCCTTTTCCAACCAAACATCTTTTTTGCCGAGCTTGCGCGCACAGCGGCTCATGCCCAGATACAGCGGCGCATCGTTGACAAAAAAGCTCTTCTCTTCACCGTAACACTGCGGGAACGTCAGCCCCGCTTCGTACGCGCGCAGCGCTTCGCGATATTCGCCGTTGCGATAATGGTTGTCGCCGATCAGTTTTTGCAGCCATGCGTGGAAGTTAGTCAGATTTCCTTCACCGCCCTCGTAGGTGTGGAACCGGTGTTCCAAAAGGGCGCGCTTGGCTTCGTCCAGCCTGCCTACTTCGCTCAAAAGCTGCGCGTATTCCAGCGTGCAGTCGTCGCGGCGAGATGTATTTGCACGATGCGTCTCAAAGAACGCAAGCCGTTCCGCAACGCTCAGGTTCAGGCTCTTGTACAACTGCGCCAGTTCGTAAAAGATGCGGTCGCTCTCGGGCGCAAGCGCAAACGCGCGTTCCAATGCCTCTTTTGCTTCGTCCGCGCGGCCGAGATGGTCGTAACAGGCAAGCGCATAGCCACGGTATGCGGGGGCGAATTCCTCACGTTCGATGCAGGAGCGCCAGCATGCTGCGGCGTCTTCCCAGCGTCCGCGATCATAATACAGACATCCCAAATAATACGCCGCCCGCGCCGTGCCGATAAAGCGAAGGATCTCAATATCCTCCAAACGGTTGGGATTGCAATAGACCCAGCTGCGCTTATCTCCGCGCTTCTTGGCGGCCGCAGACTTCTTTGCATCCCCCGTCTTTTTATAAAGATAAGACAGATAATAGTCGTTCATGACCGAAGGAGACGCCCCTTCGAGAACGGCGATCGCGCGCGCATGCAAGCCGAACCGCATCAATTCGATCGCCAGATCGAGCGCTTGCCCAGCATCCTCGCGGAAAGTATCAAACAGCGGATCTTCCTCGTCGATCTTCTGCAAATAAGACGCATCGCCCGTGAGTTCCGCGAGCATATACCGCGCCCAAAGATGCCGCACGTTCGTTTCCAAAGACAATTTCAAAAGCCGAACGGCTTCTTTTGCGTCGCCTCCCTTGCTGGCGAGGCCCGCCAGCGCATAATACCCCGCACTGCGGTTTTTAAAGCTCCACACCGACCAGTACAGATCCTGGTACGCGTCTTTGTCCATTCCCAGCGCGCGTTTGCACAGCCCGCGCTTGTACAGCACGTCGGTATTTTCGGGGTTGGCGTTGCGAAGTTCCAGCCGCTCCTCGGCGCGGTCGTAATACTTGAGCGCTTCCGCAAATCTGCCCTGATCGTACAGGAGATCGCCCATACCTTCGTTGCAACGCGCGTCGGCAGGATCGCGGCGCAGGCCTTCTTCATAAAAGTCCTTTGCGTCCAGTGTAAAATGTTTGTACTGCACGATGTGTTTGCCATGCAGATACAACTCTTCGACGGTCGGAATATCTTTGGGACGAGGCGAAGGAATGCGCGGCTCAACCGGTTTACGATTGCCGCGTTCACACACTTCATAGCGAACAAGACAATTTCCGTTTTGATCGAAAAGCGCCGCGCTCGTGCCCGCTTTGAGAGTGCAGCAAGCGTGCCCCATCCACGTCTTTTCGGGGGAAAGATTCGCCCGCGCTTCCAGGACAAGACGTCCTTTGTCGCGCACTTCGATGCGGCAGTTGTCAAACACGCCGGTAACGCAAAAGCCGACTTTGCACCCTCTTCCCTCCTTTTCAAGATTGACTGCTGCGTCAATCGTCGCGTTTTTCACTTCGCCGATATCGTGCACGGGATACCAATACTGCGTGAAGCGTTTGGTTTCATACGGTGCGATGTATGTAAAATCAGGTTGATTGTCTGCATAACAGCCTGTCATCAGCTCGACATAGCGGCTCCCGTCGTCGGTGAGGTTGGAACACCATTTGTACCCGAACGGATTATTTCCCCACGTCCACAGCTTTTTCCCGGGCGCAATATAATGGTTCGCGACGGTGACCGTCCCGCACTGTTTGCCCAGGTCGTACCCGCACAGAAAATCCGAATCGCTCTGCCCTTTGGACACCATAAAGGACGAGGGCACGACGATATTGCGGTGATAATGAATGTCTTTTCCCGTCCCGTAATCGTAAGGACGGGCGGTATCGAAGCGCCCCTTCGCGACCGGCCAGCTGAGCACGGCACGGCGGTCGTGGTCGTTTACATACTCGACATCGGGCGGAAATACCACCGAATAATTTTCGTTGATTTCCACCGCCAGGTTCGCCCACCATAAGAACGGGCGCGCCACGGGTGTCCCATTATACAAACTGACTTCCGCTCGCACATATGAACGATCCGGCGGAACGGTCAGTCCCACCATGCCTTTTGTGCGGTTGTACGGTTCGTTTTCGCCCATCCACGCCGTCTTTGTACCGTCGCCGTTTTCGACGATCTTCGAAAACGTTCCGTCAAACGTCGTCGGACGATGATGCAGCGGCCAGTTAAATTCAATGCCGCCCGAAACCCACGGTCCCGCCAGCGCAATCATCGCCGGTTTGATCACTTTATTGCCATATACAAAATCATATCCGGTCGATTTATCCGTCGCGCAATGTATCTTTCCGCCGATCTCAGGCAACGCGGTCACCTTGATGTATTTGTTTTCGAGAACGATCGCATTATACGTTTTATTGCGGCGATCATCCGATAATTTGTCTGTGTACGGCATCGGGTAGATCTTGCTGGATGCGCCCTGATTGGCGCGCTTTTCAAAAAATATCGGAAGCTCCTCCGCCTTTCCCGTTTCATAGGTCGGGATCACAATCTTTTCATATTCTGTTCTGTTGTCCATCTTTACCGCTCCTTATCGTTTGGTAGTTTCAGTATACCATCGAAACAAGCGGCCTTCAAGACCAAAAATTTTGTCGTTTTGCGCAAAAAATTATTCCCTGCCCGATCAAGGGCAGGGAATTTTACTCACTTTACAGTGTTCGAGAAGCACAGCACTCAATTCAGATCAATATCATAACTGCGCACCAATTCCAACAGCTCGTTTTTATCCGAGACGCCCGCATTCTTTATCATGTTCTTGATGCGATATTTAATGGTATTCAGAGAAATATAACTGTTTTCCTCAATAATATTATAATGCTCTCCGCGTAAAAGGCTGCGCAGAATAGAACGGTCTACGTCGTCACAGTTCAAAAGCAGATTCTCCAGCGCCGTCGTACGAAGCACTTCGCCGTCATCGTAAAAATCAATGCGCTCTCCTTCCTTTTTGACATCCTTGCCACGGCTTTCTTTTCGCTCGCCGCCGTGCGCGACGCGGCTGTTGACCGTCATCGTCACATTCCCGATGTCGCTCTCCTTGGAAAGAAGCGCAAACAGCTCTACCGCATGCGACCCGACACTGAAATAATCCAATTCGACAGTCGCAAAACCACCGATACGCTCACTGATTTCCATGCCGCCAAATCCCATGATATTCATCCGCTCGGCATCCTTGACCCGGCGCACCAATAGTACCGCAATAATATCGTTCGCACAGATCACGGCATCATATTCGCCTGCACGTTGCAAATACGCTTCGATACAGTCCTTTATGTTTCCGCTGTTTTCATAAACGTCACATTCCAGAGAATTTTCTTTCAGCGCCTGCATCATCTCGCGAAAACGAAGCTGATCGGTATATGAATCGGGATTGTTTCCCACATATGCAATTTTTTTTGCTCCGTTTTTCGCAGCTTCCGTAACCAGGCAGAAACATGCATCTCGGTAATTTTGTGTTACACAGGAATACGGATACGCGGTGTCTTCCAGTTGCATATTCGTAAAAACGGGATGAATTCCCCTTTCGTAAAACCGCCGAGCCAAATCCGCCGCATCCGATTTGGAATAACTCAAAACAATCGCTGCCCGCAGTTTGGCGCGCCTGCACCACCCAGTGACTTCGTCAAACGATGACGACATGCGCACCGTAAGTTTTTTGCGCCGTGCCATGCTTTGAATGCCCTTGACAATACTGTTTAGCTGCGGATTGATCAAATACATGTTTTCCAACAGAACAGGCACCTGCTGGTTAATTATTTTCGGTTCTTTCATGAAATTGCATCCTCTTCCGAAGTATTATACCATAGCAAAAAATCGTTGTCAAGATTGAATTTTCAACTCACAAGGTGACTTTTCCAAGTCACCTTAATTTTACACTAACTTTTTTGGGCAAAAAGTAAAAATAATATATCTTTTCTTGTCCTGCGAAATCAAAAACAGCGGCGCGTCTTTTAAAAAACGTGCCGCTGTTTTTTCTGTTTGGTCTTTCCTTTATTCCTCTGCCGACGAACACACCGCGTTTGCAATGACTGAATCTGTAATTGTCACAATCTCTCCCACCGCGTATGTTTTTCCGTCAATCTCATATCCTGTGCAAAGCTCACCGCTTGCCAGTTTGTACGGATACAATTTGACGCTTTCGCCCGGCGCAACGACATCTGTACGCAACACAGAATTTCCTTCTTTGCAAGTAAGCGTCACTTTATCCGTCTTAGCTGTCAAATCGATCGCGGCGCCCGCGCGGTACCCCATGTCCAGCATATGGTTTGCGCTCCAATGCAGGCGATCGCCCGTATTGCTCGGCAACGTATAATAATTGTCGACATATCCCTTTTGCGTGTACAGCATCGTAACGTTTTCCAGCGCCGCCGATACGTTGATCTCCGCCTGCACGACGGTAGGCGCATACGGCTGCAACCGCTCTTCGCTGTCCAAAGCCACCTGTCCGATCACGAAGGGCAAAGTCCCGTAACCCTTGTTCGGGCGCATATCGTCCAGTTTGTCACGCAAATCGTTGATGAAATTAGTAAGATTGGTTTCATAGGCGTCCGCATAGTTGACTTTACAGTCGCTCTCGCCCTGCATCCAGAAGATCCCCTTGAGGTCGGGTTCATATCCTTGCTGTTCCAAACCGTTCAGCCCGTTTTCGATCGTCTGCAACAGGTTCCGATACAGAATGCCGTTTGCCGAGCGCGAATTCCAATTTGCCGATGCTACGTCATACAAGGCAGTGCCGCCGCAGGCATATTTGATGATCGCAACTTTCGTGCCCGCGGGCGTATTGTCCGCAAGATATTTTGCCATGCCCAGTTCGGGCCCGAAGCACGGTACCGATGCGGTCGTAGAACCGAGGCCCTCCACTGCGCTGATGAACTGCGCCGTTTCGCTCTCGATCGCCGTACCCACGCTCATGGCATAGCCGTAATAGAGCACGTCGTCAAACCCACTTTCAAAACGCGCATCGTAATGCGGATCGGAAGAACTGATCTTATCCACACGCGTGATCCCCTGCGCGTTGGACTGTCCTGCAATCAGATATACGTCGATGGGCGTCACAAAGCCCTCGTCCGGTCCGACAGCATTCGCCGTGACCGACGCCGTGACCGTCACGCTTTCGCCCACCGTATATGTCTGTCCGCCGATCTGATATGCCGCACACAACTTTCCGCTTGCCAGTTTATATGCGTACAATTTGACGCTTCCTCCCGGGGCAATCACGTCCGTGCGCAGAATCCGTTCTCCTTCTTTGCAGGTGAGCGTAACTTTATCCGACGTGGCAGTCAGATCGATCGCCGCCCCCGCACGGTACCCCATGTCCAGCATATGATTTGCGCTCCAATGCAACATATCACCGGTATTGCTCGGCAATGTATAATAATTGTCAACGTATCCTTTCTGCGTATACAGCATTGTGACGTTTTCAAGAGCCGCCGACACGTTGATCTCCGCCTGCACGACGATCGGAGCATACTCTTGCAACCGCTCTTCGCTGTCCAGCGCGACCTGCCCGATCACGAACGGAAGCTTGTCATATCCTTTGCCCGGGCAGATGTCGTTCAAATCGCTCCGCAGGTCATTGATTAAGTTCGTGAGATTCTCTTCATATGCTGCCGAATAAGTAGCATTGCAGTCGCTTTCGCCCTGCATCCAGAAAATACCCTTGACGTTGGCGTCATATCCTTGCTTTTCCAGTCCCGCCAATCCGTTCTCAAAGGTCTGTAAAAGATTCTGATACAAGACACCGCGCGTAGATTTCGTATTCCAGTTCGGCGAAGAGCTATCATACAGACAGGTTCCGCCGCAGGCATACTTGATGATCGCAACCTTTGTGCCTGCCTCCGTCTTGTCTGCAAGATATTTTGCCATACCCAGTTCGGGCCCAAAACACGGCACCGACGCATTCACGGTGCCCAGCCCGGCGCCAGCTTTCTGAAAGACAGCCGTTTCACGCTCGATCAGCGTACCCTCACTCATTGCATGCCCGTAATAGAGTACGTCGTCAAACCCGTTGACAAAACGCGCATCGTAATGCGGATCGTTCAAACTGATCTTATCTACGCGCGTGATCCCCTGCGCGTTGGACTGTCCTGCAATCAAATACACGTCCATAGGAGTGTTCTCCTCACCTGTTTCATCGGAAGGATTCTCCGTCCCTTGTCCCGGATCGGTAGTTTCACCCGTCGAACAACCGGAAAACACATAGAAAACCGCCATCAGCAACAGCGCCATGCATAAAAATGCTACCAACTTTTTCATCATTTTCTCCCCTCTGCCAATGCAGTGATTTATAAGGTTTGAATCTTTAAATTACGATAACTGCCCGTCCCTCCGTGCGAATAAAATCCAACGGCACCCGTATTAAATGCCAACGGATCAGTGTATTGAAAGACCAGTTCTTGATCCCGCCATATCTCAAACGTGTTCTGCACTGCGCGAATCTTGTATTTATAAAATGTTCCCGGCTCCGACAGCATTGTTTTGGATAAAAGTTCATAGCTCTTTACATTTCCGAAATTGTAACGACTTAAAACCAATAAATTTTTTGTGACCTGCAAATAGTATCCCTGCACATGACAATATCCATCCGTAAAATTTGCGCCCGGAACATCTGCATCCGCGTAGTTATCCTGACGGAAGATCACACCTATCGGCGATGTCGTAAGAAGTGTCTGCGGTTGAACAGCTATTTCTACTTCCATCTCAAAGTCGCTGATATTCCGCTTGCCGAAATATACAAATTCCCGCTTACCCGCAACAGAAAGCGCGGAATCGGTTGCCGTATATCCTTTCGTGACAAATACAGCATCGCGAATATCTTGTAAACTTCCTTCCGTAAGCGGTGAAGAAAACGCATATTGGCTGTCCAGCGGCGAAAAAGCAAAGCTGACGAATGCGAACGCCTCGCCCACATTCTGGATCTTTACCTGCCGCACCCCTGCGCTTACACTGAATTTTTTCAGATATACCCGCACGTAATCTTCCTCCGCAGCACTTGCGTCCGGGATTGTCAGCAGCTGGTTTTCTCCTCCGTCGATTTGTACGCAGATCGTCTTTCCGCAGTATTTCTTGTTGACCACAAGTTCCATTCCGTACTCACCGCCGTCATGGAAGTTTACCAAATACCGCGCGTAGTCATAAGCGT
>CABQND010000058.1 GCA_902465495.1 uncultured Eubacteriales bacterium
CGGGAGTTCCGCGAGCGCGTTCGACGACAGATCGATGCCGAAGTGGAGTCGATCACGGCGCCCGTAAAAAATTTGTTCTTTCAGCCTTCGCCTCTGCAATCGGTGCTGATGGACGGCTGCGCGGAAGAGCTCAAAGACGTCAGCGAGGGTTTGCATTACAATAATATGGGCTTGCACGGCGTCGGGATCGCGAATGCTGCGGATGCCATGGCGGCGGTCAAGTATTGTGTCTGTGAACAAAAGACGGTGCCTTACGGCGAGCTTTTGCGCGCGCTGGATGCGGATTTTGAAGGCTTTGAAGATGTGCGCAGCAAACTGTTGTCGGCGCCGAAAATGGGAAACAACGACGATTTTGCGGACGACGAAGCGGCGTTTTTGCTGGGTTGTTTTGCCGATTCCTGTGAAAAGCGAAAAAACGACCGCGGCGGGATTTGGCGCGCAGGTACGGGCACGGCGATGTATTATATCTGGTATTCCGAAACCATGGGCGCGACGGCGGACGGGCGTCGCGCGGGCACGGCGTACAGCGCAAACTATTCGCCTTCGCTGGATGTAAAGACAGACGGCGTGCTATCGGTGATCTCGTCTTTTTCCAAGCCTGATCTTGGGCGGGTATGCAACGGCGGACCGCTGACGCTGGAATTTCACGATACGGTATTTCGGAACGAAGAGGGAATGGGAAAAGTTGCGGATCTTGTGCGGATGTTTGTGGCACTCGGCGGACATCAGCTGCAGCTGAACGCGATCAACCGCGAAACATTGCTGGATGCGCAGAAACATCCCGAAAAATACCCGCAGCTGATCGTGCGCGTGTGGGGTTGGAGCGGATATTTCAACGAATTGGATCTGTGCTATCAGCAGCATGTGATACGTCGTTTGGAGTTTTAAAAAACGCGGAGGGCGCGGCGCTTATGCACCGCGCCCTCCGCGTTTAAGATCATACGGCATCGTATATTTTTATGCTTTTGTTGAAATTCAAAATAAAGTATGATAAAATGAAATTAAGTAAAGTTTTTGTCGAAGCAAAAAAACGCCTCTGCAAAAGCAGAGGCGAAATATTCGGATGCGGGGTTTGGCAGGTTACCCGCGTACCTTACGGCATAAAAGCCTTATCTTAGAACGTCTGTCGGATATTGATAAAATTACAAACTTTGTCAATAAATTATCTCTGTTGGATATTGATAAAACTACAACGACATCTAAGCGTAGTTTAATTATAGCATACAATGACCGTCGTGTCAATACAAAGGAGGAAAAAATGAAGCAACAGATCAAATATGTGCTGGGGTTGGATATCGGGATCGGTTCGGTTGGCTGGGCGGTCGTGCGTGCGGAGGGAGAACCGCGCATCGAGGATTTCGGGGTGCGGATCTTTGATTCGGGCGAAAATTCCAAAAAGAAAGAGCGAGCGAGTCAGAAGCGCCGAGCGTATCGGAGCGGACGGCGGCTTGTCCGCCGCCGCGCGCACAGGAAGGCGCGCATCCGTTTCTGGTTTCAGAAGCAAGGGATCGCATCGCAGAAGGAGATCGACGCATTTTTCGAAGGGGATGAGAAAGATATCATCGGTCTGCGGGTGCGGGCATTGGACGAAAAATTGGAACCGGCGGAAATTGCGGCTTGCATGATTCACATCAGCAATCATCGCGGTTATAGCGGATTTTATGACGGGGAAGAGGATTCGGGCGATGAAGACGAAGCGGAAAACGCGGCGGGCGTGCAGGCGGTGTGCGAGCTGATGCGTGCGGGCGGGTATCGCAGCATTGCGGAGATGATCGCGCGGGACAAAGCGTTTGAAGAAGCGGGGAAGCCGTATCGTCGGTACAGGAACCGTGCGGGCTATTCGGTGCGGTACGTCATGCCGCGGGATGAAGTGAAGAAGGAAGCGGAAGCGATTCTGATGGCGCAGGGCAATTTTTATCCGGCGATCGATGCGGCGTTTCGGGAAAAGATCCTCGGTATTTTGTTTTCGCAACGTGATTTTGAAGACGGGCCGGGCGATGCGGCAGACGCGCATCGCAAATACAGCGGATTTTTGGACAACGAAGGCAGCTGCCGATTTTATCATGACGAAAAGCGCGGGCATCGGTTTACCTATCTTGCGGACGAGTATGCTTTGGTGAACGTGCTTTCGCAGTATCGGTATTTTGATGAAGCGAGCGGCGAGATGACGTTTTCATCCGAATTGGCGGAGTCGCTCCTGTCTCGAGCCGTGCGGCAGGGCGGACTGCAGATGAACGATGTGAAGTCGATCGCGAAAGAATACGGGTTGAAAGTGATCGCGGCGAAAACGGATAAGCGGGATTCGATCACACAGGCGATGAAATATTTGAAAGCGGTAAGGCCTTTGTTTATCAAAGCGGGCTTTGATTGGGAAGAGCTGATCAGTGAAGATGCGGCGGATATGGAAGGCTGTCTTTTGAACCGAGTGGGGGAAACGCTTTCTGTCAACATAACGCCGCGCCGCCGCCGCGAACGTCTCAAAAAGATCGGGCGGATCGCGGAATGCAAAGAGCTGATCGAAGATCTCACGAAACTGCATTTATCGGGTACGGCAAACGTCAGTTATAAGTATATGGCGGGCGCGGTGTCGGCGTTTTTGGAAGGGGAGATCTACGGAAAGTTTCAGGCAAAAGCAGGCGAGGCGGCAGAAGATCTCGAAGAGGATAGGCATTATAAATTAAAGGCTTTTGATAAGACTTTTGAGTTTTATAAAAATCCGGTTGTGATGCGCAGTATTGCGCAGGCGCGCAAGGCGATCAACCGTGTGATCGAGGAATACGGTTCGCCGTATGCGATCAACATTGAGGTGGGGAGCGAACTGAGCAAGAGTTTTGATGCGCGTGCCGAACAGATGGCGGAACAGGCGAAAAACGAGCGGGCGCGCATTGCCGTAAAGCGTGAGATCGCGGGGCTTTTGAGCATTCCCGAAGAGGGAGTGACGCCCGTGATGATCGAACGGTATTTTTTAGGCGAGCAGCAGAACTGGCAGTGCATGTACAGCGGCAGGCCGATCGACAAGGTTTCGGCGCTTCGCAATGCGGACAAGTCGTATGAGATCGACCACATTGTTCCGTTCTCGCTCGTGCTGGACAATACGTTGCACAACAAGGTGCTTGTCTGGCACGGTGAAAACCAGGCAAAGGGACAGCGTGTGCCGCTGGAATACCTGCGCGGCGAGGCGGAAGATGCGTTCCGCAAACGTGTGAATCTGCTTTTCCGCGGCAAGAAAATTTCCGAGAAAAAATATAACTATTTACTTGCCAAATCGGCATACGACAGCGAACTGATCGGGAGCTGGAAGAGCCGCAATTTGAACGATATGCGCTACATATCCCGATTTTTGGTACAGTATCTCAAAAAGAATCTTCAATTTCGCCCTGCGGATGCGCAAGACGATTACCGCCCGGAAGTATATGCAGTCAAGGGTGCGATCACTTCGCAGATGCGGCGGCTGTGGCTGAACAGGCAGACGTGGGGGATGCAGGACAAATCCGTTCTCAAAGAAAATACTTATCTCGACCATGCGGCGGATGCGATCGTCGTGGCGTGCTGTCTGCCTGCGTATATCGAGATGACCGCCGTGCATCAGCGCCTGAAACAGATCCTGAAAAACAACGGCGGACTTCCGAACGCGGAATACGAGGGCGTGCTTGCCGCGGCGAAAGAAAATATCGGAAAGTTTTATCATATTCCCGCAACGCGCCTGGAATATTACCTGACGCAGCGCGACGCGCGTCCTTCGCTGATCCGCGATCTTCGGCGCGAAGTCGATATTCGTTTGCAGGATGCGGATACGGTCAACTTCTTTGAAAGCCTGCGCGCAAAAGAGGAAGGCAGACAGGCACGGCCGCTGTCGGAGGATGCGGCGGCGGATAAGTTCCGCATGGAAACGCTCGCGTTCTATAAAGACGATCCCGCGTTTGCGAAATCTTTGCGGATGCCCTTCACGGTGCATATTTCATCGCGCAAAGCGAGCGGGAAAGTGACGGACGACAACGCGGTGCGCATTGTGGAAAATTCGGAAGGCACGTTCAAGCTGTCCAGGAAGCTCGTTTTCGACTTGACCCGCAAGGACATGGAAAAACTCTACACCCGCGACGAAGACCTCAAAGCCAGCCTCGCGGCACTGTTTGCCGACAGAAAAGAGGACGAACCCCTCGGCAAGATCCTTGCCGAGCGCGGGGAAACGGAGTTTCGCACGCAGAAGGGCACGCCCGTGCGCCGCGTGACCTTGTGCGACACCGCAAAGCGCACCCTGCGCAAACAGATCTCCGAAACCAACTATTCTCTTTTGCCGGACACGAGCTATTACTGCGTCGAGATCTACCGCGACGAAAAGGGCCGCACCTGCGCGGCGGGCATCGCGTTTTCGGATATCGTCGTGCGCGGCGGGCGCGTGCGGCTGCGCGAAGGCTTTGCGCATCCCGAAGGCTACAAGGAACATTGCCTGTATCTCTTTACCAACGATTACATCCGCATCACCAATGCCAAGGGCGTAAAATTCGAGGGGTACTATCGCTCCGTCTACAGTATCAATCAGGCAGAGTTTTACTATATGCGCCGCAATACGCCGCTGCGCGCAAAAAAATACTTTACGTTGGCGTTTCGTGATACAGTCGAAAAACTGTCGGTCGATCCGATCGGCAGGATAGGAGGGGTAATCGGATGTGGCGAACCGTTATTGTCAGTCAGGGAGAGCGAATAACCGTTTATAACGGCAATATCCGCATCGCAAGCGGGGAAGAGGAGAGCCTTATACCCCTTTCGGATATTTATGCCGTGGTGATCGACAATCGTGCGGCGCTGATCAGCGTCCATGCGCTCGCTCTGCTCGCCGAGAGCGGCGCGCACGTGTATTTTTGCGACGAAAAGCATACGCCCGTCGGCGTCACGCTTCCGCTGAACACGCATTTTCAGCCGCTCGCCGTCATTAAAAGACAGCTTGCCCTCTCGCAGGAGGATAAAGATATCTTGTGGCAGAGGCTGGTGCAGGCAAAAATCTTCAACCAGGCGCAGTGCCTGCGGTATGCGGGCGTAGACCGCGACAAAGTTACCGCCCTGCTCGCTTTGGCGGAAAACGTACTGCCGGGCGATGCCAAGGGCGTCGAGGCGGTCGCGGCAAAAAAATACTTTCAGGCGCTGTTCGGTTATGGGTTTTCCCGCCGCGGGGAAGACGTTCTCAATGCCGCCCTCAATTACGGCTACGCGATCCTGCGCTCTTCGGTCGCAAAAACCCTTGTCGCATACGGGTATAACTGCGTACTCGGCTTGCATCATTGTTCCGAAAAGAATTCTTTCAATCTCGCCGACGATATCATGGAACCTTTCCGCCCCATGGTCGATCTGTGGGTGGATACCCACAACGAGGAATTGTTTGAACAGCTGAATCGCTTCAACCGCAAGGCGCTTTTCAATCTTATGAATGAAGGGATCGGCATCGCGGGCAAGACCATGCGCCTGCGCAACGCCATCGACGTATGCGTCAATTCGCTGACGGGCGCCCTTTCGCGCGGACAGCCTTCGTCGATGTATCTGCCCGAATTGTTGCGTTGCGGCACGCAGGTGGACGAGGATTAAAATGCGCTGTATGAGAGTGATGGTTTTTTTCGATCTTCCCGTAAAGAGCAAAAAGGACAGAAAGGCATATACCGATTTTCGGCGCGATCTTTTAAAAATGGGCTTTACCATGGTGCAGTATTCGATCTACAGCCGCACTGTGAAGAACAGCGACGATGCTGTAAAGTACGAAAATCTCGTCGAAAAGATCGTGCCTCCGAACGGTGCCGTGCGCATGATGACCGTGACCGAAAAGCAGTATGCATCCATCCGCATCCTCGCAGGGGAACGCATGAAAAGCGAAAATTTGCTTGACACAAAAGATATTCTTGAATTATAATTGTGGTATAAATTGGCTAAAACCGCTAAATACCACTATATTTTGCGGTTTTAGTTCTCTGTTGGATATTGATAAAATTACACTGTATTCCTTGCGGCCCTTGCGGCCCCTGCGTTTTAGTTCTCTGTTGGATATTGATAAAATTACACTAAGAGCCTCACAAACGTTACAAAAACGTCGTTTTAGTTCTCTGTTGGATATTGATAAAATTACACTGTACGCCTTGCGGGCCTTGCGAGCCTTGTGTTTTAGTTCTCTGTTGGATATTGATAAAATTACACGAATAAAGTTAAAAGTGCAAAGGATGTCGGGTTTTAGTTCTCTGTTGGATATTGATAAAATTACACAATCGTGTAACAGCACGCAAGAGGTTTTCAGTTTTAGTTCTCTGTTGGATATTGATAAAATTACACCGGTTCCACGATCTTCAAGAACAGCGGTTGGTTTTAGTTCTCTGTTGGATATTGATAAAATTACACCATCCATGCAGAGAGCGTCCACGTCGCACAGTTTTAGTTCTCTGTTGGATATTGATAAAATTACACTTGTCGTCCCGGCGGGAGCAAGCGCGGCATGTTTTAGTTCTCTGTCGGTTATTGATAAAATTGTGTTAGTCAGCGCCGCCCGAAACATCTGGCGGCGCTTTTGCTTTACATTTTTTCAAAAAGATGATACAGTAATGACATGATCGAATTTTACGGAGAAATCAGCGAATATACCAAGCGGCGCGCGGAAAAGCTCAAAAAGCGGTATTTTGCCAAATGGATCGGCGTTCTTGCCTTAATTTCGGGGGCAGTCGCGGCGCTTTCGGGTGCAACGCGGGGCGGATTCATCGTACCGATGGTTTGCGCTGTTTTGCTTCTTGCTGTTGCGCTTTTATTGTATTTTTTGCCTATGCGTAAAAAAGACAGTAAGACGAGCTGGAAATTCCGCGTCACCATAGAAGGGAGCGATCTGACATTTGTGCAGTATCTTCCGGGGAAGACGCTGGAAAAGACGCGTAAAGTCGGGGCGGTAAAGCGCGTCATCAAGACCGATTTTTGTTATTTTGTCGTGTTTAACGATATTTCCAATGCCGTTATCTGCGAGCGTTGTCTTTTAAAAAAAGGTACCTTCGAGCAGTTTGAAATTATTTTTTCGGGTAAGATCCGCGAAAAGGAATATAAATTTTATTAATACAAAGCTTATTCAAAAAAATCCCTGCCGCGCAACAGATTTGCGCGGCAGGGATTTTCTATCCGTTTCATTTTTAGATTATTTAAATTTATATTTACAAAATGTTTACGCGGCTTTCATCATAGAATCCCTTTGCGGCGGGGGATTCGTCGGGCACGCCGATCGCTACGATCGCAACGGGAACAGCCTGTGTGCCGAGCACTTTTTTACATCGTCCGTGCGCGGCTGTGTAGGGTAGCAACCGCACCAACAAGTTCCGTAGCCGTAATCGAGCGCCTGCAATAAGATGTTTTCGATCGCGGCGCCGCAGTCCTGGGGCCAGTAACCGCGCCCTTCCTGCAGATCGGGCCTGCCGCATACGACAATGCCCAGCGACGCCGTTTCCAAACGGCATGCAGGATGCGCCTTTAAAAGTTCCTGCATTATGTTTCTGTCTTTCACGACGAAAAATTCCCACGGGCGGGTATTCAGCGCCGAAGGCGCCATCATCGCGGCTTCGAGCATAGCATGGATATGTTCTTCGGGGATGGCAATTCCCTGTTTAAATTTGCGAACGCTTCTGCGCGCGCGGATCGCTTCCGTAACGTTCATAACTTTCCTCCGCTTTTTCGCTTATTATACGGCGATCGTGCGCAATTGTCAAGATTTCTCTGCAAATCGTTGAAATTTCGGCACGTTTATGGTACTATATCTTTATGGAATTGAAAGAAAACGAGGTCGTCGAAGAACTTTTGGAAGGCGGCCTGAAAATTATTCAGAACAGGGCGCTGTATCGCTTTACGAGCGATTCGGTTTTGCTTTCGCGGTTTGCGAAGGGCAAAAAGCGTGACGTGGTCGCCGATTTTTGTGCGGGGAGCGGTATTGTAGGACTACATTTTTACGCACTCAATCCGCACATTGCGTCGGTAACACTCTTTGAAATGCAGGAAGAGTTGTATGACATGAGCGTGCGAAGCATTGCGCTCAACGAGCTAAATAATTTTACCGCCGTGCACGCGCGTGTTCAGGATGTCGGCAAAGAATACGATGAAAAATTTTCGCTGATTCTTTGCAACCCGCCTTACGAGACGGGCGGTTTTGAAAATGACGATTATAAAAAGGCGATCTGCCGCAAGGAGCTGACGATCACGCTTGGAGAGATCGTTTCGGTCGCGTCCAAAAAATTGAAATTCGGGGGAAGATTGGCGCTTACCAACCGCGCCGACCGCCTCGCGGAAGTGCTCTACACGATGAAAGCGGCGAATTTGGAACCGAAGCGCGTACAATTTGTGCGCGGCAGGGCGGGGGCAAAGCCCTATCTCGTGCTCGTTGAGGGTGTCAAAGGCGCAAAACCGGGCACCGAAATTTTGCCCGACGCCGTCAATGTTCAAAATTAGAAAAAGCAATGTAAATGTGCTGTCGATCGTGTTGTGATTGCACCGAAAAGGAGAAGATATGGTCAGTTTTGTTGCGACGCCCATCGGAAATCTCGGGGATATCTCCCTGCGCGCGTTGGAAACGCTGCGCGCGGCGGATGTCATTTTTTGTGAGGATACCCGCCATTCTTTAAAACTTTTAAATCATTTCGAGATACGAAAACCGCTTGTCGCCTGCCACAAATTCAACGAGCGCGCGGCGGCGGAAAAGCTCGTTTCGCTCGCTTCGGAGGGAAAGGAAGTGGCTGTCGTCACGGATGCGGGGACTCCCGTTATTTCCGATCCGGGCAACGTCCTGGTGCAGGCGCTTCGCGAAGCGGGGATCGCGTACACGCTCGTTCCGGGCGCGTGTGCTTTTGTGGCGGCGCTGGTGTTGTCGGGTTTTCCTGCGGATAAATTTGCGTTTTTGGGGTTCTTGCGCGGGAAAAATTCCGAAAAACGGGAATTTTTGAAAGGGTATGCACTGTTTGACGGTACGCTCGCTTTTTACAGCGCCCCGCAGGACGTGGACGATGATATCGCTTTGCTTGCGGAAGCGTTCGGCGCGCGGGAAGCGTGCGCGGTGCGCGAAATCACGAAAGTGCACGAGAGCGTACAGTACTTTAATCTTTCGGAAGGGCTGGCAGGGGAAAAACGAGGAGAATATGTTTTGCTCGTTCGCGGTGCCGAAAAGCGAGAAAATCCGCTCAATTCTCTGTCCGAAGAGGAACACATTGCCCATTATATGGCGCAGGGTATGAGCAAAAAGGATGCTCTCAAAGCCGCGGCAAAGGATCGAGGCGTGTCCAAGAGCGAACTCTATAAATTTACCGTGCGCGATGATTTGTCGCGTGATTGATTTGATTGAATAATAAATATAAGCCTCGGCGTGCCGAGGCTTTTTAAAATAAAGGTTTCAAAATTTACAGAGGAAGTTGCAGTTCTTTTCCGCGGAAAGGAACACTCAGGTATGTAAAGCCGATTTTTTTCAGTGCTTCGCATACAAGTTCCCGCTTTTCGCCGATGCGTGCGGCATAATGTGCGTCGGAAGCAAACGATACTTTCCGACCGCCCAGTTCATAGTAACGCGTCAATATGTCCGTATCCGGAATAAACGGGCTTCCTGCCGTCTTTGCACTGGTGTTGACTTCCAAGATCTTATTTTTCCGAATAATGCGGCGCAATATCGCATCGAGCACGTCCGAAAAATCTTCGTAACGAAGTTTTGGGTCGGGATATGTCGCGTTGCGTGAACAATATCCGATGTGCGCGACGATATCGTAAGGATATGCCGCGTCCAAACTTTCGAGTACCCGATACAAATAGGCATTGTAAGCAAATTCTTTGCTTTTGCCTTCGCAATAGTGCGGGAAATAACAATCCATGCCCAAACAGACGTGTATGCTGTTGATCACAAAATCAGGCTTGTATTTTTCAACGGTCTGTATATAGCGTTCCTGCGTGCGGGAATTATCGTCAAATCCAAACTCCGCGCCTGCAAGAAGTTTGATCTTTCCTGCATATTTTTTCTGCATGGATCGCGCTCGCGTAAAGTATGCTTTTTCGTCGATCGGCGGAACTTCCTCCCCGTCGATTTTCAAATGCAGTCGATCATATTCATAATTGAAATGTTCGGATATACCGTAATATTCCAATCCTGCGGATATTGCGGCTTCGATCATGTCTTTCATGTCGCAGGAGCCGTCCGCGGAAAATTTTGTGTGCGTGTGAATATCTGCGCTGATCATCGGTGTTCTCCTTTTTGCCGCTTTATGATACCGCTTTCTTAAAAGATTGTCAAGCGGAAAAGCGGGCGAAGAAAAACCTTCGCCCGCTTCTTTTTTATGCGATTTTATACACGTTGAGATTGTAATTGGAATAGTTAAAATTGCCTCCGCTTGAAAGTACTTGCAGCGTAGCAGGCGCCGTTGTGACGTTGAATACAAGCGACATTGTTTGCGGTGCCGTTTCCGAGGCCGTCGTGAATACGTGTTGTGCCGCTGCTCCCGTAAGCGCCGTTCCGTTCAGCGTAAATTGCAGCGTGTTTGTCGTCGGAAGCGAAGCCCCCAATTCCGGAGATGCCGTTCCCGAATACGTCGCAAAATACGTTCCGGGTTCGGAAATCGTTATATCCTGCGAACCTGCCGTATGCGCAATTGCCGTACCGTTAATCGTGCCGTTTTGATCAAAGTCCAAAGCATTGTCGGATGTTACAGGGGATGTGGGGGTCGTGTAGGCAGTTAACGTTTCTAAAGGAACACTGCCTGTCGCACCAGTGGCACCTGTCGCACCAGTGGCACCTGTCGCACCTGTTGCTCCGGTCGCCCCAGTTGCCCCAGTTGCGCCTCGAGGTATAACAAAATCTAACAACGCTGCAGAAGGGGTGCCCGTATTTGTAACGGAAGCCGAATCGCTTGGTTCACCGGTTGTAACGGTTCCGACGGCAAGCGTTGCAGCCGTACCGTCACTGCCCGCAGGCCCCGTCGGTCCTGTCGGCCCAGTTGCACCCGTTGCACCCGTCGCGCCGGCAGCGCCCGCAGGCCCCGTCGGTCCGGTCGGCCCCGTCGGTCCTGTGGCACCCGTTGCGCCCGTCGCGCCGGCAGCGCCCGCAGGCCCCGTCGGTCCGGTCGGCCCCGTCGGT
>CABQND010000059.1 GCA_902465495.1 uncultured Eubacteriales bacterium
ATATAGGCGGGCGAAACATCGATAATTTTGCAGATGTTCGCTAGCGTGTCCAAAGCGGGCAAAATATCGCCGCGCAGATAGTGCGAAATGTTTGAGGGGGAAATGCCAAGTTTTTGTGCAATGTCGCTCTGTGAATATCCGCTCAGACGAATGGATTCTTGCAGGCGCATACGAATGTTTTCAATTGTGATCATAACATACTCCATATTTACAGTTTATGTGTAATAAACACAAAACGCTTGACTTGTGTGTATTACACATAATATAATAAACAAAAACGGAGGAAATTATGAAATATTCTGCACTGACAGAATTTGCCGGCTATTTTTACAATGAAAACGAGTATCTTTCGTTGCAGAAAAAAAGTAAATTCGGTACTGCCGTATGTAATGAAGCGGAGGACGAATATTTTGTAACGTATTCGAACGAAGCAATTGCATTTTCCGACCTTTTTTTTCAATCGGAATTATTCAAGCTTATCGGCAAAGAAAATAAAGAAAAATGTAAAAAAACCGCGCGAGATTTCCTCTGCAAATTGCGCAAATGAGAGAGGAAGAGATAGCAAGGTTGTTTTGTTTTTTTCTTGGAGAAAATAAGGTGCGAAAGGGGAATTTTTTCCCTTTGATCGGCATGGAAAGCGGCATATTTTTTAAGACTCTGATCCGCTTAAAGGAAATCGATATCGAATGTTCGCGGAATGATTGACATTATAAAATATATGTATTATAATAAGATCAAATTAAAACGATTCTTTGGGGCGGGGTGGAATTCCCCACCGGCAGTGAAAGTCTGCGAAAGGCGCAAGCCTCCGAACGGGTGCAATTCCCGTACCGACGGTATAGTCCGGAAAGGAAAAGAATGTTTTGAAATACGCACGCGCGAAATTTTTTTCGCGCGCCGAACGATTTCAAAAAAGCGCCCCGTTCTATGGAACGGGGCTTTTCTTTGCCCCTTGAAAATATTTTTTCGAGGTGTTTTATGAAGGAAGAACGATTGCAGGATGTTCCCGTAGAGGAGAACAAACCTGTGGGCGAGGCGAAAAAGAGGTTTTTCTCTGCTTCCACGCTCGCAAAAATCGGAATGTTTGCCGCGCTGGCTGCCGTTTTGCAGCTTATACGCATTCCCATGCCCGTGCTTTTTCCGCCGTGGCTGGAACTCAATTTTGCAGATGTCCCTGCGCTGATCGGAACATTTGCGCTCGGACCCGTAGCGGGATCGATCATTGTCGTGATCAAAATCTGTATTAAACTGATATTGCAAGGTACCGCTTCTGCCTTTACGGGCGATCTTTCCGACTTGATTTGCGGTCTGACTCTTGTGGTACCCGCCGGGCTCATCTATAAATACAACCGTACTTTCCGCGGTGCGCTGATCGCTCTGTTGGTCGGCACTCTTTGCTCCACGGGTGTTTCAGTTTTGTCTAACCGTTTTATTATTGTACCCGCATATGCCAAAGCTTTCGGAGGGATCGACGCGATTGCGGGCATGGTGACATCACTGTTTCCCTCGGTGACGAGTGAAAACTTTTATGCTTACTATTTGCCGCTTTCTGTAGTGCCGTTCAATCTTTTGCGTTGCATTATTGCTTCGGCGGTCACCCTTTTGCTGTATAAGAGAATTTCTCGTCTTTTAAACAAGTTTTAATTGCAAAATCGCGCTCGATAGACTATAATAGAATCGGTCCTGTTCGGGCCGATTCTCTTTTTTTGGAGAGGAAAATGATCTCAGACAGCGAAAAAAACACCATTCAATTTGCAAAAGAATATGCAAAAACTCTTGTTCCGGGCGATGTTGTTTTGCTCGAAGGAGAGATGGGCGCAGGAAAAACGGTGTTCGTCAAGGGCATCGCGGAGGCGCTCGGCATTCTCGACGAGATCACCAGTCCCACCTACGCGTATATGAATGACTATGACGGAAAACTCTACCATTATGACTGTTACCGACTTACAAGCGGGGTGCAGGCAGAGGCGCTGGGGCTTTGCGATTATTTTTACGGGAAGGGTATTTGCGTCATTGAATGGGCGGAAAACATCGCCGAAGTGCTTCCCGAGCATTGCAAACGGGTCCGCATTGTTAAACGCGGCGAAAATGAAAGGGAGATCGTATGCGACTGAAAAATTTTCTTGCCATCGATACGAGCGGCGAACATCTGAGCGTGATCGCCTGCAAAGACGGGAAGGCGGAAACGGTGTTTGAGGAAAACTGTGCCATGCAGCACTCGGTTCGTCTGATGGACGCGGTAGACGAAGCGCTTTCACGCGCACATCTTTCCCCCGAAGACTGCGATTTTTTCTGTGCGGTCACGGGCCCGGGCTCGTTTACGGGCATCCGTATCGGAATTTCGGCGGCGAAGGGGTTTTGCGCAGCGGCAGGAAAGCCTGCGCTCGGCATAACATCTTTTGAAACGCTGGCATATAATACAGAGACCGAAGCGCTCGCCGCGATCTCTGCGGGCCGCGGCAATTTTTACGTTTGCGGATTTGCGGCGGATAAGAGCATTTTGCTTTCCCCGCAAATTGTCGGTGCCGACGAACTTGCCCGTTTGGCGGGTGAATATACTGTCTGCGCCGCGACGCCTCTGTCTGTTCCGTATTTAAAAGCCGATCCCGCAGCGGGGCTCTTGCGTGCGATTTGCGCAAAGAGTGAAAAGGATTTGGGCGATCTGGCGGCATTTTATTTAAAAAAGAGCCAGGCGGAAGAGAACGCGCATTGAAAAGACGGTGCGATGAAGATGGGGTAGAGTGGGTATGACTTACAGAAAATGGGCGTACGAAGATATATTGGAGATCGCGGCGCTGGAAAAGGAGTGCTTTTCCGACCCGTGGACGTACCGCATGCTTGCCGATTCTTTTTTTAATGAAAGCGTGCGCACCGTCGCCGCCGAAGAAGACGGCAGGATCGTCGGATATGGGTTTATCACGGCGGCAGGAGAAGACGCGGATCTTGCGAACATTGCGGTGAGAGAGACATATCGCCGCAAGGGAATTGCAGGCGGGATCCTGACCGCGCTTGAAGAGGAAGCTGTGCGCTCGGGCGTCGAAAGGATGTTTTTGGAAGTGCGCGTGTCCAATGCGGCGGCAATGCTTTTATATTTGAAACACGGGTATGTCGGGCGCTACGTACGGCCGCGCTATTACGGTGACGGCGAGGATGCGCTTATCATGGAAAAGCCGCTCAAATAGCGGCAGGAATAATTGCGGGAGGATACAAAGATCGTCATCGGAGGAAAGGAAATTTCGCTCTTGCAGGAAGGGGAAGGCGAGCCGCTCGTCATGTTGCACGGTTACCTCTCTTGCAAAGAAAGTTTTTACCATCAGATACGGTTTTTTTCGCAATATTATCGCGTGACGGCTTTCGATTTCGTCGGTATGGGCAAGAGTTCGGAGCTTTGCGAGCCTTGGTCTGTGGACGATTACTGCGCGAATACACTGGAAATTCTTGATGCGCTCGGAATCGGCAAATGCCGCATTCTTGCGCATTCATTCGGCGGGCGAGTGGCGCTCAAATTGCTTGCGAATTACCCGCAGCGTTTTTCCCGCGCTCTTTTAACGGGCTGTGCAGGCATACCGCCGCGGCGCGGTTTGCGGTATGCGTTGCGGGTGAAATGGTACCGCATTGTCAAAAAAGCGGCACCGAAATTTGCTGAACGGCACTTCGGGTCCAAGGAGTTCCGCACCCTGTCTCCCGTCATGCGCGAGAGTTTTAAAAAAATCGTCAACGAGGATCTGACTCCGTGCCTTGCGCGCATTGAAGTTCCCGTGCTGTACGTTTTCGGGGATCGGGACACCGCCACGCCGCCGTATATGGCGCGCATTCTTTCGGCGGGAACGCGCGGGAGCGGTCTGATATGGATGAAGGATTGCACTCATTTTTGTTTCTGCGAACGGCCGCAGGAATTTAACGCCGTTGCGCGCGAGTTTTTCCGCTGATACAATACGGAAAAAAGCGCGCCGTACATTCTTAGGAAAAAGGAGATCGGATGTTTACACTGACCGCAATCATTAAATATGTGATCGTATCGCTCGCGTGCGCACTGTTGTTCGCGCTCTGTTCGTTCACCCTTTTGGGTGCGCTGCAACAGGCGGGTTACGGCGGAAAACGTTATCTTGCATGGCTTTTCCGCAAAGGGAACATGGCGCGTTCGCGCTTTACTTTGCTTGCTTTTCTGATCGCTCTGTCTTCACTCGTGCTCGGATTGTGCTTTTCGTTTGCTGGAAAGTGGGCGGCGTACATATCGATCGTACCCGTGCTTTTGTTTTGTGCGGTCTGGTGTGCGGCGGAAAGGAATGCCCTGAAAGTGCCGCTTTCGCCTACGGCGCGCGCAAAACGCGTGTACGTTCTGCATATTTTAGTGCTGTTTGTCGCGGCATTTTTGATCGTTCTCGCGGCGAACGCTATCGCGTATTACTCCAAGCATGAATTGGTCGGGCATCTGCGCTATATTCTGATCGCACTTCTGCCTCTCTGCGAGCCGATGCTCCTGCTCGCGGCGAATGCTTTGGAAAAGCCTTTCTCTTCGCATAAAAACAAAAAATATCTCGCGGCCGCACGCGAAAAACTGCACGGCACAAAATGCGTAAAGATCGGCATTACGGGCAGCTGCGGCAAGACCAGCGTCAAAAATTTTCTGGCAGTCATTCTTTCCGAAAAATACAAAGTGCTTGCGACGCCCGAATCGTACAATACGCCTTTGGGCATCGCGAAGGCGATCGAAAACGCGGACCTGAACGCATATGATTTCTTTGTTGCGGAGATGGGGGCGCGCCACACGGGAGATATTTCCGAGCTTTGCGAGCTTGTTCGGCCCGATCATTGCATCGTGACGGGAATCTGCCCGCAGCATTTGGAATCTTTCGGGACAATCGAAAATGTGATCGCCGCCAAAGGCGAAATATTAAAAGGTACGAAGGCGGGCGGTTTTGCCGTGATCGGCATGGACGAAAATACCGCAAAGCTCGATCCGAAAGGAGCGGGGCTTGTCAAGGTGGGCGTGGGCGAGCATGGCGAATGCGGCGCGATCGAGGTAAAATGCACTGCGCACGGCACCGATTTCAAACTTGCGCTCGGGATTTTCCAGACGGACGCGCACACCAAACTTTTGGGAGTGCACAGCGCGCAGAACATTGCCTTGGCCGCGGCAATGGCGTTCAAACTCGGGCTTACCAAAGAAGAGATCGTGCGCGGCATCGCAAAGATCGATTATATCCCGCATCGTTTGCAGCCCTTTGAAGCGAACGGCGTCACCGTTTTGGACGACGCTTACAATTCGAATGTACTCGGCGCGGCGGCGGCTGTGGAAACGCTTCGGCTGTTTGAAGGCAGAAAATTTGTAATTACTCCCGGACTTGTCGAGTTGGGCGTCTTGGAAGAGAGTGAAAATATGGCGCTCGGCGAACGGCTCGTTGGATTGGAATGCATCATTTTAGTGGGTGCAACGCTTATCACCGCCGTCAAAAAGGGGTATCTCGCGGCGGGCGGCGACCCCGAAAAGCTTACGATCGTCCCCACGCTGGATAAAGCGCAGGAACTCCTCGAAACGCAATTGCAGGCGGGAGATACCGTTCTGTTTTTGAACGATCTCCCGGATATATATAATTAAAAAGGGTTCACACTTTTTCTTTTGAGCTGACAAAACAAAAGGGCGTACGTTTCGGGACGAAAAAAAGATAAACTTTTTGAAGCACCAAAGCAAATACTATTTGCGGAGGTGTTTTTTTTATGCAAAAAAACGTTGCTGTGTTTTTCGGGGGAAGATCCTGCGAAAATGAAGTTTCTGTCATAACGGGCACGATGGCGGCAAACCTGCTGCGCGGGATGTACGCTGTGTTTCCGATATACATAGCGCAGGACGGCGGAATGTACTGCGGGGAAGCGCTCTTTGATACGGCATCATTCCGTGACTCCTCCTTTTTGAAGACCTGTTCGGAAGCAGTCATAGCAGGGGGGACTCTGTGGCAGCGGAAGGGGCGCAAACTCAAAGAGATCGCAAAAATCGACTGTGCTCTGAATTGCTGTCACGGCATGGGCGGTGAAGACGGGGCGCTTTCGGGGCTTCTTGATTTAAACGGGATCCCGAACGCTTCCCCGGATATGGCGGCATCTGCTTTATTTATGGATAAGGTGCTGACAAAACATTTTGCGAAAGGCATCGGAGTAAAGACGGTGCCGTATTTCAAGATCGAAGAGCATGATTTCCGAAAACGCGGAGCGATCGCGATCAAATGCGTGGAAGAGCGCCTCGGCTATCCGGTCATCATCAAACCCGCGAGACTGGGATCGAGCATCGGTGTGGCGGTCGCCGAAGATCGCGCGCGGCTCGCACTCGCGATCGAAGCGGGATTTGCGTATGATACGGTCCTTCTCGCCGAAAAATATCTTGCCGAGCGGCGCGAAATCAACTGCGCGGCAATGCGCCGCGACGATGAGATCGTGGTATCGGAATGCGAAGAACCCAAAACAGAGCATACGTTTTTGACATTTTCGGACAAATATTTAGACGGAGGCAAGGGCGATCGCGGCGATTTTCCCGCGAAGATCTCCAAAGCGAGCGCCGATCTCGTCAAGGGATACACCAAACTTTTATACCGCCGCGCGCAGCTGCGCGGGGTGGTGCGTGCCGATTTTCTTTTGAGCGGCGGAGAAGTATATTTCAATGAAATGAATACGGTGCCCGGCGCTCTGGGATGGTATTTCTTTTCCGATCGTCTTTCCGATTTTGCCGAGGTTCTGTCCGCGCTTGTCGAGCAGGGCATCTGCGATGCGCGGGAGCGCGCAGGCAAGCGTCTTTTGAAAAACAGCGGAATTTTGGGCGGGTTTTCCTCGCACGGCAAGATGCGCCGCAATTGAAAAAGACCTTCGGCGCCCTTTCGTTTTTTGCCCCGCCCCCGCGGGAATTTCCCGCGGGGGCGGGGCAAATGCTTGTAATTTCGGGCGGAATCTGTTAAAATAAATAAGAACTTTATTTTTTCAGAGGAAAAAACAATGAGCAAAAAAATTGCGATGAAGACTCCGCTCGTCGAAATGGACGGCGACGAAATGACCCGCGTTTTGTGGCAATGGATCAAGGAAGATCTCATTCTTCCTTACGTCGATCTCAAAACGGAATATTATGATCTTGGGCTCGTCGAGCGCGATAAAACGGACGATCAGGTCACCGTCGCGGCGGCGGAAGCGAACAAAAAATACGGCGTCGGCGTCAAGTGCGCGACCATTACTCCCAACGCCCAGCGCGTGGAGGAGTACAAGCTCAAACAGATGTGGAAGAGCCCGAACGGCACCATCCGCCGCATTTTGGACGGTACGGTGTTCCGCGCGCCCATTCTCGCCAAGGGCATCACGCCGTATATCCCGGGTTGGAAAAAACCCATCGTGCTCGCCCGTCATGCGTATGGCGACGTATATTCGGGGGTAGAAACGCGCACGTCGAAAGGGGATAAGGCATACCTTGTCGTGGAAGACGCGGAAGGCAATGTCAAGGAAAAATTGCTCGTGCAGGATTTTAAAAACAGCGACGGGATCGTGCAGTCGGTGCACAATCTCGATGCTTCCATCAGAAGTTTTGCGCGTTCCTGTTTCAATTATGCGCTGGACGTAAAGATGCCGTTATGGTTCGCGACGAAAGATACCATTTCTAAAAAGTATGATCATCGTTTTAAGGACATTTTTGCGGAGATTTTTGAGAAAGAATATAAAGACAAATTTGCGGCGGCGGGCATCGAATATATGTACACGCTCATCGACGATGCCGTGGCGCGCGTGGTGCGCTCCGAAGGCGGCATTTTGTGGGCGTGCAAGAACTACGACGGCGATGTCATGAGCGACATGGTCGCCACGGCATACGGTTCTCTGGGGCTTATGAGTTCGGTGCTCGTTTCTCCCGAAGGCAATTATGAATTTGAAGCGGCGCACGGAACCGTTACGCGCCACTATTATAAACACCTGAAAGGGGAAGAGACTTCCACCAATTCGGTGGCGACCATCTTTGCCTGGACGGGCGCTCTTGCAAAACGCGGTGAGCTTGACAGCATTCCCGCGCTCACCGAATTTGCCAAAAAGCTGGAAAGCGCTACGGTGCGCACCATCGAGGAAGGGGAGATGACAGGGGATCTGATTCCGTTGTTCTCGGCGGAAGGCGTGACACCCAAAAAGCTTTCCAGTCGCGAATTTTTAAAAGCGGTCGCGAGACGTTTGGAAAGAAGCATGAACGCCTGAGCAAATCGGGCTTTCATTGGGAAATGAATTCATATCAAAGCGGACATAACTTTGTCCGCTTTTTTATTTTCAAAAATGTTGCCGATTTAAGTAGTGAAAAGGAATTTGCGCATGAATTTTGATAAAAAGACAAACACTGCTATTGAAATTTTTGTTCGGAGGGGAAAATATGTGCACGGCAATCGCGCAATTCGGTAAAAAGTTTTTGTTCGGGAGGAATTTGGATCTGGAATACGGATTCAATGAGCGGGTTACGCGCGTTCCGCGCCGTGTTCCGCTTCGTTTTTTTGCGGAACAGCCGATCGAAGAACATTATGCGATGATCGGCATGGCATCGCAGGAGAATGATTTTCCGCTGTTTGCGGACGGTATGAATGAGCGGGGACTATGCGCAGCGGGACTGAATTTCCCCGAAAGTGCGGTTTACGCGGGAGGTATGCTGGCGGGCGCATACAACGTAGCCCCGCATGAGCTCATCGCATGGCTATTGGCAAAGTGCGCGAGCGTGGACGAAGCGGAACAGCTCTTGCGCAATACGCGCATCGTTGCCGTACCCTATAAAGAATACCCTGTGGCACCTTTGCATTGGGCGATCGCGGACAGGAAGCGCTGTATCATCGCAGAGCCGCGCGCGGAAGGGCTTCGCATTTTCGATAACCCTACGGGCGTGCTTACAAATGAACCGCCCTTTGAATTTCATGCGCACAATCTGCGCAATTATCTGAATCTCACCGCACGTTTTCCGCAGGAGCGGTTTGCTTCGCTCGGACTTCGGTCCTGTTCGGTCGGGGCGGGTGCATTCGGGCTTCCCGGCGACTGCACTTCGGCGTCGCGGTTTGTGCGTGCAGCGTATTATGTGCAAAACAGTGCTGCGGAAAGCTCGGATTTTGGTGATGTGTCGCAGTTTTTCCATATTCTTTCGAGCGTAGAAATGCCGCGCGGCGGCGTGTTTACAGCGGGCGATGCGCCCGATTATACCCGCTATTCCTGCTGTATGGATACTGAGCGCGGAGCGTATTTTTTCCGTACCTATGGCAATGCGCGTTTGCGGGCATGCAGTTTGCGAACGGACGGTGAGTCGCCGGAGCAGATAGAGATCGGCGGCGGCGAAGATGTTTTGTTTTTGGATTGATTTTTAAAAGATATTTGATAAAAAAGGCGCACCCGGCGGTACAGCCGGGTGCGCCTTTATATTTGCAAGATTCATGGCGAAATTATCGCATTTTCAGAAACATAAAAACATAGGATAGAGGGGGAGGAATGGGAATGAAGAGAATATTCTGTTTTTTATTGACGCTTGCAGTATTGCCCGCGCCTTTTTTGCTCAGCGGATGTCAAAAAGCCGAAACGCCGCGAAGCGAGTATACGATTGCAGCCGAGTATGCGGACGGCGTGCTTGAAGCGAAGTTGGAGCTTTCATATTACAACGATACGGAAACGGAAATGCAAGAGCTTTGTTTCAATCTGTACGGAAACGCATATCGCGAAGATGCGGTATTTACGCCCGTATCGTCGGCATTTTCGTCCGCGGCATATTATAACGGCAAAAGTTACGGGTGCATGGAGATCGCTTCTGTGTCACCATGTGTGTCTTATTCGGTTGCCGGGCAGGACGAAAATATATTATGCGTTGCCTTGCAGGAGAGTGTTTCACCGGGTGAAAGAACCGAAGTGTGCATTGAATATCGGCTGGAACTTGCGGATATTGAACACCGTACGGGGGTTGCGCGCCATGCCGTTAATCTCGGGAATTTTTATCCTGTTTTGTGCGTGGCGGACGAAGAAGGCAATTTCTATGAATGCGAATATTATTCCAACGGCGATCCGTTTTACAGTGAATGTGCCGATTACTCGGTCACATTGACGGCGGATGCCGAATATACGGTCGCGGCTTCGGGCGAGACAGTTTCGACGCAGGTTACCGGAACGCGCAAAACGCATGAATTTTCGCTGAAAAACGCGCGTGATTTTGCGCTCGTGCTCGGAACGGAGTTTTCCGTACTTGAATCGAGAGAGAACGGAATTTCCGTCTCCTATTATTATTATGACGATGAAAATGCGGCGGCAACGCTTGAGCTGATCGATAGCGCGCTTGCCTATTTCGGCAAGACGTTCGGCGAATATCCTTACAAAACCTTTGCGGCGGTACAGACGGGATTTTGTTATGGAGGCATGGAATATCCCGGCCTTGTAATGCTTTCCGATGCCCTTTCGGACAAAGATTATATGTACACCGTCGTTCATGAAACGGCGCATCAGTGGTGGTACGCCGCCGTAGGGAACAATCAACTGGAAGAAGGCTGGCTGGACGAAGGCCTCGCGGAGTATTCGACGGCATGTTTCTTTGAAGAACATCCGAAATATTCTTTGACGCGCGCGCAGCTTGTAGACAGCGCGCATTCCGCGTACAATGCGTTTTGCAGTGTCGAAGCGCAACTGTTCGGCGGCGCAGATACGACTATGAGTCGAAAACTCGGCGAATATAAAGAATATGAGTATGTAAATATCGCCTATAACAAGGGAATGCTGCTCTTCGACGCATTGCACGATGCGGTGGGAGATTCCAAATTTTTTGCGGGGCTTCGACGCTATTATTCTTCAAATGCGGGAGAAATTGCTTGCACAGAAGATCTCATTGCCGCGTTCGGCAATGCGGGCGCAGAAGGTGTCATACGCTCGTTTATCGAAGGGGAAGCGATCATATAATAAATTAAAAGGAGCGCCGCGGAACCGTTCG
>CABQND010000060.1 GCA_902465495.1 uncultured Eubacteriales bacterium
TCTTTCGTCAGCTCGAAAGAAAAAGTGTGAACTGCGTCAGCTCAAAAGAAATTTCTTGAACCCAAAACTCAATTTTTTACTGCGCGTTTGAGAATCACACTTCTCAATAAGCGCACCCTATTTGGCGAATGCTTTCGCCTTTTGCAGGAAAGGTGAAGGCGGCGCGCGATTTGATAAACAAGCCGACCGAATAGCAGGTGAAGGCTTGCAATTCAAATTCATGCAAAGCCCTTAAATATTGCAAGCCGAGGGCGCAGCCCTCATAATCTCGACTTTTCGCAGCGCCTTTGCGCGAGAAAAGTGAGAACATTCGGCGTGCCCTTAAAAGGCGCGCCGCCGAGGAAAACACCGATTGCTCCGCGCAAAGCGCGGTCAATGGGGTTTCCCTAAAAAATCACGACTTTTTCTTTCGTCAGCTCGAAAGAAAAAGTGTGAACTGCGTCAGCTCAAAAGAAATTTCGTGAACCTTTCCTCACACTCCGCACAGCGCGGCAACTTTTTTGCTCGCCTCGAATACGTTTTCATTGGCGCCGAGTACCCAAATTCCGAGCTGTTTTGCACGCGCAAAAAACGCCTCGTCCGGTTCCGTGCCCTCGCAGAGCACGATGCAGGCACAGTCGATAAGCGTTGCGACCGCAGCGACGTTGACGTTGTTCATCACCGTCAGCCAACAGCAGCTTTCGGGCGCGCGCGATATGATATTGCTCAAAAAATCGCCGCAGTACCCGTTTTCAATGGTACGTTCCTCGCCTTTTGTAAACACGGCATAGCCGCTCTTTTCAGCAAACTCGGATACCGTCATTTGATTTCCCTCAATTTTACGCAGTCAAGCGGTTTTCCGCTCGTCACGACGTCTTCCGCATGCGTGCGGCAAGTAGGCGCGCCGCATGCGCCGCAGTCGATGCCGGGCAGTTTTTTCAGATACTCCTCGACAAGCATCAATTTTTGCATCGCCGCAAAGCGGTCGGTATCCAGCTGGAAGGAAGTTGAAGGTTCGGGCGCCTTGTCCCAAATAAAGAAACTTTCGTCCAGCCCGTAATCCTGCATCGTCGCGGGCGGTATTTTGAGTTTTTCGGCGAGCTGGCGCATATGGTTGCGCGCAATGAACGGGTTTTCCACGTTTAAAACGCCGCCCACGCATCCGCCGGGACACATATTCAGCTCCACAAAATCGGCGCCGTCCAATTTTCCGTCACTCATTTCGGTAAGAACGCCCAAAACGTTGCGCACGCCCGAACAATGGATATAGTTTCCGAGCCCCAGTGAATTGCTCTCGCCGCCCGAAGATCCCCAGCCCAGCCCCGAATACCCGCATTTGCCGAGCTTGCGCGGATTTTTGATTTTGTTCATCTTGTCCACAAGACGGAAATACACGTCGCTCTGCGAGAGCACGCCCGATATGTACTTTTCGTTCGCAACTTCCTCTTTATGCAAAGAATACACCTTTGCGGGACAGGGCGAAATGAAGAATATTCCGATATCGTCGGCGGGAATACCCTTTTCGAGCGCCTGTTTTTTGGCGAGCTTCGCCGCGATCTTGGCGGGCGCATACACATTGAGCATATGATCGGCAAGCTCGTGAAATTTTAGCAGAATGAGTTCGGCAACCGCGGGACACGCCGTACTGATAACGGGGCGCGGCAGGTTCTTTTTCTGCATAAGTTTTTTGGTGCAGTCGGTCACAAGCTCCGCCGCAAGACCGACTTCGAACACTTCGTCAAACCCCAGCGCCAGAAGTCCCTCGATGACATAGTTCGGATCGTCCAGGTTGTTGAACTGCCCGAACAGCGAAGGCGACGGCAGAGCGATCTTATACGCATAGGAGCTTACAAGATCGAAACTGTCGTACACGGGACGCTTTGCGCCGCCCTTACAGCTGCGGACACACTCGCCGCAGTTGATGCATTTATCGTAAAGTATCTTTGCCTTGCCGTTTTCGATGCGAATCGCTTCGGTAGGACACCTGCGCATGCAAGTGATGCATCCGATACACTTTTCGCTGTCCAAAACGACGGTTTTGAGTGTAGGCATAACCCCCTCCGTTCACTCTTTTGCCGCAACGGGCTTTCTGCGCTGCCCTTTAAAAGCGCACCCGCAAAAATACCGTGGTGCCCACCCCGACGGTGGAATCCACCTTCATTTCGTCGCTGTAATTTTTCATATTGGGAAGCCCCATGCCCGCGCCGAATCCGAGGCTTCGGATATTTTCGGACGCCGTCGACCAACCCGCTTTCATCGCGAGGTCGATGTCGGCAATGCCGGGACCGTGATCTTTGAGATAAATGTCGATATAATCGGGATAAATTTCCACTTCCGCCCTGCCGCCGTGCGCATGAATGACCATGTTGATCTCCCCTTCATACATCGCGATCGCGACCCTGCGCACCGATGCGGGAGATACGCCGAGCTGTTTGAGCGTACGCTTGACGCTCTCGCTCGCATTGCCCGCCGATGAAAAATTTTCCCCGTCTACATCATAAGCAAGTCTGATGCATTCCATGATCAGCCGCCCAGCCCGTTCGTATACAAAATGCCGCAGGCGACGAACAGCCGCTTGTCGGTGGACAACAGCACGATCCCTTTTTCTTTCGCGAGTTCGATCACTGTTTCGTCCGGTTTTTTACCGCGCACAAACACGATGCAGAGCATATCCATCATCTCCGCCGTGCGCACGACCTGCGGGTTTAATAGCCCCGTCAAAAGCACGGACTGATCTTTGACATACGCGAGTACGTCGCTCATCATGTCCGAACCGCAGGCGGTATGGATCTCGGTATCGAGATGATCCTCTCCGCACAGGATCTCCGCATCCAGCAGTTTTACCACTTCTCTGATTGTCATACAATTCTTCTCCCGACAAGAATTTTCCGCGCGGCAACGCGCCGCGCGCCGATACGCTTTTTTATCATCATACCACAAAAACGGCGCTTTTTCAACCGCTTTTACAAAATTTTGTCGTATTTGCAAACAGGCGGCGCCGAGCATACCGTTCGGCGCCGCCTGCGCCTGCATCCTGTCTTATTGGGGATTACTTCCCGCTGTCGCCGTAGTTGGAAAGTACGCGCGCGGACGGATCGTCTACCTTGCACCCCTCCCATTTTTTGTTGGGCATCCAGAAATCTTTGACCATCTTCGCCTGCCCGGGATAATACTTTTCAAAAATCTCGCGATACAATAAGCTCTCCTTTGTGAAAGGTTTTGCATGATACGCATACTTTTTCGCGATCTCTTTCCAATCGTCGCCGTATTTTTCCGCGGCGTATTCTTTCAGATCGTCCACCATCGAATGCCCGACCGCGTCCGAAAACGCCGCTTTTTCGCGCCACAAAATGTTCTCGGGCAGGTAATCGCCCTCAAACGCGCGGCGCAGAAGATATTTGCCCTTGCCGTAGACGTTCATTTTCAGTTTCGGGTCGACGTGCATCACATACTTGACGAAATCGAGATCGCCGAACGGCACGCGCGCCTCCATGCTGTTGACCGAAATACAGCGGTCGGCGCGCAGAACGTCGTACATATGCAGTTCGCGCACCCGCTTTTGCGATTCTTTCTGAAATTCTTCGGCGCTCGGCGCGAAATCGGTGTATTTATATCCGAACAGCTCGTCGGAAATTTCCCCCGTCAGCAGCACGCGTACGTCGGAAATTTCATGAATTTTTTTACAGATCAGGTACATGCCCATCGACGCGCGGATGGTCGTAATATCGTACGTGCCCAGCGCGGCGATCACCTTTTCGAGAGAGGAAAGCACCTCTTCGCGGGTCATGAAAATTTCGGTATGATCGGAACCGATGTAATCCGCTACTTCGCGGGCATATTTTAAGTCGATCGCGTCTTTTTCCATGCCGACGGCAAACGTCTTGATGGGACGGTGCAGAATTTTTGCCGCGATGGAGCAGACCAACGAACTGTCCAGTCCGCCCGAAAGCAAAAATCCGACGGGCGCGTCCGCATCCAGGCGCTTGCGCACCCCTTCAACCAGCTTGTCGTGAATGTTTCGGCAGACCTTTTCCAAATCGTCCGAAAGATACTCACGCGCCTCCGCTATATCGCAGTAACGATGAAATTTCCCCTTCGCGTAATAGTGTCCGGGCGGGAACGGAAAAATTTCGCCCGCAACGAGCCCCGTCAGGTTTTTGGGCTCGCTCGCAAATACGATCGCGCCGCTTGCAAGATATCCGTAATACAGGGGGCGAATGCCGATCGGATCGCGCGCAGCTATGTACTCGTCTTTCGTACCGTCATAGAGTACAAGCGCGTATTCCGCGTCCAGCATCGAGAACATTTTCAAACCGTACTCGCGGTACATGGGAAGCAATATCTCGCAATCGCTGTCCGACTGAAAGGTATAGCCCAGCTCTTCCAAATGCCGTTTGACGGGTCTGAATCCGTAAATTTCACCGTTGCATACGAGTTTGTCTTTACCCATTGAAAAGGGCTGCATCCCCGCAGCGTTCAGCCCCATGATCGCCAGACGGTGAAACGCCATGTATCCCGACGGCGTCTTTTCCACGCGGCTCATATCCGGCCCGCGCGATACGGTGCGGAAAAAACTTTCCAACATGGTTTTATAGTCGACCTCTTTGGCCGTACAGCAAAAAATCGAACACATAGCTCTCTCTCCTTTCCCGCTTTGATTTTAAGGGTCCCGCCCTGCGGGATACATTTGGGCTTTTCGGGATTCGACATAAAAAAACAGCCTTCCTCCCCGATTCGATCAGGGCGAAAGACTCTTCCGCGGTGCCACCTGAATTGCCGCAACTTATGCGGCTCTCTCCCTTCCTGCAAAGGTATGCGCTGTAACGGGCGGACCCGTCGGACACTATTTGGGCTTTCCCGTTCGCATCCGCCGCTCGCGGGTGTTTTTCGTGCGGACGGAAACGCGGGACTTTCAGCTGCCTCCCGCTCTCTGCGGTTTCCTTGTTTCCGCGCTACTCCTCCCGGTCGTCGCGCTTGATACCCGAATTGTAGCATACCCGCCGCGCACTGTCAACCTCTGCGCCGATTTTTAATCTATACGCATTTTGAAAGGTCGGTATTTGTTTCAATTATAGTTTCCGAATTTATGAATTTATCCGCAAAATACCCATAGCGTGCCAGAGATTTTGTTGCCGTTCTATAAAAAAACGCGCCCCTTATCCGGGCGCGCCGCGCTGTGCAAATTCAAATCCCGATGGCTGCCATAACTCCGTCTACCGCGTAACCTACCGCAACGCCGACCACGTATAGCGTAAGCGCAAGCAAAAGATTGCGCTTCCATGCGTGCGTGTTTTTAAACAGAGTGACAAAACCAAGCCCCGCATTGGCAAATAACCCCGCGACGCATCCGCCGAACGAAAGCCCGCCGAGAATGTATGTTTCGGTAATGACCACACTGGATGCACAGTTCGGGATCAGCCCGATCGCCGCCGCAATGAGCGGCTGCAACCAGTACCCGCTTCTTAATGCCGCTGCAAGTTTATCTTCGCCCACAAAATACAAAATGATGCCGAAAAGAATGTTTACAGCAAAGATATAGAAGAAAATTTCAAGCGAATGCAGGAGCGGATGCAGAAAATACCGATGAAATTTCCCATCCTCTTCATGGTCCTGCCCGCATGCGTTTCCGCAAATAATTTCACCTTCGCGAAGTTCACCGACCGTTTCAAACCGTAAAAGAGCGTTCGCAAGATACCCGATCCCTACCGCCACAATAAATTTAATGGCTATGATCGGCATGATCGCCGCCGCTTTGCTTCCATCGGTGACGTGCGACAAAAGAATGATGAGTGCCTCGTCGCTGGTCGCAAGAAACACCGCAAGCACGGTGCCCGTGCGGATCAGTTTTTTGTCATACAGCTTTGCCGCCATTACGGAAAAACCGCACTGCGGGATCAGCCCTGTTGCCGCACCCAGAAGAGGTGCGAGATTCCCTTTGAGCAGGTTTTCGTGCCGCGTTACGTCAGTGCGGTGTTCCAAAAATTCAATTAAGACGTACAATAAAAACAGAAAAGGAAATACCTTTAAGCTGTCGAATAAGGCGTCCAAAAAAATACCAGCCATAGCAGGTCTCCCCCGTAAAATTTTTCCCTCATTTGAAAAACGTGCACTCGAAAGCAGGTACGATCGGATGCGTTTCAGAGCTCAAATTATAAGCGATACTGCGCCCAAACGCAAGCATTTTTACACCTGCCGCTTGGATTTTCCATACAATTATAGGAATACACATCAAAAGCCTCTCCGCTTTTGCGGAGAGGCTTTTGTACTCAGGGATTATTCTTTGTCTTCTTTGTTTTCTTCGGGAGCTTCTTCCGCAGCGCCTTCTTCCTGCGCTTCGACAGCGGCCTCTGCAGCAGCTTTCGCTTCCGCTTTCTCCTTGCGTGCAGCAGCGCGCGCTTCGCGGCGCATTGCAGCCTTTTCTTCCTTGGTCACGACGCGGTTCTTCTCGATGATCGCCTGCATCTCCTGCGGGGTCAGCGGAACAAACGCCGAAGACGCTTCGTTCTCGGGCGTAACTTCGTAGCCCTCGTCACGCGCCAACAGCGACATTTCGGTCGCACCGTCGAAAATGTGAATGTGACGAGCATCCATCGCCAACTCGACAACTTCGCCGCGGTTCACGACACTGCGCGAATCGATCTTCGCGATCATGTTCGTGGAATCGCCGATAACGGAAGTAACTTCTTCACCCTCTTTGAAGTCGAGCTTGCAGTAGATCTGCGTTTCAGCACCGAGTTTTTCGACAACTTCGACAAACGCCTTGATAACGGTGTCGGGCGAAGCGGCGATAAAGCTCTCTTCGTCGTGGATATCTTCGGGACGGACACCCAAAACAATGGGTTTGCCCGTATTTACATAATCTTCGATATTGCGGATCCTTGCCTCTACCGACTTGGGCAAAAGGATCTTGTTGTTTGTGAACTCAACATACACCTTGCCTTTTACTTTGGTAAGGGTCGCAGGGAAGAAGTTCATCTGCGGCGTGCCGATGAAGCCCGCAACGAACTGGTTGATCGGGTAATCGTAAAGGTTCTGCGGGGTATCGACCTGCTGCATGAAACCGTCTTTCATAACGACGATACGCGTTCCCATCGTCATCGCTTCGATCTGGTCGTGCGTAACGTAAATGAACGTGGTTGCAAGGCGAGCGTGCAGTTTGGAGATCTCCGTCCTCATCTGTGCACGCAGCTTCGCGTCGAGGTTTGACAAAGGTTCGTCGAGCAGGAATACTTTCGGCTCACGGACGATTGCACGGCCGAGCGCAACACGCTGACGCTGACCACCGGACAGAGCCTTCGGTTTACGGGTCAGGTAATCGGTGATGCCGAGGATCGCCGCCGCTTCTTTCACGCGTTCGTCGATGATCGCCTTCGGCACTTTGCGCAGTTTCAGACCGAACGCCATGTTGTCGTACACGGTCATGTGCGGATACAGCGCGTAGTTCTGGAACACCATTGCGATATCCCTGTCTTTCGGCACAACGTCGTTGACGAGCTTGCCGTCAATGTAAAGTTCACCCTTGGAAATTTCTTCCAGACCCGCGATCATACGCAGTGTCGTGGATTTACCGCAGCCGGAAGGTCCGACGAAAACGATGAACTCCTTGTCTTTGATATCCAGGTTAAAATCCGTAACGGCGGTAACGCCGGAAGGATACACCTTGTAAATACCTTTTAACAAAAGGCTTGCCATAAAATATTCCTCCCTGATATTGGTTTTGATTTATATCATACTTATTTTACTACATTTCAAGCAAAAACGCAATGGGCAATAATTACAAATAATCTTTTTGAATCTGTTAAATTTGCCCAACGCGGACCTATCTTTCGGGCAAGATGACATAATCGGAAGAAAAATGCGGGCGAATGCCTTTACAGCCGATTCGCCCGCACAAACTTTAAAGATTTTGAAATGTCCCGACGGCAAGCTTACTTTTCTCCGTCAGAAAATAAACAGCAGCACACCGGCAAACATAAGGCCGAGCCCGATGAGAGTCATAAGCCCGATTTTTTCCTTGAATGCGATCCGTGCGACGATCGTTGTAATAATGATCGAACCGCCGGTAACGATCGGATATTGCACCGATGCGGGCAAATGAATCACCGCTGTGAGCAAAGCAAATTTCCCACGCCCATGCAAATAGCATAGCCGGCAGAGACGAGAACGGTCATCCAAGGATTGCTTCGGATGCAAAGGGACGGTTGCCCTTCCCCTACCTTTCTTCTGCCGATGAGCTGTCCCACGCCGAAGCAAACGAACGTGAGAATGAACTGCATCATATAGCTCCAAACCAAAAAATCGTAGGTCGGGATCGCCGCCTTATTGATCTGATGCGCCTTGGCAATGATGCTGGAAGCGCCGTTCAAGAAAAATACGAGAAAACACAACACGTAAAAAAGTTTATGTGTGCTCTTTTTTTCGGCATTTTTCGGAGGAAGCGCAAAGAGAATGAGCGCGGCGATCAGAACAAACAAACCGATGATCTGAAATACGCTCGGCTTTTCGCACAGAAACGCAACACCGTACAAATACGGAAGAAGCATTCCGCCCAGCATCATGAACATAGTGTATACGGAAACATTTCCCAATCGTACGACCAAAATCCCGCAAACCATGGAGCTTGCCTGCACAAAAGCGTTGAGGATCGCCATCCCGAAACTGAACGTTCCGAATGCAAGCGTAAATTTATTCAAGACTAAAAACAGGATACAATTGATCAGTGCCGCTAAAACGGGCAGGATCAGAAAATCTCCGTTTGAACGCGCGAGTTTGTGTTCATATAACTTGTTGAACGAAAACTGTCCCGCGATCAAAAAATCCGCAATAAATATGAGTATGTAATATTCCATAATTTTTTAATCGTACACGGACAGACAGCACCCTTTCGGGGAAATCTTTGCCACCTGATTCCCCTGCCATTCGACCGTAAACACTTCTCCGGTATCCTTGACTTGCGGGATCCATTTCTGCGTGAAACAAACAATTGGATAATCTATGCAGATCTCTTCCCCGCACGCCGCGTCGGGCAAGCTTTTCCCGCGGTACACTGCACCATTCATATAACTTTTTTCTGTCAATCACGGTCTTCTCCTCCGACGCGGAACGCAAAATACCTTATTTTTTTCCTTTGCGACCGCTTTTCTCACGAATCTTCTTCATCATCCTATTGATTCAGTGTGGCACTATTTTATCTCAAATAAATTGGCCATAAAATAAGAATGTTGCTTCAAACATTTGTTATATTGTGCAATTACCTTGTCCAAAAAAATATTTTTTTGTCATTTTTCTGACCCTTGCCCGAACTAAAATTCCCCTTTTTTTTGCTTTTTTACTTTTTTCACGCGACAAGTTGTTTTTTTATTTTGTATTTGTTATAATATAAAGTGTAACGGTGCGAAATCTATTTATCCGCACAACGCTGTTTTTACCGGAGGGGAAAATGGATATCAATAAATATGTTCCGAAATTTAAAATACGATCAGAAAACCTGCTCAGTTTGACTGATCTTACCGCGGAAGAAATCTTTGAATTTCTTTATGCCGCGCGTTCCATGAAAAAAAGATTTCGCGTGGGAGAATACAGCCCCATGCTCAAAAATAAAACCGTCGCGCTGTTATTTGATAAAGTTTCTACCCGTACGCGCGTTTCATTTGAAATCGGTATCCGTCAATTGGGCGGAGATTCCATCTTTCTTCCGAAGAGCGAAACGCAGCTTTCGCGCGGTGAAAGCATCAAAGATACCGCCGTTATGCTGGAACGCTATGGAATTTCCGCAATTGTTTTGCGCGGATTTACAAGCGATCAAGTACGCGAATTCGCACAATACAGTCATATTCCCGTCATCAACGGGATCTCGGATGAAGTTCATCCCCTGCAAGTGCTGTCTGATCTGTTCACGATTTGGGAAATCAAAGGCAGACTGGATAATCTGAAAATCGCATACATCGGCGACGGAAACAATATCGCAAACTCCCTGATCATGGGTTGTTCCAAAGTGAACATGGATATTGCGATTGCAAGTCCCAACGGATATAGCCCTGCAAAGAGCGTCGTTGAACGCGGCATGCAATACGGAAACGTACTCATCACCGATGACATTGCCGAAGCGGTAAAAGATGCCGATGTCGTATATACTGACGTATTCATCTCCATGAGCGACGGCGACGATGAAGCGAAAAAGAAAAAACTTGCCCGTTACCGCGTTACTCCAGAAGTAATGAAACTTGCAAAAGAAGATGCGGTATTCATGCACTGTATGCCTGCACACCGCGGCGAGGAAGTATCCGCGGAAGTCATTGACGGACCGCAGTCCATCGTGTATGACCAGGCGGAAAACCGACTGCACATCAACAAAGCGGCGCTTGCATTGCTCGTGAAATAAAAAGGCGAAAACTTCACATAATACAATAAAACAACCGCGGGCTTTCCGGTTCGGAA
>CABQND010000061.1 GCA_902465495.1 uncultured Eubacteriales bacterium
TTTTAAAAATTCCTCAGCAAATGCAAATATCTTATAAAAGTGTGCCTTCCCGTCATTTTTAAATATGGAAAAATTAAAGGTTAAATCAATCAACTTTTTTTCATTTTATCCCATATTTCCACATTTTCCCAACTTTTTTTCAGTTGTATTTTCAGACAAAAAAACAATAACTTTGAAAAAAAAACACGCAGCTTTCGCCGCGTGTTCGCATTGCATATTTATTTCGTTTTGAGATCCGGGCCGCGCTCTTCCAGCACCTTACGGTCTATCTTTCCAATCAAGTTCACCGGAAGCCTGTCCTCAAAAATAATTTCTTTGGGCACCGCATATGAAATAAGTTTTCGGCGGCAAATTTCCAAAATTTCCCGTTCACACGCTGTGCGGTCGGCATTTTCCTTACATTCAACAAACAAGCGCACGACTTGTCCTTTCACCGCGTCAAATACCCCGACTGCACACACCTTGCGGACGCCCGTAACCTCCCTTGCGACTTCTTCGATCTCCGAAGGATATACCGGCACGCCGCTCACTTTGATCATGTTTTTGATGCGTTGCTTGAAATACAAAAATCCGTCTTTATCCAGCCAACCGTAATCACCCGTTTTCAGCCACTTTCTCCCGCCGATCTCCTCAAACGGAGAATATTCTTCATGGAGATATCCGATCATAAACTGGTCGGTATCCAAATAGATTTCACCGACTTCGCCCGCAGGCTGTTCCTTACCGTCTTTGAATATTTTGACATAAGTATTGGAGAGCGGATAACCGATCGAATTTTCACGATGATGCGCAAGCGTATTCACAAGGCAGACCGTCACAGTTTCCGTCAGCCCGTATCCGACATACATGCGCGCCCGACTGCCGCCGCGTTCAAGAGCCGCGTTGAAATCGTCGATGAGCTGTTGCGGCACGCTGTCTCCGCCGACATATACATCCTTGATATGCGAAAGATCCGCTTTTGTGAACGATCTCTCGCCCAAAAGTTTCAAAAACATCGTCGGAACGCCCGTTAAAATGTTCGCCTTTTCCTTGACAATCTGCTTTGCGCTCCGCTTGGCGTTAAATTGAATGCACATAATGTTTGTGCGGCGCATCAGCATACACATATGCATATTGATGCACAAGCCAAAGCCATGAAAAATAGGAAGAACGTTATACAGCGCCGAATAATTTTCAACAGGCTCGCTGAGAAATTCTTCCGCCTTGGCGCACAAAATATTAAAAACGCGATTGTTATGCACAATGATTTTCGGTTCGCCGGTCGTACCGCCGCTCGCAAGATATACAGCCGCTTCGTTTTCCTCGAATGCTGCGGCACACACGTGCGGATTTTTACGGTTTTTCAGATATTTTTCAAAGCTTTCCCCGAACGCAGTCCTCTTTTTCGTGAGTCTGTAATACGCTTTCGCGGGCGTAGCCATATATCGAGAACTGTCACTGACCAATGTCGGAACACCAAAATCATATTTCCCGCATTTGTACAGATCGTACACGAGCACCAGTTTGCTCGCCGTACGGTCGATGCTCTCTTTGAGCTTTTCAGGAGGAATAAAGGGATGTACGAGATTGACTGCCGCCCCCAGCTTATTCGCCGCATAAAAGCACAGAAGCGCCGCCGGCGAATTGGGCATGCAAAGAGTTACCGTATCACCTTTCCCTACCGAAAAATCGGCCGCAAGGTTATCCGCAAGCACGTCGATCATCCGATGCACCTGCGCAAATGAATATTTTTTGCCGTAAAAAGAAATCGCCGTGCGAACGGTACTGTCTGAGATATTTTGCAAAATAGCTTCGTACATCGAACAATTTTCGGGTAACTGTTTCATAAACTTTCCTTATTCTGATACTGTGTGCCAACGCACTCACACAAATAATTTTGATACAAACGCTGCCAACGCCAAAAGTACGGGAATGACAATCATATGTGCTATATAAAGAACTGCCGCATGTCTGCCGATCGTGCATATGCCGCTGTTCCACGCTCCATCCAGCGGAGCAAATGCATATTTCGCCGCAGTGTGATAAACAAACCTGCCGATCAACCCACCCAAAAGCACAGTTGCCGCAAACGGCAAAAGCGGAAAATAATCGCCCGAATACCGCAGATAATCAAAATACCCGTTGGATGCATCGGGACGGATATATAAAAAGATAGCAAGGAATTTATTCTCTTCCAAAGAATTTGATCCGAGAAATTTCGAAACGACGTGCCCGTATCCGCCGGCAAAAGTAAACTCCGCAAGCGCCGTAAAGGTCCATATCAGAAGTCCCGCGCCTACCAACCCCGGCAAAAGGCGCAGAGCCGATCGCACCCGACGCGCAATTTTTCCGTTTCCGAGCATATCCCCGACCGCCACTGCGGCATTGTCAATAAAGGCATACAAGAAAATCGCACAGGCAAGCATCGGAATAGCGCCGAACAAATAGTGCATGTTTGAATTTGTGATATCCGAAAGAATAGAACTTACTTCCGTTATACCGAGCGCAACAAGCGCAAGCGGGATCGCGCGGCGAAAATTCCCGCGCGTCAGCGTACAACTGACTCCGCAAAGCAAGAAAAAAACCGTGATCACCACGCCGCGCACATACAGACGCACATCCCAAGCCCAATACGCGCGGCCGAGCGGTGCGCTTTCGGCAAATAAATTCGTACCGAGCGTCTCGTTTATGAATGGCATGATATCCCACAGGCAATACATCAGATGATCAAAAATCATCAGTATCACACAAATTCCGCGCAGAAAATCAATTTCCCAGAATCTTCCCTCGCTCTTGCCCGTAAAGCGGCGCATCATCTTTTTATATCCGACGTTGCCCGGATGTTGTACATTCACTCCGTTCCGATACATAATCTGACTGTGTTTTCAGCCGCACGCGGCTTGTCTTTACACAAAACTATTATAAAGTTTGTGCTGCGCGTTGTCAATCGCTCGCCCTGTCCGCCGCAAAAATTTCATCCAGCACAGTGTGTAGCTCCGAAATTGTTCCGCAAGTAAAGAGTTTTGCTCGCATTTGCGCGCAACCGCGCATACCGCGCAGATAAAAAGACGCCATCTTCCGCATCTGTACGACCGTGTATTTTTCGCCGTAAAACAAAAGCATATCCGCTATCTGCGCCTCTATCGCGGCCCGCCTGTCCCATGTATCCTTTCCGCCTAAAATTTCACTAAAGACGTGAGGATCATACATTGCCGCCCGCGCAACCATGACGCCGTCCGCTCCTGTTTCGTCCAACATGCGCAAAGCATCCTCTCTCGAAAACACCCCGCCGTTGGCGATAACGGGAATTTTCACTGCCGCCTTTGCTGCCGCGATCGCAGCATAATCAGGCTCGCCGGAATAATACATATCCCGCGTTCTTCCGTGCACAGTGATCATGTCTGCGCCCGCATCCTCGCACAACTTTGCAAAATCCGCCGCCACGATCTTGCCCCGTTCCAACCCGATGCGGAACTTGACACTGATCGCTTTGCCGCTCTTTTTACACTCCGAAATAATTTTCGCCGCACGCGAAAAATCGGCGAGGAGAGCGCTCCCTTCGCCGTTTTTGTAAACCTTCGGCACAGGACATCCCATGTTGATATCGATCAGACGAAAACCTTTTAAATCTTCACTCTCGCACGCTTCGCGCAGGATGAGCGGATCGCTCCCGAATAGCTGCGCCGCTGTCTGGGGTTCACTCTTATCGCGATACAAAAGCTGTCTCGTCGCCTCGCTGTTATATTTAAGCCCCTTTGCGCTTACCATCTCCGTAAAGCATAATCCGGCTCCAAAGGAATAGCAAAGTTTTCGGAACGCAAAGTCGGTATATCCTGCAAGCGGCGCGCAAAATACATTATTCGGCGTAGACGTATCGCCGATTTTGAGTCCTTTTCCGAGTTCAGCGCCTTTCGTCATATTGTTTTTTCGCCCTTTCGTAATACGCCCACAGCTCATCCGCGCTCAGTTTTTTCATATCCTTGCCATCGGCAAGAATAAGCGTTTCGGTGGCACAAAAGCGGTCAATAAATTTTTGCGTGCTCTTTTGCAGGCTCTCCTCGCAGTCTGCTCCCGCAAGCCTGCCGACATTTACCGCCGAAAAAAGCAGATCACCCGTTTCTTCGGATATGTGCACTTCGTTTCCTTCCGCAATCGCCGCCAACAGTTCGGACAGCTCTTCGTTCACCTTCTGTGCCGCTTCGGATACATCTTTGAAATCGTAGCCGTATTTTGCGGCACGCTTCGCTGCTTTTTGCGCGCGCATCGCCGCGGGAAATACTTTCGGAACATCACGCACCGTGTCCGAAGCCGTCTTCTGCCCTTTTTCTACCGTCTTGTTTTTCTCCCAAACGGAAAGCGCCCCGTCCGCAGACTCCGCTTTATCCTTACCGAAAATGTGCGAATGCCGAAAAATCAGCTTACGACATACGTCGCTGAGCACATCTTCGGGCGAAAATGCACCGCGTTCCTGCGCGAGCACCGAGTGAAACGCGCCCTGCATCAGCACATCGCCCGCCTCTTCGCAGATTTTGGAATCGTCTCCGCTCTCCACCGCATCGACAAGCTCATACGCCTCTTCGATCATATTTTTGCAAATACTCTCGTGCGTCTGTGCGCGATCCCAAGGGCATCCGTTCGGCGCGCGAAGCAGCCGCAATATTTCCACAAGATCGGAAAAATCAAAACGCGTTCTTTTTAACAAAGGGATTTCACCGATCACCAGGGCACAGGTCGAATCGTATTTTTTGCGGCGATCCGCTTCATACAGTTTGATTTTCTCTGCCTTGCCGCCTTGTACGAAAAAGGCGTCCGCTTCATCGCCAAACCAATCGCACAATTTCAGTTTTGCGTCTCCTGCCACCAAATCGCTGTCAAGATCGTATACGGCAAGCGGAAGAAGAGGCCGCTCCCCTTCCAGCGCGTATGCTGAAAGCGCCGTACGCGAACGCGAAAACACCTTCGCAGCCGCAAAAGCGCGATCGGCTTTGGATGCCCCGCAAAACACCTTTGTTCCCTTTGCACGGCGTATTACTATCTGGGCAGAAACATCTTCGGTTACACTCCCGTCCACACAATACGCGACATCATTCTCTTTCGCCGCAGACAGGACCGCCGCCGCAAGCTTTTTGTTGAGCGTGTCGAAATTGCGGCTCGTTTCGTATATGTAATCGAGCGTTTCAAAACAAACGCCCAAGGCGCGCACACCATCCGCAACGGGCGTCTCGCCCGTGCGGAGAATGACTCTTGCCCCCGAACGCAGAACTGCTTCCGCGCCCTGCGGAAGATCTGCTTTTTCACACCCCAATCCGATGACGGTGATCATGCTTTTTCCTCCTTGTAAATGCGCGCAATTCTTCGCCTGTGAACGCATGTAACAGCACAGCAAGCGCAAGATACACAACGCCCGCAGCAGCAAGTGCTGCCAGAACATGCACCCTGCCGAGCGGAAACGCCACGCCAACCGCCGTCACCGACATAAGCGAAAATTTTAAAAATAATCCATATGCGCGCAATCTGGTCTTTCGTTCCCTAATACTATATAACAAATTGACGAAAAGTGCAACAAAATAGCACGCCATGGACGCATACGCCGCGCCTGAAACAGAAATTTGCGGGACTCGAAGAAGAAAAACTTCCAACAATATTTTCAAAGCGACCGCCGCAGTCATCGAAAGCGCCGCAATCTTAGGTTTGCCGCGCCCGGTAAGGCAAGCAGAAAGCGTCTGTACACACGACAGGGAAAGCGCCGCAAAAGAAAGTGCTCGTACGAGAGACGCGAGGGCCCTGCCCTCTTCACCCGTCACGGACGGAAAGAGAAAGGATGCTACCTGTCCCGGGAACGCAAACAAAAAGAATGCCGCCGGAAATGCCACGAAAAGCGTGCATTTCAGCGCGAAAAGTATGCGATCTTCTCCTTCGGATGTGCGATTTTCCGCAAAAAGCGATGAAACGGCAGGAACACTCGCCGCCGCAAGTCCGTAACAAATCGAAACGGGAAGATTCACCACTGTCGCGGCACCGCCCGAATACAACCCATACAGGGCCGTCGCATTATCGGCATACCTGCCAACGAGATTGACAATAAGTATACTATCTAAAATACCCGACAAAGGTAAAATCCCGGCAGCGATCGTAACAGGCACCGTGACGCGAAGCAAATAAAGGGCATGCGGACGAGACGTGCGGACGCGGTACAACGGTTTTTTTCCGCGCTCCCCCAATGCGAGCACAACCATAAACGCACAAGCCGCAAGTTCACTGATCGTGACCGAAAACAGTGCGTATGATACAGCCGCCTGCACATTTGCGCGGAACACCCGCGCAAAAAACAGCCCCAACCCGATTTTGACGATCTGTTCGGCGATTTCCGAAAGAGCAGTCGGATAAAAATTACTCTTGCCCTGGAAATACCCGCGAAAACAGGAAATGACCGAAACAAAAAAGACACTGGGAGCAAGCATACGATAAGCCGTGACCGCCCCGGGCTCACTTTGTGCCGCACTCATGAAAGGCGCAATAAAAAACATCGCCGCACTGCCAATCAAACCGATTGCCGCAAAAAGTGTAAGCGATTTTTTTAAAATCCCCTCCGACGCGCCACCTCCTTTCTTCTCCGCCTGCGAAATGAGCCGCGCAAGCCCGGAAGGAATGCCCGTCGCAGAAATGGTGAGCAAAAGGCAGTACAACGGATATACCATCTGATAGATTCCCATACCCTCGCCGCCAAGAATATTTGTGAGCGGAATGCGATAAAACGCGCCCAGCAATTTGGCGGCAATGCCGCCGAGCGTGATGATGAGCGCGCCTTTCAAAAAACTTTGCGGTTTCATATGTACTCCCGCCGAGGCGGGACAAGGCGGCGAAGCAGTTTACACAGCCGCCCTGATACGTTCACATCTGTTATTCGAATTGATTGGCCAGTATGTCTGCAGTAAGTCTGCATAATTTTACAGCACTGTTTTCCATACGTGCACCCTCTTCCGCAGAAAGAAGGGACACCGCCCCCAAGCAATCGCCTCCCGCTACGATAGGCACAATGATCTGTGCCGTAATGTTGAGCGGCGTTCCGTCCGCAAGCGGGACAATATCTCCGCCTTCCGCACGGTTTGCAACATAACTCCTGCGCTCTTTCATTATGTGCTCCAATTCTCTTGAAACCTGCTTTTTGGTAAGATCTTTCCTGCCTTCGCCCGACGCGTAAAGTATTTCGTCCGTGTCACAGATCACGGCAAGACATCCGCTCAGATCGCTCAGCGATTTGGTCGTGCCCTCCGAAAATTTTTCCAAGGTAGCAATTGGCGAATATTTTTTGAGCATAAGCTCATCGCGATCCGTAAAAATTTCCAACGGATCGCCGTCCTTGATGCGTAATGTGCGGCGGATCTCCTTCGGAATGACAACTCGTCCCAGCTCGTCAATCCTCCTCACAATTCCCGTTGCTTTCATATTTCCTCCCCTTACAGAGCCTTTTGCCCTGTAAAATTTTCTAAACAGAGTATGCGTAACTTTTTTCCGCTTATTCTTGCACGTTCCTTTTTTAGCAAAATAATCCGATAAAAGTTTAACACAAAAAACCCGCCAAGCATTTTACTTGGCGGGTTTTTCCAATTCAATTTTCATGTTCAGACAGACGGGAATTCCAATCCGGTATCACCGCTTTTCGGTACTGCGTCGGTGACATACCCGTCGTCTTTCGGAACAGGCGCATGAAATAATAATAATCATAATGTAATACGCTTGCTATTCCCTTGATCGTCATATCCGTGTTTGCAAGAAGCTCCTGTGCCCGCTGCATCTTTTTTGTGATCAGATATTGAAGAGGCGAAATCCCTATATTCTTCTTGAAAAGATATATCAGATACCGTTCACTATATCCAAAAAATTCCGCCATGGTCTTCACATCTTTGACTTCGTTAAAATATGGATTTTGACTGAAATAATCCATAATCGGCTGGAAACGCTTATCTTTGGGTGATTTCGCCGCTATCCCATGCGTAAGGGAAGAAAGCTCACGCAGCAGTGCCGTAAGGAGACTGTCGGTCACAGCTTCTTTATCTTTTAATATAAAATATTGTTCGATCAAAATATCGATCACTAGCATCGAGTCGTATGAATCTAAGTGTCCGCTCTGCGGAAAGCTGAAGTCTGCCCCCGACGGATCTTCACAAAAACAGGCATCTTCCGCAGGATATCTGAAATGCAGCCAATGGAATTGTGATGTCGACGGAGCATATCCGCCATAAAGTTTTCCCGGCTCCGTAAGAAGATAGTCACCTTTTTGCAGATGCCAGCGTTGTCCATCCTGTTCAATATATTCATCTCCATCCGTTACAAGGAACAATTCGCACTCGTTGAGCGAACGCCAAATATGCACGCTCTCCTCTACCGCTGCCATGCCTGCTAATAAATGTTTTAATCTGGCCCCTTCGCCGAAACAAAAATATTTCATAACCTCCAACAACCCTCCAACATCCATTGGACGATATATTATCCGCTTTATTTCGATTATACTACATATATTTCCAAAAAACAATTGCTGAAATTATCAAAATAGTGCACAAAAATTGAACTAATTTTTTTAATAATTCTTTTTTATACGTAAGTATGCGCAATTTCTTTTTTGATGAAAAAGGCATTTCAAATTTTTTTACACAGGACGCGCCCGAACGGCTGACATTATGCATGATTTGTGCTATAATATTTTTGTTTATTTCATACTGCTTTACGGAGGCTAAACATTTGAGCGGATTTTTCGGCGTTGTTTCCAAAAAAGACTGTGTGTTCGATTTATTTTTCGGCACGGATTACCACTCGCACCTCGGAACGAGGCGAGGCGGAATGGCAGTATACGGTGAAGGCGGCTTTAACCGCGCCATTCACAATATTGAAAATTCGCCTTTCCGTACCAAATTCGAGCGTGATTTTGGCGAGATGAAGGGCAATTTCGGGATCGGCTGCATTTCTGACAGTGAACCGCAACCGTTACTAGTACGTTCACATCTCGGAAATTTTGCAATTGCGACCGTCGGGCGTATCAATAACATTGATCAACTCGTGAAAAGAGCGTTTGCGGAAGGAACAACACACTTCCTCGAAATGAGCGGCGGGAGCATCAATGCGACCGAACTTACCGCTGCCATGATCAACCGCGGAACTTCCATTCCCGAAGGTATTCGGCATGCCCAAAGCCTGATTGACGGATCTTTGTCCATTCTCGTCCTCACCTCCGAAGGCATATATGCCGCACGAGACAAACAAGGGATCACCCCTGTTGTCATCGGAAAAAAAGAGGATGGCTATTGCGTCGCCTTTGAGTCTTTTTCCTATCTCAACCTCGGCTATGACCATTGCAAAGAACTCGGCCCCGGTGAAATTGATTTTATGACGCCCGATGGCGTTGAAACGGTCTGCCCGCCCAGCGGAAGCACAAAAATTTGTACCTTTTTATATGTGTATTACGGTTATCCTGCCTCTTCTTACGAAGGTCTGAACGTAGAGCAAATGCGCTATAATTGCGGAGATATGCTTGCTCGCCGCGACAACACCGTTGCGGACAGCGTTGCCGGTCTCCCCGATTCAGGGACAGCGCATGCCGTCGGATACGCAAATCGATCTCGAATTCCGCTTGCCCGCCCCTTCGTCAAATACACACCGACCTGGCCTCGCTCCTTTATGCCGCCCAACCAGAGTCGCCGCGATCTCATCGCACATATGAAACTCATTCCCATTGATGCGATGATCAATGGCAAAAAACTGATTCTCATCGACGACTCCCTTGTTCGAGGGACACAGATGCGCGGAACTGCAAATTTCCTCTATCATAACGGAGCGAAAGAAGTACACATTCGTCTAGCCTGTCCTCCCATTTTATACGGTTGCCCGTATTTAAACTTTTCACGTTCCACTTCCGAACTCGAACTCATCGCACGGCGCAAAATTGCTTTGCTTGAAGGAGCAAACGCCGATGCACGCGTCTCTGCTTACACAGATCCCGATTCGCCTGAGTACGCTGCAATGGTCGAAGAAATCCGAAAAGAATTGCAGTTTACGTCTCTGCGTTATCATCGACTGGACGATATGCTTGAATCGACGGGCTTGCCCGCATGCAAATTCTGCACATATTGTTGGAATGGTAAAAAATAATCAGCAAAACAAAACGCGCCCGCGCGCAGGCCCTAA
>CABQND010000062.1 GCA_902465495.1 uncultured Eubacteriales bacterium
TCTGTTCGATTGCTTGTGTGCGCACATACGCATAGTTCTCTTCGAGAAGAGCCTGCTTCATTGCCTTTTTGCCCGTAGGGTTGATGCGTTCGCCGATGACTTTTGCTCCGTCCAAAAACACCGCTTTGGACGCCGAACACACGGCGGGGCGGGGAATTTTTACGGTAGAGCAGGGTTTTGCTTTGTCGGCAAGGGCGCGCAGCTTTTTGGTATATTCGGGAGTTGTGCCGCAACATCCGCCGATGACGCGTACACCCATTTCCAAAAACTTTTCGTACGTTTTTGCAAACTGTTCCGCCGATACGTCGTAGTGCATATTTTCATCGGGCAGTCCCGCGTTCGCCTGGACGAGGACGGGTCTATCCGTGTTTTCGAGAAGTTTTTGCACGACAGGCAAAAGCTGGTCGGGTCCGACCGAGCAGTTGACGCCGATCGCGTCTGCAAGCGGAGATGCCGCCAGCGCGAAGCAGACGGGGTCGCACCCCATGAATGTGCGTCCGTTTCCTTCAAACGTCATGGACGCGAGAACGGGCAGGTCACTGTTTTCTTTTGCGGCAAGGAGAGCGGCGCGCAGTTCGTTCAAATCAGACATCGTTTCCACGAGTATGAGGTCTGCGTCTTTTCCCGCTCGAACAACGCGCGCAAAAATTTCGTATGCATTGTCAAAAGTCAGCGTGCCCATCGGTTCGAGCAGCTGACCGATCGGTCCGATATCCAGTGCGACAAATTTGCCGTGCGCCGCTTCCCGTGCTATGTGTACGGCGGCGCGGATGATTTCTTCGCAAAGTGTTGCGTTCCCGACCTTTTTTTCGTTGGCGCCGAATGTGTTCGCTGTGATCACGTCCGCGCCCGAAAGAACGTATTCCGCGTGGATCGAAGCGATCAGCTCGGGACGTTCAAGATTCAAAATCTCGGGAACGGTGCCGATATTTTGTGCTTTTTTTTGCAAAACGGTGCCGAATGCTCCGTCAAAAACGACGATGTTGTTTTTTAAAAATTCCGAAAAATTCATGGTGTTTCCTTTGCGCGGAAGGCGCAGTTTTTGTTTGCACAGGCGGCGCATTTGTGCCCGCACGCGCGTTCGGCTTTTTGTGCGGGGAGTGCATTTTTCGTGATGCCGACAACCGCCGTCACGGACTTTCGCGGGGTAAGCAAGCAATATTCGTCACAGCAGAGCCCGATCTTAGAATCGGTGCGCAAAATGGCGCAGATCTCCTTTTGTGCCGCGAGCGGAAAATCGCCGTATCCGCAGGAAAAACGAGAAGTGAGGGCGGTCGGGCAGCTGTTTTGCAGGTCGTCGCAGATATCGTCGCAGTAACTTTCGATGGCGCAGCTCGCAGCCGTGTCAAAGAGGAGCGCCTCGTATGCGTTTTTGGATTGCAGGCGCATAAGCTCCCGTTCTGCGCCCGCTCCGATCGTCGCGGCAAACAGATAAACCTCTTCGCAGTCGGCAAGATGGGCGCGTATATCTTTGCCTTCAAGGCAAAAATCCGTACCGCTGAGAATAAAATTTTCGGTCAGAGAAAAGCGCCGTACGACGCTGCGCGCATCGCAAATTTCCAGACAACGCTTCGCGGATTCTTCCAGTTTGTTTTGAAAAGCCGCGTCCGTTTCCTGTCCTTTCCAACCCAGATAGCGCAAAAATTCTTGTTTATCGATTTGCATTGTCCGCTCCGTTGATCTCTTTGAGAATGGGGGAAAGGCTTTCTGTGATTCGTCGCGCCACGTAAGGGTTGTTCATAACATATAAGTGCACGCCGCGCACGCCTGCCGAAAGAAGGTCGATCGCCTGTTCGATCGCATATGCGATGCCTGCCTCCATGAGCGAGTCCGGCTTGTCGTAAAAACGCGCGATCATGCGCGAGATGCGCGCGGGGATCTTTGCGCCGGAAAGGGATATAATTCGATCGACGTGGCTCTTTTTTACGAGCGGCATAATGCCCGCCTGTACGGGCACATCGATCCCTGCCGCGGCGAGCATATCCTGAAAGCGGTAGAAATCTTCATTTTCAAAAAACAGCTGAGAATTGAGATGGTGGGCGCCTGCGTCCACTTTCTTTTTTAAGTTGCGCACGTCTGCGGCGAGCGATTCGCTTTCAGGATGCCCTTCGGGGTAACAGGCGGCGGCTATGTCGAAATTTCGCCCGCTCTCCCGAATAAAGGAAATGAGGTCGGATGCGTGTGCAAAATCTTTACTCTCCTGCGCTCCCTCGATTCTGTCACCGCGCAGGGCAAGAATATTGGACACGTTCGCCTGTTCAAGTCGATCGAGTGCGGCGAGCACGGACGGCTTGTCTGCATGGATGCAGGTCAGGTGTGCAAGCGGTTCGATGCCGCACTCCTTTACCAGTTGCGCGATCTCGGGTGTGCGCGAGTTCCCCGATCCGCCCGCGCTGCATGTAACCGAGATATAGTCGGGGTGAAGATCGGAAAGCTGCCGTATGGTGCCTTGCACTGAAGTGTAATCCGCCGTAGGTTTGGGCGGAAATATTTCGAAGGAATAGATTGCTTTTTTCTTTAAAAAAAGTTCGGAAATTTTCATGTTGCGCGTACGCTCCGCATAAAGATAAGAAAGAACAGCAAATGTAGCAAAAGCCGTTTTTGCATGTTTTTGGACATTCATATTATACAGGAAAAAGAAAAAAGGTGCAAACATTTGCAAGATTTTTTAAAAAACTGTTCTGAAAAAGAAGATCGGAGCATACAATGAGAACACAACGAACAAAAACGGAGGAATTTTGTATGAGCGAAACCATCGACTATGCGGAGATGCTCGAAATACCTGTCAGCACGCTCAATGTGACCAAAAAGCGCAGCAAAAAGAAGCGCGAACCCGAAGCGGACCTGAAAGAGCGCGTCGTGGAAACGGTGAACGAGCGTATGGAAGGCGAAACGGAAGAAGAGCGCACGGCAGTGGAGGAAAATGTTACCGATTACGGCGACGCGTATGTTCCCGAACACGCTCCGCGCAAAAAATTTCTGGACAGTAAGGTGCTTGTCATTGAATTTATCGCGGTGCTCGCACTGTGCGCGACCATTTTATTGACCAATCTGCTTTGGGCAGACAGCGCGATCAATACCTTTTTCCGCGGACTCGTTTCCGAAGAAGAGACTGTCAATGCGCCGGATGAGCGCGTATATTCCGAATTGACTCTCGGCTCCGTTGTTTCGGATGCGGATATCCAGTGTTCGGTTTCGGATACAGGAGTTCTCACGTTTACGGGCGCTTGCAGCGTGTATTCTCCTTACGGCGGTACGATCAAAAATGTTGCCGAAAACAACGGCACTTATACGGTCGAAATTGAACACACCACTTCCTTTACATCGGTGATTTCGGGGCTCACGCATGCATATTTCGCGGCCGGGGATACGGTATATTCCACAATTCCCGTCGGGTATTCGGATGGCGCTGCAGAGGTTTCGGTCTCTTTGTACGATTCGGGTTCGCTCATTCAGTCCTATTCTGTGAACGAAAATAACGACATCGTCTGGAATGTTTAAGAGTCGCGCGGACAAAAAACGCCGCGTGAAAGGAGAGCGGTTGGCGCTGAGCGTTCATCCGCTCTTTATTCTGTTCGGCATTTATTTTCTGCTTAGAGGCGAGCTGTTTCTTTTTATGTCGTACACGGTGGTCGCACTTCTGCATGAGTTCGGGCACGCAGCGTATGCCGCGCGCATCGGTTGCCGTCTGAACCGCGTCGTACTCATGCCATGCGGCGCAATCGTGCGCGGAGATATTGAAGGAATCAGCCTTTTCGATGAGATTCGCCTCGCTTTGGCGGGACCTTTTGTGAACGCGGTATGCGCGGCGGGGTTCGTCGCGCTTTGGTGGTTGTTTCCCGAAACGTATCCGTATACCGATGTTGCGGCGTTTGCTTCTGCCGGGATTGCGGCGATCAACCTTTTGCCGGCGTATCCGCTGGACGGAGGCCGTGTCGTATATTGTATTGCCGCAAAATTGCGAAGCGAAACATTTGCCCGCACGTTGATGATCGCACTGAGTTTGATTGTTGCGGCAGGGCTTATTGCGCTTTTCGTGTATACGGCATTTATAAAGATCAATTTCACCATTCTCTTTTTTGCACTATTTATTCTGTTCGGTATTTTCGGCGGAAAGGACTGCCGCTATACTCGCATTCGTTATGATATTTCCGCAGATCTTGCAAGAGGAATGGAGATCAAGAAAGTGGCTTTGCGCACGGATGCTACCGTAAAAAAGGCACTCGGCTATATGGAGCGAGGCAAATATTTGGAAATTACACTGTTTGATGCAGACGGATCGTTCGTGTGTGAAATTTCGCAAACAGAATTTTTTGAAATTTTTGCCCGTGCCGATATTTACCATCCGCTTTCGGAATATATCGATGAGTTGTGATCAAGCGCATATCATGCATAATTATACAAATCAAGTGACGTCGCACCGCGCAAATTTATTTGCGCGGTGCGAATGCTTTTATTCGATTTTAGCGGAAAAAAATCTTGTTTTTTTGCAAAACTCCCTTGCAAAAAACCACAATGCATGTTAAAATAATGGAAACAGTATGAAAACTGTGTGACTTGATTTCGTATTTTATTTTATAGCGTTTCCTTTTTCTGAGGGAAATACGGGAAAAATATGCAAAAAAATATGTTTTTCGATTACTTCGGTTCAGACTGTTTCGCGGCAGTGACCGAAGGGGATCGTCTTGTCGAGTTTCACTTGGATTCGGGCAGTTCGTCTGAGATTTCCGGAAACATCTACAAGGGCAAAGTAGTGAACGTCCTGGAAGGGATGCAGGCTGCGTTTGTCGCGTTCGGACAGGAGAAAAACGGATATCTGTATGCGGGTGATATCCCTGCGGAGGCGGAACTCGCACCCAAAACATCGCTTCTGAATGTGAAAGTCGGCGATGAAGTAATGGTACAGGTCGCAAAATCGCCTATCGGAAAGAAAGGTGCGCGTTTGAGTATGTGTCTTTCTTTTGTCGGGAAAAAGCTGATTTTTCTTCCGACGGCGGAATTTTGTGCGGTTTCACGCAAGATCACGTCGGAAGAGGAGCGCGCTCGCCTTACAGGTTTTGCGGAGAAATTGCGCGCAGACGGCGGTGGGTTTGTGTTTCGCACGAACGCGCAGGGTGCGCAATTGCGCGAGCTGAAAGAAGAGGCGGGGTATCTTCGCGGTCTGTACGCGGCCGCGCAGGAAGCATATAAAAATGCTGCCGTGGGAGATTTGATTTATCGTGACGCCGATGTGCATGCGCGCCTTTTACGCGATTTTGATTTGGAAGGCGTGGATCGGATCTACATTGCCGATGATACCGCATATGAGCGCGTTGCAAAAATTTTTAAAAAGAGCAAATTCAAAAGCCGTTTGGTCCGTTATTGCGGCGAGCGGGAAATGTTTGAATATTTCGGACTGGAACAGCAGATTTATGAGCTGATCAGCCATCGTGTATCTCTTGCGAACGGGGCATATCTTGTTTTTGACCGCACGGAAGCGCTTACGGCGATCGATGTCAATACCGGAAGCTTTACGGGTGAAACGGGGCTGGAAGACACTGTGTTTGCGACAAATTTGCTCGCGGCGAAGGAGATCGCACGGCAGGTGCGGCTGCGCAATATCGGCGGGATCGTGGTCGTGGATTTCATCGATATGGTAAGTGAAGAACATCGGGCTGCGGTGGTTGCAGAACTGGAATTGTATTTAAAAGAGGACCGTGCAAAATGCAATGTTGTTCCGATGACGGGACTGGGACTCGTGCAGTTTACCCGAAAAAAAGTGAAAAGTGACACCGTTTCCATGCTCACGAAGAGCTGTCCGCATTGCAAAGGCTCAGGGCTGATTCTTTCCGATGCGTACATTGCTTTCCGCATTAAATGCGCGATCAAGAAATGTTTTGCAAACGGATATGAGAATGCGATCGTAGAGTTGAACGCGAGTTCTTTTGCATATATTTTATCGGAGCGTTGTTTTTCGGAAGATGTGCGCGGGGAATGGCGGCAAAAGCGGGTGTATATGATCCCGCACCGCACCTTCCACGAGGAGCAATTTTCGGTGCGGGGCGACAATAACGACGTGCTTACACTCCCCGAAACGGCGCAGCTTTTGTATTGAATATCAAAATGAGCACAGTTTTGCCGCACTCCTTAATGGGGTGCGGCAGTTTTCTGTTTTTGATAATTGAGAAAAAATTTTGCACCGAGGGCTTGACAAACGGAAAAACAGGGGGTATAATGTCGGCGAAAATGAATATCCGGTAAGTAAGGCTCTTACGGGGATACGGGCTGTTGCCGCAAAGCGATGGAGACATCGCGCGCAGGTCTGAACAGGTCGCGTCGGAAACAAGGCGCGACATAACACAGCTTCACCGCCCTTTAAAGTCAAAGCTCAAACGGTACGCTAAATTTCAATTTGATTTTTTCCGCGCGCCGTTTCGGCGCGCGGAATTTTTTGTGACGCCGTTTGCAAAAAGTATTTGCGTTACGGATATGATTTTTAATACACAGGAGGTTCGGAACATGGACGAAGGATGCGGCAGTCGAAGTAAATATCGAAAAGAGCGCGGCTTGTTTGCGGCGTGCGTATCCGTTTGCCCTGCGAAGAACTGCTTTTGAGTTTTCCGGCGACGCGCCGCCGTCTATGATCTACAAAAACAATGCGGCGTATGGCGAAAATGCAGATTTGCAACCTCGCATTTTTTTGGCCGCGCCTTTTCGGAACGCTTCGGCTACCTCTCCGATGACAAATCGAAGGAGGTGGCTATCATGGCAAAAAAATTCAAGAGGTTTTTTCTTTCAAAATTGACGGAAAGCGTGATCCGCGCAAGCGAGGCGGATGCGCGCATTCGTGCGGCGGCGTTGCAGACACCCGAAGAGGCACTTGCAGCGCTCGGCACGGCAAATACTGGATTGAGCGATGCGCAGGTGGAAGCCGCACGCGAAAAATTCGGTGCGAATGCTCTTCCCGCGGCAAAAAAACGTGGGATCTTTATGCGCCTTGCGGCGGCGTTTGTCAATCCGTTCACCGCGATCTTGTTTGTGCTCGCGCTCGTTTCGGTGTTTACGGACATCGTGTTTGCGGCGGCGGGCGAAAAAAATTACATGACGGTCATCGTCATTTCCTGCATGGTGGGTGCGTCGGGCATTCTGCGCTTTGCGCAGGAAACGCGCAGCGGCAATGCGGCTGCGCGGCTCGCGGCAATGGTCTCTTCCAAGTGTGATGTTTTGCGCGGAGATCGCGCGGAGATCGCTTCCGAAGAGATCGTCGTGGGGGATATCGTATGCCTGTCGGCGGGGGACGTCATCCCCGCGGATATGCGCATCCTTTCTGCGAAAGATCTGTTTGTTTCGCAGTCGTCGCTTACAGGCGAGAGTGTGCCCGAAGAAAAAAATGCCGATGCATTGGAATCGTTTTCTTCGGCGGCGTCCTGCGCCAACCTCGCTTTTTGCGGCACGAATGTGATCAGCGGCAGCGGCACGGGACTGGTCCTTGCGACAGGTGCGGATACCATGCTGGGCAGAACGGCAAAAACCCTTTCCGCGCGTCCCGAAAAGACATCCTTTGAAAAGGGTGTGGCGTCCGTTTCGCACATCCTTTTAAGGTTCATGCTGGTGATGGTGCCCGTCGTGTTTCTCGTCAACGGGCTGACCAAAGGGGATTGGCTGGACGCGGCGCTGTTCGCGGTCAGCATCGCGGTGGGGCTGACGCCCGAAATGCTCCCCATGATCGTGACGACCTGCCTCGCCAAAGGCGCCGTGGCGCTTTCCCGCAAAAAGGTGGTCGTGAAAAATGTGAATGCCGTGCAGAACTTCGGTTCGATGGACATTCTCTGCACGGACAAGACGGGAACGCTCACGCAGGATAAAGTGGTGCTGGAACTGCATCTGAGTGTGGAGGGCAGGGAGGATGCGCGTGTTCTGCGGCATGCCTTTCTCAACAGCAACTATCAGACTGGGCTCAAAAATCTCATGGACGCTGCCGTCATAGAGCGTACAAACGAGCTGTGCGCGGCGGGTGAGATTGCGGGCGACGTCCTTCAAAACTATCGCAAAACGGACGAATTGCCGTTTGATTTCGAGCGCCGCAGAATGAGCGTGGCGGTACAGGATACGAGCGGCAAAGTGCAGATGATCACGAAAGGCGCCGTCGAGGAGATGCTCGCGGTATGCGCGTTTGCGGAGCTGGACGGCAAGGTCATCCCGCTGACGGATGAAGTGAAATTGCGCGTCGAAGAGCTTGCCGAAGGATTGAACGAGCGCGGCATGCGCGTGCTTGCCGTTGCGCAGAAGCGGCTGGACGCACCGACGGCGCTGTGCGCCGCGGACGAGAGCGAAATGGTCCTGATCGGCTGTCTTGCCTTTTTGGATCCGCCCAAACCGACCACGGCGCCCGCGCTGGAACGGCTCAAAGAGCTGGGCGTGCGCGTCAAAGTACTGACGGGTGACAACGAAAAGGTGACGGCGTGCATCTGCCGCAAAGTCGGACTGGAAGGGGATAAAGTGCTTTTGGGAAGCGACCTGGAAAGCATGAACGATGATGAACTTGCAATCGCGGCGGAAGAGGCGTGCGTATTTGCAAAACTTTCGCCCTTGCAGAAGGAGCGCATCGTGCGCGTTCTGCGCGAAAAAGGGCATACGGTCGGCTTTTTGGGGGACGGCATCAATGATGCGCCCGCAATGCGCGCGGCGGATGTCGGGATCTCGGTGGATACGGCGGCGGACATCGCCAAAGAGGCGGCGGATGTCATTTTGCTCGAAAAAGATCTGACGGTGGTTGCCGACGGGGTCGTGGAAGGACGCAAAACGTACGCGAACATGATGAAATATATCAAGATCACGGCGTCTTCCAATTTCGGCAACGTTTTGTCTGTACTGGCGGCGAGCGCGTTTCTGCCCTTTCTGCCCATGCGCGCGGTACAGCTCGTCCTTCTCAATCTCGTGTACGATCTTTCGTGTACGGCGATGCCGTGGGACAACGTGGACGCTTCGAGCCTGGAAAAACCTTCCGCGTGGGACGGAAAATCGGTCACGCGGTTTATGGTGCGGTTCGGGCCGATCAGCTCGCTCTTTGATATTCTCACGTATGTATTGCTCTTTTTCGTCGTTTGCCCCGCCATTTGCGGCGCGCAGTACGCGGCGATCACGGACGACGCTCTGAAAATGCAGTTCATCGCTCTCTTTCAGACGGGCTGGTTCGTCGAGTCGGTGTTTACACAGACGCTCGTTATCTATATGCTGCGCAGTGCGCATCTTCCGTTTGGGAAATATCGTGCGTCTGCACCCGTGATCGCATTGACGCTGTGCGGGATCGCATTCCTTATGGCGGTGCCGTTCACGTTCGGCGAAGCGATCGGGCTTTGCCCGCTCCCGCCGGTGTATTTCGGCATGCTCGCCGGAATCGTGCTCGCGTATATG
>CABQND010000063.1 GCA_902465495.1 uncultured Eubacteriales bacterium
TGGGGTATTTTTTGGACCGCGATTTTACAAAAATTGCGCGCGAACTTCCCAGAATGGGGTACAGTAACAGCGGCGGAGAAGGCATCGTGGAACTGACCGATTATCTGGTAAAATGGTGCGAGGCGGGCGAGAGCTACAGTACCGGAAGGTGGTGCATTGTCTTTTTCGGTGAGCAAGACTCCTACAAGCAAGATTATTGGGTGTCACATGCGGCGACGATCAACATATTGAACACCGCGGAGAATATTGAGCGGTTTGCCGATAAAAATCGGGAATGGCAGGGGATCCCGGGGATAGAAGCGGTTCCTTTAAACGGGGGAGGGACTCGCCTGTGGACGTGTTGGATCACGGGAGCAAATAAAGAGCCGTCCGTAGGGAACTATTGCCTGTATTCCTTCAGCGATGACGGCGGCAATACCTGGATGCGCGCTTTTGCGATCGCATTCGATGAAAGCGTGACCGATTCAAGGGCTTTCGACCCGAGTCTGTTTTATGACGGAGAAGGAAATCTTTGGCTGTGGTGGAACCAAACGAATTATTCGAGCGGCGATAAATTTGTCGGGATATGGAACGCAAAGATCTCCAATCCGGGGATATCGATCAACGGGTCGGAAGATCTGTCGAAGTTTGAAATATCTCCTGCCGAACGTGTTTGCGACGGCTTAAAGATGAATAAGCCGACGATACTTTCAAGCGGAGAATGGGCATTCTTTTCGCACAATTTTGCGCGGCAGGGATATACAGAGATGTATGTGTCTTCCGATCGCGGAGAGACATGGACGAAAAAGAGCGAGATGTATGTGCCGAACGCATTGTTTGCCAACGAAACGGCGTTTGCGGAAACGCTACGTGACGGTAAGACGGTATACATGGCGATCAACCGAACCAACGACAGTTATAACCTTGCGGTTTCCTATTCGTACGATCAGGGCGAAACGTGGACGAATGGCGTAGAATGGGATATTCTCGGCGCATCATCGCGGCCGATGCTGAAAACGCTGGAAAGCGGGAACGTTATATACATTCAACATTATAATACTTCCGCGCGCAGCATGATGAGTATTTGGCTTAGCGAAGACGGCGGCGTTACATGGCCGCATTGCATGATCCTCGATGCGCGCAGCGGCGTGTCTTATCCGGATGTCACGGTCGATGCGCAAGGGAATATTTATGTCACTTGGGATCACGATCGTTACGGCGATAAAGAGATACTGATGGCGGAACTGACGGAAGAAGAACTTCTTGCCGTCGACGGGACAGTCCGTATGAACGAAGGCAGGATCCGGACAATTTCTGCTTTGGGCGTTGTCAGAGCGACGACGCTGTTTGTCGGCGATTCATACACGGATACAAGATTCTGGACTTCTTTTTATGATCAGATGGCGCCTGTGGGCGGGGAGACGATCGGAATTTCCGGCAGTCATTCGGATCTGTGGCTCGGGAAAGTCTGGGAAATCGCCCGCTATGCACCGGAAAACATAGTCATACATATCGGCGTAAACGATATAGACGGCGGAGAAAGCGGAGAGGACTGCGGAACAGCAATTGTGATGTTGCTGAAACGTCTTTGCCGCGCTTTACCGGATGCAAATATCTTTTATGTTGCGATCTGCAATAATACCTGCGGCATTGATGCGGCGTCCGAATATGGCACGCCCGAAATGCTCGGTTGGACAGCCGGTGTTTATCTGTATTTAATAAATGAATCTAAATATAATGCTGAATTAAAATAAACGATGAATTATGTTTTATAAATGTCAGCCGTCGGAAAAGGATTTTGAACAGCTTAGCGGAATAAGTTGGGGGAAATTCAGACGTCAGATAAGTTTATCAAAGTAAATATAAGCGCACGGTATAGAAAGTCATTACGGCTTTTTGTACCGTGCGCTTTTTTATTTATATACATTCGTGCACCTCCTGTTTTATTTTTGACTTTCAAAAATCAAGCAGGAGGATAAAAGCGGTGAAATTAGAGCCGAAAAAGATATTTGTTTTGCAAGACGGAAAGTATATTGAACTTTCTTATCAGGAGTTTCAAAAAATAGACGTGAAAGAGAGGGTGCTCCTTCCTTTGTACGGAATGCTCATGGAAGTGAGCAAAGAGGTTTATAAAGATTTTTACCGACATAAGCGCCGGCAAAAGTACATAGACGAGCGTGCGGCAAAAATGGGCGAGGTATCCTATCATGCATTGATGACGGACGAAACGAACGGAGAGGAGATACTCAAAGATCCTGCCGAGGGCGTAGACTTGCAGGCGGAGAAACATATCGAAATGGAGGAGCTTCGCAAAGCTCTTTTTTTATTGCCAAAAAATGATTATGAATTGCTCCATGCACTGTATTTTGAAGAAAAAACGGAAAGGGAACTTGCTGCGAAATACGGTATTTCGCAGACCGCCGTACATAAGCGGAAAACTTGGATGCTTACAAGACTTAAAAAAATTTTAGAAAAAATTAAATTTTAGGGTTATCAAAGGCTTTGTTTTTCGGCATGAATAGTGAAAGGGCAAAGAGCTCCCATTAAATTTCGAGAGGTTTACAGAAAATGGAATCACTTGCAGAGGTGCGCGAAGATCTGCGGGACATTCGCTACTATTATGCGCACAAAGAAATGTTTGACAAGACAGTCGATGTGACAGGCGAACATGAACTTATCCGAAAGGCCAAGCGGTACAATGCGGCGATGTGTACGGCACCGCCGCGGTTGTTCGAGGTTTATATTGGTCTGTATGTATACAATCATACCCAGGAATCGCTTTCGGAAACGCTGTGTTATTCGCCGGAGCATGTGCAGAGGCAAAATAAAAAATTGCTATTGTATTTACAGAAAAAAGTATAAGGAGATAAAAATGAAAAACCAGATACCGGAGTATTTGACAAAAGCAGACAATGTATATCGCACGCGAGATTATATTGTCATTCAGCGTATAAGCATTGTTCGTGAAGGGTTGGAAGATCCCGAGTCCATCAGCCGAGATGTATACGTCAGGCGTACGCGGCAGAGGGATGCAGAATATGAGGCAATCGGTTGCAAACGCCGGAATATTGACGGTAAACGCTTGCCTACGACCTTGCAGACGCGAAGATATATAGAATAATTAGAGGCGGTCAAGCGGAATACGGACGGATAAAAGCAGTGATTTACGGAAGAACAAGGGCCCGTTTTTTAGTAACACTCATGGCGGAACGCCGAGAAAACCGAACCCACTACCATATAAACAATTTCATATTTATATTTTCGCTTAGCTAACGGCAACACGGGCAAAAGGCTGTGCTAACGGCGATACGGGCAAAACAATTTTTAACGGAGGAACAGCAATCATGCCGGATAAGGCAAACAATAATCAGAATGTGGCTAATAAGCCGAGCAAGTATCAGAGGGACGGGCGGTGGTTCAAGCCCCGCGTTCGCGCACAAGGGTACGCGGCAGAGCGGAAAGCAGGCGTGCATCAGCGCGGGGAGAAGGAAGGGCAGGAGTTGACAGAATACGAAAAGGGGCTGCGCTCTGGGTATCTTTTGTCGCAAAATGACAATGCCGGTCAGTTCAAATACGGAAAGGCGCGGGATGCTGGTTTCCCGAAAGATGAAGCCGGAGAACTGTCGAAAAAACGTTGGAAGGAAATTAAGCCGATCATCGCAAAGAAACGGAAGGATAAAGGAGGAGATAAAGAAGACGACGCCGCATAAGGGAAAAACTATAAAGCCGGGAGGTTTTCTTTCGGCTTTATAGGCATACAAAAAACAGACCGACAAGGAGGTGATGCCGATGCCGTTTGCAAAGTGTAAGGTGTATTCAGACGGTAGCCATTACATAGCTATCCCGCCCAAACCGCAGAAACCGCGGCCGAAGAAGGGCGCGAAAGTCAAAAAGGAGGCTCCCGATCTGGAAGAGCTGGACGATGATGAAGCGGAGGGCTGCCCATTCGATAAGCCTGCGCAGCCCGTGCAGTCCGTCCAGTTGAGCCTGTTCGACGGCGAAAAGAATGATGATAAACAAGGCGAATCGGAAGAGAACGGTTCAAAAAACGAGCAGGCGTGCGAGGAAAACGAGGAACAAACGAAAGATACACCTTCGCGGAAAGACTTGTTTGATACGCTCTATAAAAAGTATATTTTCGAGCCGAAAGCAAAGCGGCGTAAAATATTATGCAAGGAATTGCGCCCGTATTGCAAGGACGATTCCGAAACGGAACTGTTTGTGGAGCTGAATCTGCGTCGCAAACAAAAAAATCTCATAGCCCGCCGTATCCGAATGACGCGGAAGGTAAATTTACAGGCATTCAACTATTTCGTGACGTTGACCTATGATAGTGCAATCCATACGGAGGATAGTTTCCGAAAAAAACTCCGCACGACGCTATCGCACTTTTGCGACAGGAAAAATTGGCGGTATATTGGCGTATGGGAGCGTTCGCCCGAAAAGAAGCGGCTGCATTTTCACGGAATCTTTTATATTCCGGAGGGAACGCTGTCGGGAGAGATGGAGGATATAAACAGCTTCAATTTTACGACGCGAAGGCGTCAGATTACAAAACAGAACTCGTTTTTTGCCAAACGGTTCGGGAGGAACGATTTTGAGAAGATAGAGGACAAGAACCGCCTCGGCGACGCGCTGGCGTTATATCATGAAATACATCGAAAAGAGCGGGGAGAAGATTGTATACTCGCGCGGTCTGGCACAGTTTTTTATATCGGACGTTATGGACGAGGATATCATCTGTCCGATGGGAGAGGAATATCAAAAGCTCCTTTTGGCGGACGACTTCGGCTGCTGGAATGAGGGGGAGTACATAGGGCAGGTAAGCAGGGAAACGATCACAAAGATGCCCAAAGCGAATTAAATTTTTGTGAAATTTGTATATTTGTATTGCATTTGTGCGGACAATGGTGTATAATAATGGTGTAAAAAGAAAATGTAAAGTTCAGGAGGTATTGTCATGGCGAAGTCAGCGAATCTGTACGCGAGGATAGAACCGGAAGTAAAGGAGCAGGCGGAAACGATTCTCAGTGAATTGGGTATTCCTGCGTCCAGCGCAATCAATATGTTTTACAAGCAGGTAATATTGCAGCACGGGCTGCCGTTTGAAGTGAAATTGCCGCAGCACCCTTTGGATATAGGAAGCATGACGGAATCACAGCTCGATCAGGAGTTGGAGAAAGGATATGCGGATATGAGGGAGGGGCGTGTAGTAGCGGCAAAACAGGCGTTTTCGGATATCCGCAGGAGTTATAAGGCATGAAATACGAGGTGATGATGACTTCACAGGCGGTCGCGGATTTGCGAACCGTCTTTGAGTACATAGCATATGAGCTATTGGCCGGGCAGACAGCCTTGAATCAGTTGGATCGTCTGGAAAAGGCGATTGAGGGATTGGAGGAGATGCCAGAGCGGCATCATGTGTACGAAAAAGAGCCGTGGAAAAGTCGCAACCTTCGGGTAATGCCGGTAGATAATTACCTCGTGTTTTATATCGCGGAAAAGGAAGAAAAACGGGTAACGGTAATTCGCATCATGTACGGGAGACGGGATATAGAGACGCAACTGAAAGCGCATACTCCAGACAAGGACAGCGACAAGTAAGGCGGCGAAGGACAAACCATAGAAGACGATATAAAAACAAAAATCAGCGCGACGGTATGCGCGGGGCGTACGCCAAGCGGTTCAGCGCTCCCAACCTAATCCGCCCCATTTTTTAAGGCAATATCAGGTGATTTCAAGTAAAATAATGAACATTTTACAGGGAAATGTATACATCGGCTAGTCAGGTGCCGATATACATCTGATACTTCTGTCTGATACGCAGTTTTCTGTATTTAACGCCGAAAATCGTGATTCCGAGAGCCAAAGCGGCTGCGGATTGGGTCATGCCGTTGAGATAGCAGTTGAGCGTCTCCAGTTCGGCTTCGGTCAAATTCATAGCGGCAAGAATGGCATCCGCCTTGCTGTAATCGGTTTGTTTGGCTTCAAAGCAGTTGATCGGATCAACCGGATGCGCTTTGTAATCGGAAAAATCTATTTCTTTTGTTCTTGCGATCTTTCTTCTGTATTTGACAATGTAAGAGTCAACGATATTGTAGCAAGCGTGTTTTATGGTCACGTTTTTACGTCTTGCAGTGTCTCCGTAAATTTCGGATACGAGTTTCCCTTTGAATTGCCAGAGAAAGCATATGGCTGTCTGTGCGCAGTCATACCCTTCGGATAAGATGTAACCGGGTTCGTTCATGTGATGAAAGTCTTTAAGAAGACCTATATAGAGATTCTCTACGGTTTTGAAATCGAAAGTCATTGCGGTGCGTAAAGCCTGCAGGGCGATCATCTCACCCATGAGAGAAACATTTTGTTCGGAAATAGGTTCGGCAAAGAGTTCGCCTTCGTTTTGGTATTTACCGTGAGAACGTTTTGTAACCAGCATCTTTTGATACCTCCGTATTTGATTTTGCCTTTTTCGGCGAAGGCGGAGGTGCATAGGACGGTGAAAAACACACCCCTATAAAAACGGAATGCGCAAGTCAACGGAATAAAACAAAATCGGTGCGTTCCGGGCGTTAAATACGCTTTCTGAAAGGTAAAAAACCGGGCAAAGGAAAACCCTTTGGTCGGCTTAAAAACAAGCTCAGTGAACGTTTTACGCGGCGATTTTGAGACCGTTGACTTGCGCGAGGAACTATGCTACCATAGCCGACCCGGAAAAGCAAAATACGGGAGGACTTATTTTTTCGGAGGAGTAAAGAGAAGAACACAAAAAAGCAAGCCCCGATCATCGTCGGGGCTTGCTGCAGGGTAGTGGAAGTAAATTTCTATTTTATTGTCATAGAGAATGATTTTCTGGATCAGAAAGTTGATAAGCATTTGTGATTCGAGCCGTAAAGCCTGTTTATAGTAATCGCGGATCTGTTTTTCGGTCAGAACGGAAATCTGTTTGTTTTTTTCGATCAGGATAAGCCGTTCCAGTTCTTCCTGGCGTTCTTCCAACTCTTTCATTCGCCTGTTGGTAGTGTTATTGATCAGACCTTGTTCGACAGCCGCCCTGAAAATATCCTTTCAATCGTGTTTCCCGCATTCCGCGCTTTATCTTTTGGGAAAACCAAGCTAGAAGGTTTTGGTTGTAGTCGTCCTGTGCGAGCGGATCTTCCTTGTCCCACTTGTTGCCGAATAGTTCCGAAGGAGCATAAAGCCCTGTGCTGTCCATAAGTTCGTACAGCAGCGCGTTGATTTCCTGACGGTATTGCTTGTAAAAACGCACCGTGTCCGAATAATAGATGAGTTCGCCCACGATACCTGATTGGCAGCCGTGGTCAAGCACGTCCGTGAAGATGTACCGTTTGTTGTCATAATCGCCCCAACGGTCGATGACATAGTTGCAGACGTGTTTTGTAAGAGGGTTGGTCGAAGCACGCTTTAATTCTTTGACGTTGGAAAGGGTGAGTTTCATTTCGTTTCCTCCTTGTATTCCGGATTGTTTTCGCATTCCGTGATGTCGCAGGAATAACAAATACCGTCGCATTTTTTTGCTATATCGCAGTAGTCATAGTGCCTGCACTCAGAGCAGAGAAGTTTGCTGTGTTTTTTGCAGTTTTCCATTATGCTGCCTCCTCGAAATCGTCCAGATGTACGCGCTCGAACATGACGCCGTACTCGAAATACAGTCTTCCGTTTTTATCCGTCAAGAGGTCATACGTTACAACGCTGATTCTGCCTCTGTTAGTTACGGCAACCTGTACTTCATTACGGTCAAGGTCGACGCCGACGATATTGAAGGTGATGAACGCTTCTCCGTCGTACAGTTCAAATTCAGAGAGATAATACTCTCTGAACTCGGTGAAATCGGAAACATTGGTTTTCATAGAGTTTTCCTCCGAATTATATTTTGCCTTTTCGGCAGCGGCGCAGTAGCATCGGGCGAGATAGGGGTAGAGGATATTGATAGGGAAGTAATACGGAAGTCAACGATAACGAAAAAATTATTGCGTAAAGATACAGAGTAAAAAGCGCATTGCAAAAAAATAGCCGGGCAGGTTGCTACCTACTCGGCATTCGTTTTATACGCTATTCGATTTTTCAGCGATAATTTTTTCCGTTGACTTCCGCGAGAACTATGCTTAGCTAAAGCCTCCCGAAACGGCAAAATTCAAGAGATAACCATAACGGCAAAACAATGAAAAGAAAGGATCGCACGGCGGAAAAAGCGGCAGCCGATCCCCAAGCGGTTCAGCGGGGACGGCTCCGCTCCGCCGCGCCTTTCGGTTTGGTTTTCCGCGTTGTTCTTGTTGCCGTTTCGCGCCGCAGCCAAGCACACGCCATGGTGCCAAATAAATTTTTTGCTCATCAAAGCAATCAAGAAAGCGTATAAGCATTGACGATATTGAAAATCTATGCTATAATAGATAAGACTAAAATGAATTGTCAAGTTAAGTGCAACACTCAGAAAGATTAAGTTCAAATAAATCATGCGGTGATTGGTAATGCAAAACTTTCTTGGGCCTGGCGTTAATGAACGCCAGGTTCTTTTTTAATGTCGCAGGGCTCACTCTCGATAAGTTTCTTCCCTTGGGATAAAATTCTCTTAAGAGTCCGTTTAAGTTTTCATTTGTTCCTTTCTGCCATGCACAATACGGATCCGCGAAGTACATATCACAACTCAGTGCTTTTTCTATCTCCCTCCAACAAGCAAATTCGCTGCCTCTGTCGCAGGTGATTGTCTTTACTGCCTCTTTGGGAAAATTCGAAAGTGCGTCTATGATTGCTTTCGCCATCGTTTCTCCCTTTCTGTCCGGAATCTTGATCGCGATATAATATCTCGTCTTTCTTTCCGCAAGCGTGGCAAAGCATGCTTTACTTTTCCCTTGCCCCGACACCACCGTGTCCGCTTCCCAATGTCCGAACTCTTTGCGGCTGTATACGCTTTTATCC
>CABQND010000064.1 GCA_902465495.1 uncultured Eubacteriales bacterium
GATATTTCGGCGCAAATACGATATGATACTTGCAATTCCATTTTGTATGTGCTAATTATCCTTGGGGATTTTTATTCTCCCCGAGGATAATTTTATTGTTACTGCGGTATATTCACCGCGCCTACCAATTTATAGACAATCTTTACTTCCTGCACTCTCTGCCCGTTTATCCTTTCAGGCTTGCCGATGTATATCTTATCTATAAAACTGTTCAGAATTTCGGGCGTTAGCTCGTTTACTTCGGTATAACTTCGTACCAAAGTTATAAACTTTGCAATGCTATTTGCGGTTTCCTCTGCCGTCTCCAAACTTGTTCTCAATTTTACCGCTTTATCTTTCAGTTCAGCTTGCTCCGTTTCATAATTCTTGGCAAGAAGCTCAAACCGTTCTTCCGGCATTGTCCCGCAGACCTTTTCCTCATAGAGTTTTACGATAATTTTCTCTATTTCCGAAAGTCTGTTCTCCGTCTTTTTCAATTCATTCCTTGCCGATGATTGCAGCCTTGCACTCTCTTTCCGGGAACATTGACGAAAGTCATCAACAAACTCTTCTTCATACTGTCTGACATACCTACAAACCTTGCGAATATCAGCAAGTACGATTTGCTCAAGAGCGTTCACTTTGACAGCGTGTTCCGTACAGAGATTTTTCTTCTTTTTACGGTATGTCGAACAAATGAAAGCATCCTTTCTCCTGTCTTCTTTCCTGCGGCGGATTGTCATTTTTCCGCCGCAATCCGCACAATATAAAAGCCCTGAAAAGATATTGACTTCATTAAACTTCGTATATGCCCGTTTCGTTCCGCGCATTTTCTGTACCGTTTCAAAGGTTTCTTTGTCGATGATCGCTTCCTGTGTTCCCTCGAATACCGCCCAATCCTCTCTGCCCTGAATCACTTGCTTTTTATTCTTAAATGATTTGCGTTTTGTCTTAAAATTTACCGTACTGCCGGTGTACTCATAATTCGACAGGATATACTCTACGGAAATTCTGCTCCATATTTCAGGATAGGTAGCCGCTTTATAATGCTTGATTCCTCTGTTCTCGGCATATAGCTTCGGCGTTTCAATCCCCTCTTCTGTCAGTTTGCGGGCGATACCGCCCATCGTATTTCCGTCGAGATACATACGGAATATCTTTTTTACGATTTGCGCGGCTTCTTGGTCTATGATCCACTTTTCTTTATCGTTTGGATCTTTCTTATACCCGAACGGCGGTATCACGCTTAAATGCTTCCCTGAATTTCCTTTGGCTTTCAGAACACTGCGGATTTTTTTACTCGTATCTTTGGCATACCATTCGTTAATGATATTCCGAAAAGGTGTAAAATCATTCTCCGCTTGGTTCTCACTGTCCACATTATCGTTGACGGCTATAAAGCGTATATCCATCTTCGGTAGCATAATCTCGGTATAGTATCCGACCATGATGTAGTCGCGCCCGAACCTTGACATATCTTTCACGATAATCGTTTTAATAAGTCCGGCTTGCGCATCCGCCATCATCCTTTGAAAATCAGGCCTGTCGAAATTTGTTCCGCTATATCCGTCGTCCGCATAAAATCGCGTGTTTGTAAATCCGTTTTTTTCCGCATAGGCAGACAGTATTTCCTTTTGATGTACGATACTGTTGCTGTCACCCTCTAATTCGTCGTCACGGCTCAATCTTGCGTATAATGCTGTTATATCACCTCCATTCTTTTTATTTCCTATCATAGCTATTTGTGTTCCTAACATACTTTTCTTCCTCCGTCAGGTTCCAAACAGCAAATTCGTTCTTTGTTGTTTTGTACTAACCGACGTATCACGTCATAAGGCGTTTCCTTTGCGCAACTCATTTCTTCCGCAAACACCTTATAGATCATGCCGTCGATTGTCATTACTTCTATCCTTCCATGTTTGTTTTCTTGTTCTTTCAATTCTCCTTATCATTTTTGTGTTTTATGTAGGTCGCTCGGCTTGGATTTCTGTCTTACTATTTTGCCTTACAGGACCTTTTTCTTATTATCTATCATTTACCGACTACTCTCCGTCGCCTTGCAGTTCCTTTGCTTCCTTCTTTCCTTCATTCCGCGCCCATAACGGAAAGATGAGCGCGGTTTGCCCTATCACACAATTTTCCCCTTCTTTTTTCCCGATATTACGGGTTTGTTAAGTGTAGTTTTTTCCTACATTCCGCTGTTTCCATTTTTCATGATTTCATAAGCACGCCGTATAAACTCCACTTTCGTCATATGCCTTTCTTTCAAAAACGCATCGATCTCGTCATACAATTCCCGCGGCAGCATCGTTTGAAAGTTACTGCTCACCAAACGACGCTTTTCTTTATTCATCTCCTCATATTTCCTGCGGGCTATCCTCTGCGGAGTATCTTCTTTTCTCGTTACCATAGTATATCTCCGAAAACCATTATCGTATATATACTATAATATATCCCGGCGTATTTGTCAATCAATACATTGCAATTTATCCGATTTTTGCCATTTTAACCTTTTTCAAAGTTCCAACGGCTGTTCATTCTTTCCTGTTCTTTATTCTGTTCGCGTTCGGCTTCCATCTCATCCTCGATCTCTTTCAGACGGTTCGTATAGTCCCTGCTCAAATACTCGCTTTCTTCTCCGAACGAAGAGAGAAAGCCGCCTATGAGTTTCCCTACCTTGTATCGCGAAATGGCGAGTTTTCGTTTCAAGCTATTGTCGTTTACTTTGCACCTAAACTTTCGCTCATAGATTTCGGGTTTGACGCCCTTAACCGCGCGCAATACGATGTTGCCCTGCCGTCGTTTGTAGTCTTCTTCCAGTTCCTGTATGAGCGTTATATTCTGCGGATCGATAGCGTAATGGTTGCCGCTCTTGGACGATTCATACAGTTCGTCCATCTTACGCTGCAAACTCGAAAGCCGTTCGTAAAAATGTAAATCTGCTTTCCTTGCCCGTTTATCATAGAGCAACAGTTTGTTTACTGTTTTGTCGATCTGCTCCCGGTACGGCACCATGTCCTTTTTATTATAGAAAAAGCTCGCGCCTTTGGATATCGCTTTGGCAAGCGCGAGCAATTCCTTCCGTATCTCATCTTCGCTTACGATACTCTTGGGGAAAGTTATCCTTTTCAATTCCCGCAAAGCCTCGTTCCGCGTCATATACATCTTGTCCGTCCTTTCATCAATAAAGGCGTTCAGCCGAACGTGCATACGGTCTATGACCGCTTTTTCTATCTTCCCCTTGTGGCGGTACTCCAAATCTCCCTTTCTGTACTTGCATTTCGGCTCTTTCTCGGCAAACCAAAAATGGATATGCAGATGGTGCGGCTTATCCTTGTGCAGAGAACATATCAAATCTGTGTTCTTCGGATCTAATCCCATATCCCGAAAAAACTCCCCGAACGTTCTCTTTACAAGCCGCATGCACTTTTCGGGCATATCAATCTTGCGGCTCATTTCCTCATTAAGAGAGATAAACCCGTGCCATAATATTTTGTTTGCTTTTGCGCGTTCCTGTATCGCTTTGAGTTCCTGCTGCGAGATAAAGCCGTCCCCGTTGAATACGCCCGTAGACTTTTCAAAGTACGATATCATATCGCGCATTTCCGATTTAGAGTTTTCCCCGTTCAGTTTCCTGTCTGAAGTCATATATTTGTAGATGTTGTTTTCGCTATTACTCATCTCATAGTACGGACGTTCCATTTCAAACTTCGCTCTCTCCTCTGCCGTGGCGTTGCTCTTTAACTTCCACGGCGTATATGTAATATTAAATATGATCGGTTGATTGCTGATTGTTTTTCCTCCTTATATACAGAATGCAGGTTTCCTGCTTCGGAAAGCAAAAACGCATGGATGCAACAAATTCTGCGTTTTTCTTATCCTGCTACAAATTCTCCCTAATTTGCCACCACGCACCCGGTTGTTTTGCTTACGGTTTTTGCATATATTTTTGCTCATAACTGCGCGCCAAGCGAAAGATATTCCGCTCATTTTTCAGCTCCTCGTCTGTTGCGCGTTTCGCGGCAACGTCGCTCCAATTGAGCTCTGACTTATACCGCCCCGCAGAGCCGAACAAACTGCCTTGTATGTCGGAATGTGCGGCTCGGAAGTCCTCATACGTCAGTTTTTCCTGCGGTGCATCTGCTTGTATGCCCTGCGGCGTAGGTGTCGTATCTTCTATCGGAGATACGGCGCAAACTTTCTTTTTCTGCGCACCTCCCGTGCGGCCGCTCGCCTTTCGTTTTTTAGACAAGTCCATCTTTCGTTTGCATAAATTAAAGTATCCCTGTATCGTCCTATCCGCAAACCTCGGTTCTTCGTTTCCGAACATATACACACAAATCGCTTTTACAAAGACGCCGCGCTTGCGTATATTCATTAACTTCATTGCATTATAGTAGGTTTCGTAAAACGTAAAATGCCTGCTTTGCAGATTATATTTCTTCGGTACCTTCCCGGCACTTTCCGTTTCTTTGACCTCTTTCAAAATGTCCGCAATGTTGCTCCAATAAAAGTTCTCCTTGTCCGACAACTCTTCCACCGGCTCTTTCTCCTCGAACTCATACGCGCAGATACAGCTTGCCAGTTTCCCCGCACTTACATCGTCCATACTTTGCAGAATGTCCGCGTACAGTTCATAAAACGTAAATTGTTCCATTCTTTTTCCTCCCTCCTTTCTTTTGCCGACGGTTACGGCTCATCGGCTCGCCGTGTTTTCTCTCGTCATCACCTCCAAAACGTTTTGCCTGTTCGGATACCCGCTTGCATCACGATGCAAAAACCCGGCCGTTGTTCACGGTCGGGTGTGGTATTTCCCCTGTTCGGGTGCTTCCTATTACGTTGATTAGAGACGTTTTCCGGTGGCACAAAAATGCAACAGCTTCTGCGGTCTTTTCCCCATTAAAAACAGCGAATTTTCGGCTTTTATCTGCCATTCGTTCTGAATGCTGTGGCACAATTGCTCCAGCCGCATATCACTCCATTCTCATTTTTTTGTACTTTTTTGCGAATTTTTTGCCGTACAAAGTGTATTCTCCATTCTCGTCTTCCGTTACTTGTTTCGCAGTTCCGTCGTATAATTCCCATAACAGTTCCGAGAATATCGGGGGGTTGATAAGCGCCGCATAAATGCGCCAGTCAGCCGCGCTGTTTTTCTCGTAATGCCGGAGTACAAGAAGCAGCACGTTTTCATTTGTCAGCCATTTGGAAACTTGCTTATCGCGCTCCGCCTTTATATCCGCGATTTGCTCATAGAGAACTTCCCGTTCCTGTTCATCTGCCGTCCGTATCGTCAGATACAGGCGGTTGATTTTCGCTTTACTCTCGTCGATGATCTCTACAATTTTGTCCTTATGCCGGTATTCCGTGGCATTTCCCGAACCTATATCATATGCTAAACTCGATGAAATCGGGCGATAATCGCCGTATTGCTCCCTGCCTTTCCGAAAATGAATCTTATTTACGAGAGCAAAGAGATAGTCCATCGTCGTATGGTAAAAGGCATATTGCTTATCCTTGCTCTCGTCGATCTCAGCAAAGAATTGCGGGGCGGGGCGTTTGTACTTCTTGCGCAATGCGGAAAGTTCCTTGCCTATGCACACGTTTTCAAAGGAGCGTTTCGCTTTGTCGATTTCCAATCCCGAAAGCACGGCGAGTTTGCAGATGTCCTCGTAAACGGAGAGTATCGCTCGTTCATCTGCGCCGTTGTACAATTCATCCCACAGAATACTGTTGAGCTTTTGCGACAGGTTGACGATTTCCCCGATTTTATTGACGCTCGTATCATGGTCGAGCTCGGAGAGCGTCTGCTCCGTCTTTCTCTCGGCTTTGATATTGCACACGGGAACTTTGAAAAAGCCGTTGTATCGTTCGGCGGCGTTTACGAGCAGCGCATCGTCCGTTATTAGCATTGTATCCGAATCATAGTCGCAGCCGTTGAGCCGCTGCTGAATATTTTCTCCTATGGCATTCACACAGACGATGTTTTCGCCCAACTCAAAATAGTCCCAAATCCCGCCGCCAAGGACATTTTCCGCACAATATAAGTTGCCCATCGTGATATGCGGGGAGCGGGCGCAGAGCAACTTTGCTCCGTCTTCAAAACGTTCGCAGCGGATCTGCCCCGGTTTTAATTCGCTTGCGATGTCTTCGCCCGCGATATATTTCAAAAATTCCGCGCCGTTCCCGAAGAGGGTGGCGTTCGTGCCGTTCAATAAAATATGCCCGCGTTTTAACCGTTCCTTCAAGCTACGCACAACGTCGTTGCGGAAATTGGCATATAGTTCGGTTTTGTCAAATTGCGGGCATTTGTGCATGAGCGTAAAGATGACGTCCGCGCGCTCTGCGAGCCCGTCCATGTGTTCTTCTTCGCCGTCTTTTTCGCGGGAAAAAGCATCCGTAAAGTGATAGCGCATAAAATCAATATCTCTGCGCAGCAGGGAGGTATAATCGATGCTTGGCTGCAACAGTTGCTTCACTTCCTGTTCGGATAGTGAGAGCGTGTTCAAAAGCTGATAGCTGCTCTGCACCATCTTCCCGTGGAAGAAGCGTGTACTCTTATCGTACTTGACCACGCCGAAAGCGCTGTCCGTATGCGCCGCCCATTTTCGGATATTTTTCTCAGTTAATCCGCCCGCGAATTTGAGATATTTCAAACTGTTCGGCGTCGTTACCATGACGATCTGATCGATATCCTCGGCAAGCGTGACAAAGCCGCGCGCTTTCAATGACTCTAACGTAATATGCTTATCCGCAAACCATTTCTGTAATTTGGTACGGAACGCACACGATTTGAAGAACTTGCCCCGAAGGAGCAGCATATGCCTGTCGGCATAGTATTTTTGGAAAACGCTCTCGTCCAACAGGCTTTCTCCGTCCCATATGTCGTTGGTGATTTGTGTCTGTTTCGTTTTTGCGGAGAGCTTTCCGTCCTCGATCTCCACCGATACGACTTCCTCTTGAAACACGCTTTTATAATCGGGAACAAAGAGAATATCATTGAGCGAGATTTCTACCGTACCTTTGATACTGCTTAAGGAAAGCGCCTTGTACGATTCCCACGAGGCAAGGTCTTTTTGCGGTTTCAAGCCGCATTCGCACCATTTACTCATGGCGCGGTGCAGACGCTGGTCGATAAAAAGGCATTTGCCTTCGCGCGAACTGCCAGCACTGCGCTTGTACCTTACATAGTGAATACCGTCCAGATAAAAGCCGTTTGCATAGAAATGCTCCCGAAGGGATTTGAGATTGACGGGCTTGCTGCCTTGCGGCTTATAGATATAATTGAATTTTATGTTGACGACGGCGAGGGTATAGGCGTTACCGTACTTATCCGAAAAGGAAAACCTTTTGCGGCAGATGCGCTTGTATGCCTTTTTAAGTTCCGCGCTGTCCAGCGAATCGTCCAATAAAACTTTGAACAGCCGAAAACAGGCGTCGCTTTTGACTTCGGGTAGTTTATACCCGACCGCAACGCCGTTTTCCTGTTCCTGTTTATAAATATCCGCCGCCTCAACGGACAATATCCGATATCCCTTTCGCATGCGTTTATTGTAGCATAAAAAAGATGATTTGGCAATCCAGGTATAAACTAGTAAAAATCTATTCAATTTATAAAAATTTTTGAACTTTTTTAATAAATATGACAATATATGTCAAGTTTATTATGGTATAATGAAGAAAAAAAGGAGGTAAGGCGGTATGATTTGGTTTCTTATAAATATTTTTTTGGACACCTGCGACATTTTCAACAAAGTGTTCTTTAACAAAAAACGAAGATAAAACAAGGAGGGGTGAATCATGAACCTAGCAATAAACAAAGAAAGAATACATAACTTTGTTTTGGATTTGTGCCGCCAAAATAAAGTGGAATGCGAATGGGATTTTGCGGAAAACACGAACAGTATGTATTACAAAATTTATAAGGACGACGTATGGCTTTCTTTCCGCATATCCGACCATGCGAAAAAGCAGCGCCGTATGCCGAGCATAACGGTGGGAAAAAGTACGACATTGCAACAGGTCGGCAAGTTTGTACGGAACCGCATTGATTGCCTGAAAGGGTTATCGTCGTATCGTCGGTTTTCCGAATTCATGCGAGGAAAAAATTCTGTCTGCAACGGAACGGCATAATAAGATTTGCGGGGGCAGCTTTATGAAATATATTTTGGCAGGCTTACTCGGAATAATTATGGCTTTTGTAGAAGTATTTTTGGGCAAGAAAAAATAGCAATACAATTTCGGAGGTATAAATTATGGGATTGCTCGGTAACATTTTAGTTGCTTTGCTCGGCGTAGGAAAGAGCGAGAAAGGGCGCACTGCGGGACAGGCCGAAGATTGGTTGGAAGAATGCGAAGAGTGCGGCGAGCATTACGATGACTGCGAATGCGACGACTGCGGCGATGAAGACTGCGAAAATTGGTAATGTATATGTTTGCGTAAAATTGTATAAAACAAATGAGTGGTTATAAACCAGCGGCGGCCCTGTTTA
>CABQND010000065.1 GCA_902465495.1 uncultured Eubacteriales bacterium
GAAAAAATTTTTTTTGAAAATTCAAAAAATTTCTATAAATTTACTTGACTTTACGCAATTCGAACTTTCAAAGCAAACCATACAGCGGAATACAAAACACCGCTATCTGCCACAATAGTCCGACAAGATTGACCGCCCAAAAATACCAGTGCCGCGTCTTGTGGCGGAAAAGGAGCATGCCGAGAAGACCTCCGACAGCACCGCCGAAAAAGGATACTCCGAGCAAAACTTTTTCGGGAATGCGCCACGCGCCGCGCTTAGCGCGCGCTTTATCGGTGCCATATAAAATCAATCCGATCAAGGACATGACGGCGGCATAAATACAAAAGATCGTCCAAACAAACATAACGTATCCCTCATTTTTATCAATATTGAATCAATCGGAAATTTTGCGAAGCACTGCGCGAACCGGTGCACCGTCACACCCGCCTAATTTTAAAGGAAAAGCAAACAATTCGTAGGTCCCGTCCTCCACGCCCTGCAAGGCGAGCCCTTCGAGCAAAACCACACCCGCCGAAAGGAGAGATTTGTGTACGGTTTCATCCCCCACCGACTGCGCCCGAATCCCCAACAGAAGTAATTTTTTGCGCAAGATATTCGCCGCCTCTTTCGATACAGAACAATCACCGCGCAAAAGCAAGCGCTTCGCAGTGACTTTTTCCGCATCTTCGGCGGTTAAAACTCCCGAAAACGTGCACACTTCACAAATGCCTGCACACAGCGAAAGATCGAGCTTGTCCACCGTCATCCCGCCGGCAAGAAAATGTGCGGGCGCATCGATATGTGTGCCATTGTGCGCACACATTGTAAGATCGGTGACCATGCACCCGTCCTTTTCCACTGTCGAAACACGGCGGAATGCAGGCGGCGTATCGCCGGGATACACCTCGGACGAAAACAATTCCTGCGTAATATCGATCCACATAATTCCTCCGCGACGTCCGCAATGCGGGTAACTTTTTATAAATTATAACAGACGCAAACCAGATTTTCAACTATTTGAAAAGAAAAAGCCGCGCCATGCCGACGCGGCAAAATTCAATTGACTGCGACAAAAAATGCTTAAACAAACTTCACGGGATTATTTTCATACAAAAGTCCAAGGAAAGATCCTTCCATCTTCGAGGCGAGATCCTGCACAAACGATGTCTCTCCGAAAATGCGCAGCACCCCGAACACCAAAAGTACGAACAGGAGCGTTCCGCCCACAGCCATTACCGCACCGAGCACACGATTCAAAATGCGCACCGGCAGTACAGGCGCCGCAAAAGCTGTTCCGATCAGACGGACCACAAGAATACGCAATAACGTCATTACAAAAAATAAAACGATATAATACAAAACGGTCGCCAAAACTCCCCAGCCGTTTCCCAATTCTGCGATCCAATCGGCAACGGCGGGAATGCCCGCGATCATTCCTCCGAAAGTAACACAAAGAAAAACCGATATAATGATGCCGAAAATTCCTTTCGTAAAAATGCGAAGCGTTCTGCCAAAGCCCAAAGCCGCGCCGAACACTGCTAAAAGAATGGCAACTAAAAGAGTCACCGAATCGATTGTAGTCATTTGTCCTCCAAAAAAGGAATGCCGCGGGCACGCCACGCCTGCGGCACTGTTTAAAATTATTGACGTGTAAAACGGTTCTAATACCCGTCCCAGCTCAGAATCCGTACAGATCTTTTGTACCGAATTCCGGTTCACAAGTCATGTTAATGCCGAGCTTACGTATCATTCCCTGATCGCTTTCGGGAAGAATGCAGGACGAATGTGCGTCACAACCGCGCAGGCGGACCAACATATTCATTGCTTTTTCCGCAATGGGATTGGTTGCCGCACAGATGGAGAGCGCTGTGAGGACATCCCCGAGGCTGAGCTTGACTTTATCCTCGCGCAAAACTTCCTTTTTCAGCTGAATGATCGGAGCCAGAACAATGGGCGAAAGCAGAAGCATATCGTCCGCAATGCGCGAGAGCGTCTTGATCGCATTGAGTACGGCGCTCGCACAAGCAGTCATCAGTTTGTTGGATTTACCGGTCACAAAACCTCCGCCATCCAACCCGATCGCCACCGCCGAACATCCCGAACTTTCCGCCTTTTCAAGGGCAGGTTTTACGCAAGCGCGCTCGTCAATGGAAATCTTATTTTCGTTCATCAGAAGGCGGATTCTCTCAAATGCATCTGCCGTAACATTCCCCGTCTTGTAATCACAAGCGATTTTATAATAGCGCCGAATGATTTCCTGACGAGCGGCCTCGCGACAAACTTCATCGTCCACAATGCCGTACCCGGCCATATTCACGCCCATGTCCGTGGGCGAATTATAAATATTTTCGTCGCCCGTGATCTTATTCAGAATGGACTTGACGATGGGGAAACATTCGATATCACGGTTGTAGTTGACGGTTGTAATCCCGTACGTCTCCAAATGATACGAATCGATCATGTTCACGTCGCCCAAATCCGCCGTCGCCGCTTCATATGCGACATTCACCGGATGGCGCAACGGAAGATTCCAAATCGGAAAGGTTTCAAACTTTGCATATCCCGCACGCACGCCGCGCTTGTATTCGTGATACAGCTGCGAAAGGCAAGTCGCAAGTTTTCCGCTGCCCGGTCCCGGCGCCGTCACGACCACGAGCGGCTTGACCGTTTTAATATACGGGTTTGCGCCATACCCTTCGTCGGAAACAATAATATCCACTTCGGTGGGATACCCTTTCGTTTTATGGTGGATATACGTTTTCAGTCCGTGATTGTTGAGCTTTGCGATAAACTTGTCCGCGGCGGGCTGTCCCTGGTACTGTGTCACGACGACACTATTCATATTCAGCCCCAGCCCACGCAGTTTGTCAATCTGCCGCAAAACATCCGTCCCGTAAGGGATGCCAAAATCGGCACGGATCTTGTTCCTCTCCAAATCCGCCGCACTGATCACAAAAATGATCTCCGACTGATCTTTGAGCTGCAACAAGATCTTGCATTTCGCATCGCTTTCAAATCCGGGGAGCACACGGTATGCATGCATATCATCAAACAATTTTCCGCCAAACTCCAAGTAAAGCTTATTGTCAAACTTTCGGATGCGTTCCAGAATTTTTTCGCTCTGCAATTTTACGTATAAACCGTTATCGAATCCCTTTTTCATGCGTACCACACTCTCAGACAATCAATCTATCTGTCTTATTATAACACACTGAAAACAGGAATGCAACGGCATGAAAACAATTTTATAAAGAAAAACAAATCGAAAGTTTTCACTTCGCTCATGCCGCCGCCCCGTCGAAAACGACGGGGCGGCGGCAAAATTCAGCAGAAATATGCGAGCGTACCCGCAAAGATCGCCTGTGCGACTTGACTCTGATACTCTTCGCTCAACAACAGAGCTTCATCCTCGGCATTGGACAAAAAACCGCATTCGACAATAACCGACGCATAACGTGTACAATTCAGTATGTAATAATCCCCGCGCAATGCAGATAATTCACGTTCGTTCATCGTATTCAGCCGATCTTGAATACTGTTTGCAAGAGCGGTACCGTTTGCATCGCCGTCACGGAAAAACACCTGTCCGCCGCGGCGGGTGCGATCGGCAACATAATTGTTTTGATGAACGGATATGACAGCATTCGGTGTAGCCCCTTCAATAATATCCCTGCGCGCTTCCATATCCCGCCGCTTATAGCCAGCAGTGGGAAGACCATATAGTCCGCCCTCATTCTTACGCGTAAGAATTACCCGAAATCCCGCATCGGCAAAATATTGAGCTAATTTCTTAACGATCGCAAGATTGATATCGCTTTCTTTGGTCTTTGTCGTAACTCCGAGAACACCCGGATCCACGCCGCCGTGCCCAGCATCCAGAACGACAGTATAGCGCGCATACTCCGCCGAAGCGGCATTCGCTTTTGAAATACCGACACTGGCAAAAAGCGCGGCGGCAAAAAAGATTGCCGCCGCAATGAGTGCACTTTTCCGAATAACAAACATATTTCCGCCCCCGCCGAATTCGTTATCATATTATATGCTTGGCAGAAGCGAGAAATCCCAGTTCTCAGCTACTTTCCGAATACAACACGGTTAATGATCTCGCTCCACACCGCATACCCTTCGGCTGTAAAATGAATGTTGTCGCTTTTAAAATATGCCGCGATCGGATTCCCGTCTTCAACCAGAGCCGATTCCATATCAATGATCGTAAGCCAGTCGCTTTGCGCCCCGTATTCTTTCATACATTCGATGAGATTTCCATACTCCGTCGTGTACTTGCCGTTTGAATAATTATTGGGCACGGGAAGGGATAAGACATAATAGATCTCGGCTTCGGGGAAATCTGCATGCATCTTTTCAAGCAGTTTTGCAAGAAGCTGAGCCGTATATTCGCCCGTATCGCCCTGATTGTTCACATTGTTCCCGCCGAGGAAAAGCACGATCTTGGAAGGATCAAACGGCGCGATCAGCCGATCGTATGCATACAGCCAGTCTTCGACGATGGTGCCGCCGATACCGACGTTATACCCCAATGTATCTGTACCGATATCTTCCTGCCATGTATCCCAAAAATCGATAGTGCTGCTTCCCGCAAACAGCACACCGCCCTTTTCCGCGTCGGCATATTCCGCCGCCAAAGACGCGATGCGCGCTTCATACGGCGATACATATTCATACTCTTCCATGTTTGCAGCAAACTCTTCGACCTTTGTCTGATCGGTCTCTACATATAAACCTGAAATTTTCATCGTGCAATTCTGCCCGCCCAACGTGAGCGCGGGATCGGTCAGCCCGGAAGCATCCCAGCTATGCCAGACTTTCCCGTCAATTAAAAACGAAAAAACATTGTTGCAATTAACGATCGTAAAATTGAGAATCGCCGGCGCATTCTCCTGCGGACTGCGCACGAGATTGTATTTCTGCCACAGCGTGTCGCCGTTTTTGATCTCGGTAAACACCTGATACTTTCCGCCGGGAACATACTCAAACACATATCGCACCGCTTGCGTATCGCTGACATACAGCTGCAGCTCGCTCTGTCCCCAATCCTCATAGTAAGGCATCGTAAGCGTACCGCTCGCCATCCAATACGCCCCCGAAACTGCCGCACCGTCCTTGAACACGAACGCCTTGTCATAGTCGGCGAGAGTCTTTTGGAAGGTTCCGTTTGCCCCCGAAATAAAAGACAGGCTTTCCGAATATTCCGTAAGGTTTGCGGAGAGTGAGAGCTTTTGGGCTGGTGCGCCGTGCAACTCCTGCATCAACGCATCGAAAGCATCGCCCTTATGCACGGCAAAATTTGTCCAGACCGTGTCGCAGTATTGCCGCATCGCAAAACTATAACCGGTGTATCCCCAATCCGTTTCCAGCGTATAGACGCAGGTATATTCAGCCATATACGTTCCGTCTTTGAGCCAGACTTCGATCGTACCGTTGTCGTACACAAAAATATAATCGAGGGTATATTCTGTGCCCGAAGGCATTGTCTTATTTAATGCTGCGATCGGGTTCGTCTGTCCGCCAATCGTAGGATACGCATAAAAGCTGTTGTTGGTCGGGAAACGGAAAAGATGAAACTTGATGAAATAATTTATGTCTTTGTAAATCTGGAATTCCACCTTACTGGCTGCAGCGCCGCTTGTCTTGGTGTTGGTGACTTCCACACTGCCCGAAACGGCGTATTCGTAGCCGCCCACGGGCACTCCTTCGATATACGGCGCCGCCATCACGCGGGCAGACAAATCCTTACCCGATACAGTGATCGTGCCATCATCCGCCACCTCAAATTTGGAAATGTTTTCCGAGCTTCCTAAAAGCGTTACGCCCAATGCTTTATCTTTATAACCGCTTAGCGCTTCGGCATAATATGCCTCCGCCTCCGCGCGATCATCTGCAATCGTAAGGTTTTTCAGCACAGCGCGACACGAAACGGAAGATACGCACAACTCATTATAGGACATCGAATCCAATGTAAGGCGATAGATCACTTCCCCTTCAAAAAGCATGGCGAGGCTGTTCCCGCAGCAGACCACTTCAAAGCGAACAAATTCTCCCGCCACATACGCGATTCCCGTCCGATGCTCCGTGTAATTTTTAAAACCGCTTCTGTCTTTATAATCGCTGAACAGCTTGAACGAATCCGCGCCTTCGCCGCGCAGCGCAAAGCGGATCATCAAATCGTCCTGCTGGTAAGCCATAAAGACGACTTCGCTGCCCTCCGTCAAATCCTGCACCGCCACATCGACGCCGAAAATATAATAATCGGAAACATTGTTTCCATCGGCATTCAGAATAGCCGCATTTCCTTCCAGCACATAACCGTCTTCGGAAAAGTCCCATTCCGCGTATTCGGCGCCGCCGTAACCGCTCAGTGAATGTGAACCGAACGGCTCGCTCACTTTTATGGAATATGTATACATCTTTTGCGCGGTCCCGTCTTCGGAAACAACGAAATACTCGACCGAATGATTATCCGTATCATAGTTCGACGTCAGCGATGCTCCTTTTGCCAGCGAGTAATTGCTGTTTTCGCCGACATTTTCGCGCATCGCTCTGTATTGCTCTTCCGTCATGGTGATCGAATCCCCGATGACGGGCGCACCGCAAACATCATGCAGAACAAAGGAAATGTCATTCGACAGCACCGTCAAGGTCACCGAATACGTTTCTTGCGTGCCGTCCTCGGCTGTCACCGCAAAAGTCAGAGTCTTGCCGTCCAGCGTCACGGTAACGCTTGCACCTGTCGCAAGCGTATATTCGCACAGCTCCGCTTTGTCCTGCGCCGCCGACAGCTCTTTATATTGCGCCGTCGTGAGTGTCGCTTCCCCTTCCGATACTGCCGCTCCGTTCACTTCTGCAATCGTGAGCGATGTGTCGTTCGAAAGCACCGTCAATGTCACCGAATATGTTTTTTGCGTGCCGTCCTCGGCTGTCACCGCAAAATTAAGCGTCTTGCCGTCCAACGTAACAACAACACTTGCACCTGTCGCAATCGTATATTCGCACAGCTCCGCTTTGTCCTGCGCCGTCGACAGCGCTTCATATTGCGCCGTCGTGAGCGTCGCTTCCCCTTCCGATACCGCCGCTCCGTTCACTTCCGCAATTGTGAGCGACGTATCATCGGAAAGCACCGTCAATGTCACCGAATATGCTTTTTGCGTGCCGTCCTCGGCTGTCACCGCAAAGGTCAATGTCTTGCCGTCCAACGTAACAACAACGCTTGCACCTGTCGCAAGCGTATATTCGCACAGCTCCGCCTTGTCCTGCGCCGCCGACAGCGCTTCATATTGCGCCGTCGTGAGCGTCGCCGCACCGTTTTCGACAGTTTCCTCGCAGACTCTTTCCACCGTCAAAGAGGTGTCGCTCGACAAAACAGGACTGTCTTGTTTAGCGCACGCCGTAAACAACGCAAAAGCCGTTGCCAATACGAGAATCAAAAGAAAAATCCGTTTACGCATTGTATTCCCTTTCCTTTTCGTAAATTTAGAATTGCTTTTTTCCGATATTTGCATTATAATAAAAATGAATCGCGATTTCAATACAAAAAATTGCAGATTTTATCGCAAAAAAGGCGCAAACCATGCAAACAACAAAAAGAATCATTGATCTTCTGCCCGGAACAACTATCGGGTTTCAAAAAGAAAATTTCAGGCGCGATCCGCTTCTATATAATGTAACGCAAGTCGGCAGAAGCATTGGCGGAGTCAACCATTCTATTTCCCGCTCGGGGTACGATGCTTTTGCACTCTTTGCCGTTATCGAAGGCAAAATCGGATTGGATTACGACGGAGAAACTTACGTTGCCGATCAAGGCGATCTTTTATTTTTTGATCAATCGGTACCGCATACTTTCAAAAATGCCGGAACAACGCCTTATATTACTGATTTTATGTATATTTTCGGCGGGGATACCGCGCAGTTTTTTCAAACGTTTTATCAAAAACACGGCTGTGTCCTGCATGGGTATAATGCATCTCTCCTTTCCGATACCGCAAATACCGTATGTGCCTCGATCATTGAGGGAACGGAAGATAAATTTCAGACTTCCGCTAAACTCTATGCTTTGCTCGCTGACCTTTTGCGCTACTGCGGCGAATCGGAATACGAAGACGACATTGCGCGGGCGATCGGATATCTGAGCGAAAATTTTGCAAAAAACGTCAATTTGGACGAGCTCTCTAAAATGAGCTATCGCAGCAAATATTACTTTATACGCCAATTCCATGCGCGTACTGGATTTACCCCGAAAGAATATCTCGCCAATCTTCGCTTTGACAAGAGCAAAGAACTTCTCTTAAAGACAAACATTTCCGTCAAAGAAATCGCAGAACATGTCGGTTTTTCGGACAGCCGCAATCTGATCAAACTGTATCAAAAAAAGCTCGGACTGACACCTTCCCAGTTCCGTGAACTTTCCTTCGGCAGGCAATAAAACGCCGCGCCGCCGCAAAATTGCGGCGG
>CABQND010000066.1 GCA_902465495.1 uncultured Eubacteriales bacterium
TAACAGCTTTTGCGCTTTTTTTGTGTATGGATTCAGACGCTTCGTATTCCGTCCACAGGCGCCTTTTTCGCGGTATTGTAAACGGGGAGAAAAGTAGAAAGGAAACAGGTAATGAGAGATATTGCAAGGAGTGTGAGTAAAGGCACAATGCCGAACCGAAGGACGTGCAGAGACAGACTCGCTTGATCGATCAGAATGCTATTGATAACGCTGCAAAAAATAGCGGTCGCAACAACGGAAAGCAGGAAGCATATGGCAACAATGATCAGCGATTCGGCAAAGAATATCCGAAACACATCATATTTGCTTGCACCGACTGCACGCAATATTCCGATTTCCCGTTTCTTGTGACTGATAGATACAGATATAAAATTAAAGAGCAATAGGCAGGAAAAATCTGCCATGACCAGTCCGATTGAAAGGAAGATACTGCGGAACATATTTACAAAAGAGCGTACCGAATAGGCTTCCTGTGCGGCATCGTTTGCGATGTAGTAGAAAGAGCTGTCGGGATAACTGGTTTCTGAAAAACGAACAAAATTATTTATGAAACTATTGGAATGTATAAAGGGTACAAGAATCGTTTGGATATATGCGTCCGATGGCTGCACGTAATCGGTAATAGTTTCATATGTCCATTCATATATTTGCGGTTCGGTGTAAACAGCATTGAACCGGTCTTGACTCATATAAATCCCTGTATTGATAGAATTTGAATCGGCAAAGTATACACCTGCAATCGAAGCAGGCGTTTCGATTCCTGTTTTGCTGACTGTTACGGTAAAGGAAAGACGGATGGAGAAATTGTTTAAAAAATTTTGAACGTCTTCTAAAAATTTAAGAAAGACATCTTCGTTCAAGTTTTGGTATGTCCCGCCAGAAGGATATTGAGCGCCGGCGATTGCATTTATTTTGTCCATAATCGTAAGGCGGTCGGCATCTTCCGTATCGTAATCGCGATAGAGGGCGTTTCCGATTGCGGATCCATCGTCTTGATATTGTTCGTTCAGATACTGAAAAAGCGCGTTTCCGTAGCTTATGGAATCAATTGCAAGCTCATCGGCGGAGAGTGCTCGGTCAAGTTGTTGTAAAGGTTGTACCTGATTTGAAGAAAGGTCGTATACAGTCAGATATTTTTTATTGGAAGAGGGGGCATAGACACCGATTTGATCAGAAGATGAAACTTCAAATGTCGGTGGCATATAGGGGTCTTTATTGGCAAATTCGACTTGTAAGCGGATGTACGTTCCCGTTTGGGTAAAGTATTCGGAAAAATCAATCGGTTTTTGATCGGATGGGCTGTCGATATTGTTTTGCGATATATGTGCCTCATAGAAAGAGGGACTCACAAGTGCCACTTTGCGAATGCCGGAGGAAAGTTCCTGTTTCCATTCTCTTTTTAAAATAGGATTATCGTAATTATAATTGTCTTGGTCTGCCGCTTGTTGCAATTCCTCGAATTTAGAGTCCGGCTTTTTGCTGTCGAACACGCCGCTGATGACGACTGGCTCGGAAAATCCGATCGAAAAACTTTTACCGATGATGTCATCGTAATTTTTGATGGTATTTCCGTCATTGTCCGTATATTTTGAAACAACAACGCTTTCGAAGGTAAATCGCGAGATCATGATCTCGTTTTCGTTTGTCGGATATTTACCGGCAAGAATATTTTCTAAGCTGCGCAGTGAATGGCCTTCGGGCACCCATGCAAAACCGCCGATTTCCGTGTCATAAAACATTCTTTTTGTTTCGGAAATATCGGCAAGCGCATTACAGGAAAGGTAAAATGCGCCGACCGCGTCTGTATTGAATCGTTTTCCGATCTGAGCGACTTCATCGTCAGTAAAAAGTGCAGAACCTTGAGTATCTTTGCTTTCCGAGTATTTTTCACCGTTGAGGTATGTAATCCGTTTATAATAATATCCTTTTTCGAGCAAAGCGTATGACTCGGAAGAAGACTGCATTGCTTCTTCGAGTACGCCTCGCTCGTCGTACATCATAAGTGTGGAAAAAAGTCCGAACATGGTGAATGCAACGACGGATAATATAACAGATAAAACCAAGCGAAACGGTTTGACGCGCAGGCTGTTTGCTCCGATGCGGATAGCTTTGCGAGCCGGTAATTTGCCATGCGGAAAAGCTTGAATTTCAGTTTTTTGCGTTTCTTTTTTTTCTTCGGAACGATCCGTATTTTGGCAAAAATGTACTGCGTCTTTGTGCCGATTTATTTCGGAAGGGAAAGGTGTAAGGTCAGATTGCATTGCTGGCGTAGGAACAAAAACTTCGCTTCCATCGTCGGAGACGTTCGCGATTTTTTTGAATTTCGGAACGAGATCGCCGTTGTTCGTTAAGAATATGTCTTTCGAGGAGCGCGCAAAAAATTCGTTCAGAACTTTTAAATCCTCGTCGTTTAGTTGAGCTCCGGCTTTAATCAGAGCGGTATCGTTACCGACAAAGCGCAGATTTTCGCTTTGTATTTGCGCTTGTATGGTGGTTCTGCTTCGGTCGGAAAGTACTTTTCCGTCTTTGAGCTCGATGATGCGATCCGCATATGTTTCTGCAAATTCGGTGTCATGCGAAACAACGATTACCAGTTTGTCTTCGGACAACTTTTTCAAATCGGACAAAATTTGTGTTCCGGTGATGGAATCAAGTGCTCCGGTCGGTTCGTCTGCAAGAATGATCTGCGGCTGTTTGACAAGTGCCCGTGCGATCGCAACACGCTGTTTTTGCCCGCCTGAAAGCGTGTTTGGTTTTCTTTCAGCGAAATCTTCCATGCCGACTTGCCGCAAAATGTCGGTAACGCTTGCGGGGTTTTGTGTTTTTCCCTGTAATTCGAGCGCAATGGAGATATTTTCAGCGACTGTAAATTCGGGCAAGAGATTATATTCCTGGAAGACAAAGCCGACCCGTGCGTTGCGGTAGCCATCGAAATCGGCGGCAGAAAAAGTGGCGCTTCCGATTCCGTCAATGATCACTTCGCCTGTATCCGGAACGTCTAACCCGCCTAAAATATTGAGCAGGGTGGATTTACCGCTTCCGGATTTTCCGAGTATGAAAACAAGTCCTTTTTCAGGAAAATCGATGGAAACATCGTCGAGGGCGCGTAAGTTTACGCCCTTTTTATTTCGATAGATTTTTCTTGCTCCGCGAATACTGAACAAAACATGCACCTCCGTAAATGGTAGGAAAGTTTTTAAATTTAAAAGGCTTGTTTTTTTGCAAAATTTTTATGGAAGTATTGACAAATCAAAATTTTTGCGGTTTAATAGAAATATAAGAGGCTTTCCGCTTTGCGGAAGGATAAGGAGGCAGAAAATATGAGCAAAGTAATCACGGTCAGCCGTCAGTTTGGAAGCGGCGGGCGCGAATTCGGAATCAAATTATCGCAGGCACTGGGAATTCCTTTTTACGATAAGGATTTGATTTCGATGGCTGCGGAGGATAGCAATCTTTCCGCGGAATTTATGAAACATTACGAAGAAAGTGCACCGGGTATTTTTTCTCGTACACTGTATTCCTATTATCAGATGCCTATGACCGATCAGATCTACATTGCGCAATCCAATCTGATCAAGAGGCTTGCGGCTGAGGGTCCGTGCGTTATAATAGGTCGCTGTTCGGATGTTATTGTCGAGGACAGCGTGAAAATTTATATTCATGCACCGCTTGCCAAACGTGTGGAGCGGAAAAATGCGATGGATTTGGGAATTCCTCCTGAAAAAATGGAAGAGCATGTCAAAGCGACAGACAAAAAGCGTAAAAAGTATTATGAATATTATACGGATCAAAAATGGGGGATGGCTGAAAACCATCACTTATGTCTTGACAGCGGCGTGATCGGGGTAGACGGTTGCGTTGACTGCGCTTTGGAATTTTTAAAGCACATGGATTGAAATTTGTAAAAATGATAAAATAGAATAGTACGAATGCCGGCGGCGCTTGAAAGGGCGCCGCCTTTCATTTATTTAACTGTTTATTTAACGTTTCAAAAGATAAAAATACTCACTTTTTTGGAAAATTGATTTGTTTATAGAAGGGCAAGAGAGAGAGCTATTATGATCACTGCCAAAACAACAATGGAAAGCAGAATGATCCCGACCTTATAATAACGGATTCGTTTTTCTACTTGCGGAAGATCTTGTTCGAGACAGGATAATTCTTCACACTGTGCCCCTTCGACTTCGTAAGTATTTCCGGCTTGTTTGAAACGGATGAGGACTTCATCATTTTCGATATTATGAAGGCGTATTCGGATTTCTGTACGAGAGCGCCGTTCGTCGCGGAAGTCATCAAAAGAAGCGGTAAGGATGCCGGCTATGAAATTGAAAAAGATGAGTAAAAACCAAAATTTACTGAGTACTATATTTCTTTCACGGAAGGTAAGTTCGAGCGTATCTTCGGGCAAGTCGTATTCTTCGCCGCTTTTGAGTTTTTGATTGCCGAAGAAAACATCGAAGCGTTTTCCGTACGGTTTCTCGTGAAATATTTGAACAAGCATGCAGTGTTGCTCCCGAAGTTTTTCTGCATTGTAACATAAAATCAAATGGTGCGCAACACCTATGTGGAAAATTACTTGAAAAAGCAAGGGAATTTGTAAAAAATAGTTGAAAAGTTATGCGGATGTGATAAAATAATAGAGAAATACTATTAAGAAGCGCGAATTTAGCGCAAAGTGAGGAAAAGGGATGGCAGAAAAAGAGATGTCGATAAAAAAACGTATAAAAAAGCAGGTCAATGAGGTGATCCCGGAACGCTCGGCGGGAGTGCTTTTGCACGTTTCTTCCCTGCCCGGAAAGTACGGGATCGGCACGATGGGGAAAGAGGCTCGCGCATTCGTGGATTTTCTCAGCGAGGCGGGCTTTCGGTACTGGCAAGTCTTACCGCTGGTGCAGACCGACTTCGGGGATTCGCCGTATCAGTCGGTGTTTGGGGCGTCCGGAAATCCGTATCTTATCGATCCCGAAACGCTTGTCGAGGAAGGTTTGCTGAAAAAGAGCGAACTTTTCGCATATCGCGTTCCCAATACAGGAAAGACGGACTACGCGTTCCTAAGTGAAAACAAAGCGTCTCTTTTGCGCAAGGCTTTTTCGCGGTTCGATGTGCAGGGAAAAGAGTTTTTGCATTTCGTACAAGAGGGCGATTTCAAAGACTATTCATTATTTATGGCGCTGCGAGGCAAATACGGAGCGGGCTTTATAAGCTGGGAGAAACCTTTACGTTTGCATGATGTTGCGGCGCTTGAAAAATTTTATGCCGAAAATAAAAATGAGGTTTTGTTTTGGCAGTTCGTGCAGTATGAATTTTTCCGTCAGTGGAGTACATTGAAAGGATATGCGAATTCTCGCGGGATTCGCATTGTGGGGGATATTCCGCTGTATGTGGCATATGATTCAGCGGATGTTTGGGCAAATCCGCGCCTTTTCAAACTCAATAAAAATCAGACGCGCAGAAAAGTTGCCGGTGTGCCGCCCGATTATTTTTCGGCGACAGGTCAGCTTTGGGGAAATCCCGTGTACGATTGGAAAGTGCATGAAGCGGAAGGATTTGGTTGGTGGATCGACCGTATTCGCCGTGCGTTTTCATTGTATGACGTCGTGCGTATCGATCATTTTCGTGGTTTTGACCGATATTTTGAGATTGATGCTTCGGAAGAAACGGCAATGAACGGGCATTGGAAAAAAGGTCCGGGCGCAAAATTGTTCGAAGCGGCGCAGGCGGCGCTCGGAAAGCTGGACTTTATTGCGGAGGATCTCGGTACATTGGATTCCGGGGTTTATCGCTTGATGCGCAGGACAGGATATCCGGGCATGAAAGTCATACAGTTTGCTTTTGACGGGAATCCGGATAATCCATATCTGCCGTACAAGATCGGGGAAAATTCCGTATGTTATACGGGCACACATGATAACAATACACTGATCGGCTTTTTGGAAGAGTTAACGCCGATCGAAGGGGAAAATTTACGCGCTGCGCTTCGGCCTCTTTTGAAAGAGGAGAAAATTTCGGCGCGGCTTACGGGCAGTGTGCAAACCGCAAAGGCAATGCGCGCACTCGCGCTGTCTGTTCGCTCGAATCTTACTGTATTGCCCGCGCAGGATATCCTGCTTACGGGTGCAAATACGCGCATGAACGTGCCGTCGGTTGCATCGGGAAATTGGTGTTATCGTTTGCGCGGCGGGTTCACCGCAAGCGATGCGCAAAAGTGCCGTGAATTGCTTATGCGCAGCGGCAGGCTTAAAAAGTAAGCGCAAAAAACGGCGTGGAATCGAAGGCGGCCTCCGGTTGACAAATCAGTTGCGATCGAGTATAATAATCCGGATTTTTTGAATGAAAAAGGAGAGGCCAGAATATGGAACGAGGGCTTTTGACGCCGCTTAAAAAACTGCGGCGGCAGGTATTCGTTGAAATGGCGAGGGTAGCCTTTGAAACGGATAAAAACGATATAAAGGATGCGATCGAAGCGATCCCGTATAAGATCACGCCGGGCGATAAACCGCTGTATCGCGAGAGCATTTGGCGTGAACGCGCGATTTGTTCGGAGCGGGTTCGGCTCTCGATGGGATTGTCGTTGCGGCCGGAAGATGCGCCCGTGCACGTTACGAGCGGGCTTCGAGGGAGTGATATAGCAGATAAATATTATGAACCGCCGTTGATGCAAGTGATTCCGTCGGCCTGTGCGGCATGTGCGCCCAACATGTATAAGGTCACGGATAACTGCCGCGGGTGTGTGGCGCATCCGTGCACGGCGGTTTGCCCGAAAGGGGCAGTGTCCATTGTTGATGGCAAGTCAGTCATTGATCAGGATAAATGCATTCGTTGCGGAAAATGTAAGGCTGTCTGCCCGTACGATGCGATCGCGCATCATACGCGTCCCTGTGCAGAGGCGTGCGGTGTCAAGGCGATCGAATCGGACGATCTTGGCAGGGCAAAGATCAATCCGGACAAATGTGTTTCGTGCGGTATGTGTATGGTAAGCTGTCCGTTCGGAGCGATTGCGGATAAATCGCAGTTTTTTCAGCTTATACGCGCATTGCGTCGCGGGGATAAGATCGTTGCGGAGATCGCGCCTTCTTATGTTGGACAGTTCGGAGAAAGTGCAACGTCTGGAAAGATCAAGGCTGCGCTCGAAGAGATCGGTTTTGTGGATGTGTATGAAGTGGCTCTGGGCGCGGATATGGGTGCGGCGATCGAGGCACATCACTATGCAACGGAAGTTAAGAGCGGTAAGATCCCGTTCATGCTCACTTCCTGCTGTCCTGCGTGGGCAATGCTGATCAAAAGGTATTTCCCTGAGTCGGCGGATAAAATTTCGCGTACACTCACGCCAATGGTTGCGACCGCACGTACGATCAAAAAGAAATATCCGGATCACCGCGTAGTCTTTATTGGTCCGTGTGCGGCGAAAAAATTGGAAGCTTCCCGCCGTACTGTTCGGAGCGACGTCGATTTCGTGATCACGTTTGAAGAATTGTCGGCAATTTTTGAGGCAAAAGGCATTGATTTCGAGCATTACGACAAACAGCTTTCCATGCACGATGCAACGGGTGCGGGCAGAGGCTATGCCTGCGCGGGCGGAGTTGCCGGCGCCATTGAAAAATGTATTGCTGAATATTACCCCGATACCGAAGTAAATATTCAACACGTGGAGGGGTTGGAGGACTGCCGAAAGATCCTGCTGTTGGCAAAGCTCGGCAGGTTGAACGGCGCACTCATTGAAGGAATGGGCTGCCCCGGAGGTTGCGTGGCCGGGGCGGGCACGAATATCCCTGTTCAGAAAGCAACGGTTCTCGTGAAAAAAGCGGTTGATTCTTCCTCCCGTAAGGTCCCGCCCAAAGAATTGGAAGAGATAAATCTGGATTAAATAACATTTTTCTGCACTTCAAACATAGCCGGCTTTGCGCGAGTGGAAACATTTTGCTGCAAACGGTTGTGTTATTTTGAGATATGTGTTACAATAGGATTATAAATTTGTTCGCATAAGGAGGAAGTGTATGAACAAAAGTGAATTCATTGCTAAGATAGCAGAGGACGCAGGGTTAAAAAAGTGCGATGCGGAAAAGTTTTTTGACGCATTCGTTTCCGGCGTGAAAGATGTTGTTGCCCGTGGCGAAAAATTGCAGATCGTCGGCTTTGGAACATTTGAGGCGAAAGAGCGCAGCGCGAAAGAGGGCGTCAATCCTTTGACAGGTGAAAAGATTTCCATAGCTGCTTGTAAAGTGCCGTCTTTCAAAGCGGGAAAGGCATTTAAAGAAGAACTGAATAAATAATCGATAAACGGCACAGCCGCCCGCACATTTG
>CABQND010000067.1 GCA_902465495.1 uncultured Eubacteriales bacterium
ACAAATATTCATAAAAATTATATAATCAATATATAAATTGTCAATAGGACATGAGAATTTTTTGGGTGAAACATGAACAAAACTTTATTGAACATCAAAACGCTATACAGTCAGATGGGCAACGGCGAAAGGAAAATTGCCGATTATATTCTTTCCAACGAGTCGGGCCTGACACCGCTTTCCATCAGCGAACTTGCAGAAAAATGCGGATGCGGAGATGCAACAGTCGTGCGTTTTTCGCGTAGGTTGGGCTTTAAAGGGTATCAAGGACTAAAAATCGCGCTCGCAAAAGAAGAGGACAAACACAGCAACGTCAACGAATCCATTTCTGCTAAAGATACGCCAGAAGAAGTCTTTAAAAAAGTCTGCGACGATATTTACTGCTCTTTGGAAAAGACGCAAAAGTCGCTCAGCGGCGAAAGTTTTGCAAAGGTCTGCCAAGCCATCCTTTCCGCAAAAAGGGTACTCATCTACGGTCTGGGCAATTCTGCCGCCGTAGCGATGGACTTTGCCCATAAACTTCTGCGCATCGGCTACGATGCGGTTGCTTACAGCGATAACCATATGCAAGCAATTTCCGCCGCACACGTTGATGCAGGATGCGTTGTTGTCGGTATCTCACACAGCGGCAGTTCCAAAGACATCATTGATTCCCTCAACATTGCAAAAAATAACGGAGCTATTACGGTTGCGATCACCAATATTGGAAAATCCCCTATTTATAAAGTTGTCGATTATGCGCTCCGTACCGTATCCGACGAAACTACGTACAGCATTTTCGGGATGAATGCCCGCATTGCGCAGCTTGCCCTCATCGATGCGATCTACTGTTATATTCTCTGCCAAAAACAGGACTGCGACGTGCATATCGAAAAGACCATCGAAGCATTGCAGGAAAAAAAATTCTGATCACGTGCACAATAACAGTCACTCGCTTCCTGAACACAACATTTTCTTAATATAAAAGCAAACCGCCCTTATCGCTTTTGCGATAAGGGCGGTTTGCTTTTATTTGTTATTTCCTATTGACAGCTACTGATTTTCATACAGTACGCACAGGGCATTCAGATTGACGTTTACTTGTCCCGCCTTATCCGAAACGTTTACGATTCGGATCGTATGTTCTGCAAATCCGAGATCGGAAATTTCGAATTTAAGAGCATTTGGATCTGCCTGCGTCTGATTACAATTGATCACGCCTTGACTGACTCCGTCGATAAACACTTCTATTTTACCTGCTCCTGCTCCCAGCCCCATATAGACCTGAATTCCGGAACCAATAAATTTCATCTCTACAGACTCACCTGCAACCTTGCTTACCAGTGCGGATGCGCTCGCTGTCCACGTTCCCGTCTTTACAAGATAAGAAGAATTAACAAAACTTTCCGCCTCGATGCGTACGGCAGGATCCGCAGGTCCAACCTCTTCGCGCAAGGGATCCAGGATCTCAAACGCGTCGATATTCGTATTGCTCGCCGTACCCGATCCCCTGCCCGTATTCACGACGCGAATAGTATGCTCGCCAAGCTCCAGGTTTTTGACTTCGAACATGAGTGCTTTGGAGTATGCCGTGGCAGAATAAGCGTCGACGGTATCGGCTAGTTGACCGTCAATGTACACTTCGCTGATGCCGGCTCCGGCGCCCCTGCCCATATACAGACGAACACCCGTACCCGTAAACGTCAGCGACGCCGAAGCCCCTGCCTCTGTCGACCGGGTCGTACTGCCTCCGTAAGTTGCATCGCCGGGAATTACGGTCCAAGTCCCTTCATACACGATGGAGCTGTCCTGATCATAAACAAACTTTGTATCTTCATTCATCCAGGAAGGTTTGTACAATTTTTTGATGATTTCAAACGCATCGATGTTGATGTTAAGGTTTTTATCCGCTGTTTCCGAACTGTTTTTTACACCGGCATGCACGACGAGAATGCTGTGTTTTCCGCTTTCCAGCCCGCCAATCTCAAACGCAAGTGCCTTTTGCACCGCTGTCATGGAATATGCATCCGCACGCGCCATGCGCACGCCGTCAATATAAACGTCGCACATCGCCGCGCCCGTGCCTTTTCCCATATATAGCTTGACACCTGTACCGTAAAATTCCAAATAGGCGCTGCAACCGGCTTTGGTGGAACGCGTAGTTGTTCCGCCGTACGCAGACGGCGTACTCATCTGCGACCAATCGCCATAATATTGTACACGCGCGTCCGAATCAAAGATCATCTCGGAATACTGTGCGCAAAGATCGATCGTATTTCCCGTCTCCGTCTTGGTATACCCGAACATTTCCAAGATATTGTCCAATAACACATAAAGCGTTCCGTCGATTTTGATCACATCTCCGACTTCGGTGCTGCTGACAGTCCATTCCGCGCTGTCATTGTTCTGACGCACGGTAACTTTTCCGTTTGCCTCCGAAACCTGCATGGAAAGTGCCTGCGCAAGAGGTTCCAACTGCGCATACAGCGAACCTTTTTCATAAAGCGCACTGCAATTCGTTTCACGCCCGTCCAAAGTGACATCGAGTGTACTGTCTTCGGAAAAACCGAGCTGCAGATCAGTCATTTCCCGCACACCTTCGATCCCCTTGACACGGAAAGTATCGAAATCGGCGATCGCATGATCTGCAAACAGCCCGACCGTACCTTTCAGATACGATTCGTCATAATGCGTCAAAACGAGGACTCCGTCGACGTACACTTTAATTTCGTCGCTGTCCGCCTCCGCTACAAGTTCAAACGTGCTTCCTGCATTTACATCTGCCGATGCGATCGTATATGCGTAATCGGAAGTGAGCTTGACGAGCTCGGCTTTGCCCTGCTGCGGGTTGACAGTAACGGCGTACCCGCGGAAAGCGCTGTTTGCACTTGAAACACACGTTGCGCGGAAAACAAGCCCCGCTCTGCCCGAACCGCTGACGGTGATCTGTGCACCGATCGCCGTATCGTAAAAGAGCTGTCCGTCCACAGTGGAGATATTAAAGCTATGCGTCATTGAAGAATATTTTCCGTCCTGTTTGGCAAAACCGCCGTTCATGACCCATTGATAATATTCGTCGTCGCCGAAATCGGCAGCAAAGAGTTTCCCGACTGTATCCTCTTCGAGATCTGCGTTGAGCATCCGTGCGAGCCGCCGATAAATGGCAGGATTTTCGTCTATGATGTTCTTGGTCTCGCTCGGATCTTCTCGCAGATTGTACAACTCACGCCTGTTGTATACCAACGATTCGAGATATTTATAATCGCCCGAACGGATTGTCGCACCTTCGTTGAACGGAGAACTGTTCGTGATCGCAGCAGACGTATCAACGTTTGTAAACTGCGGATAGCACCATGTGAGAGTATCCCGATCAAGAACGCCCGTACCCTCAATCAGCGGAAGAAGGCTGACGCCACTGTTTTTGGGGACCTGCGCGGCAGGGACCCCCGCCGCTTCGCTCAAAGTCTGGTAAAAATCAGTCACGCTCGCCATTGTGTCGATCTGTCGTGCCGATTTTATACGAGCGGGCCATTTGATAACGAGAGGATCGCGAATGCCGCCTTCATAGATTTGCCGTTTATTTCCGCGCAGCTCGCCGTTAAGCGTAAACTCGCCGGAACCGCCGTTATCCGAACTGATAATGAAGAGCGTGTTTTCGTCGATACCGAGTCGTTCGAGCGTCTCTTCGATCATCCCGACGCCATCATCCACATGTTTAAGCATTGCCGCAAGATACGGATTTCTGTTCTTTGTATTCTTATCCGTAGTAGGCGTGCCGCGTTTTTCGTTGAAATAATCCAGTGTTTCCTGCGGCGCATCCAATACTGTATGTGTCGCGTAGTGCGAAAGATAGAGGAAAAACGGCTGATCATCGTTTGCATGATCTTCTATGTACCGTACCGCTTCCTCATTCATGAGATCGACGAGATATTTACCTTCCTCTACCCCTGTCACCTGCGGCAGATGAAAATAAGGAGCGAAGTAATCACCGTCAGCAATATATTTCTGCTCGCTCATGATCACATCGTCAAACCCGTGATAGACAGGTGCGCCATCGGTAGGATACGCGTCATATCCCGCGCACATATGCCATTTACCGATAATACCCGTATGATACCCTGCATTGTTGAGCATAGAAGGAAGAGTCACAAATTCATTGGGATCCAAATGCACACTGTTGTTTGCAGGCAAATAATTGGTAATTCCCGTACGCAACACATTTTCGCCCGTCATCAGCGAAGCACGTGCAGGAGAACACACCGGTTGACTGTAATACTGCCCGAATTGGAGATATTCCGCCGCAATACGATCGATATTCGGGGTTTCGTTGAATGTATCCCCGTAACAGCCGAGATCGCGCGCTCCTGTATCGTCAATCATTAAAAACACAATGTTCGGCTGTTTATAGTCAGGAGCGATATCAAATTTTCCCATTGAATTATATGCCTCTTTAGTAAATTGTTCTTCAGCGCTTACCGCAACGGCATTAGCACTTGCTGTAGGGGTTGAGAGTAACGGAAGCGGTGAAGGCACATTTGCCAGTAACATTCCGCAACACGCAAGAGATAACCCGACCGCTTTGGCGGCATTGATTTTTCCGCTCATCTTTTTTCCCTCCTCTTTTTCAGACTCAAACCACACGCAGCCGCAAAGGCCGCGATCCCGATAAGACTGAATTCAGCAATACTTCCGCTGCAACCACCGCCCTCGTTTACGAACGTCACACGGAAAGCCTTTTCGGATGCAGCACTGTACTCTTCTTCCCCTTCGGTGTATGTACATGTTGCAACTACCTTATATTCACCCGCCTGCGCCGCATCTGTCAAAGATAACGAGTCGCCTGTTCCGATACTCCGATATTCTCCGTTCTCTTTTTTAAACCATTCATACGTTACGCTGAAATTTTCCTCGCTCGCAAGATCGTGCACTGCCGATAACCGCAGCTCTTCGGAACCTTCGACTGAAATATCTTCCACCGCCGAAAGATCGACAGGCAACAAGGTCTTATTCATGGCCAGTGTATGCGCTTTTCCGTTCAGGAGAATATCTCCTTCGGCGACAGTTTTTCCATTGTATGCCCATGACACTGAAAAACCGCGCGTATTTCCGGAAAAGACCAGTTCCGGATATTTTCCGTCCGCTGTCGCATATACGCTCGATGTACCGCTCTTCGATTGCAACGTAATGAGCACAACGTAAACGAGCTGCTCGCCGTCCTTGACGGCTTTACCCGAAACAAATTCGAAATTAACGCCCTCTCCCGTTCCCGCACAGAGCAGAAGAACGTATCCGTTTTCCAGATTTGATTCGTCAGCACGGACAAATATTTCACTTGTAAAATTTTTACCCAGCGAGAACGATTCACCGAAGGCACCGATCTCTCCCTCGATTACGGGCGCATTGTCAAAATAAACCGCACCCGAATACATATTTTCTACTACGGTGTATGCCCGCACAGTCCCGCCCGTAATGCGGACACTGCCCGATGCGGCGTTGAGGATCGCAATATCTTCCGCATCGAGCGTTCCGCCTTCTATACTGATCCCGGCGCCGTTACGCGATGAGATCAAACATGTTTGTGCCTGTATCCTTCCGCCTGTCACGCAAAATGTTCCGTTTGCACCATATTCGACAGCCGTATTCTTCGCTTTGAGAATTCCTCCGGAAAGCGTGATGTCCACCGCCGAAGAAGTATTGGCATAAATGGCCGCACCTTTCTCCGTATTTTCCACCGTTCCGCCTTCAATGAGAATCGTTGAATCTTCCGCCGCGCTCGCGACGATCGTTGCGCCGCGATCGTTTCCCGAAGTTACAAGCGTTGCGACAGAGTCATCCGGTTGGCGCACATGCACGGTACCGCTTCCTGAATTGCTGATCGCCGTACCCATGACCGCAGCAACGGTACCGCCGTTCACGAAGATATCTCCGTTTGAAGCATTGTTCAGCGCGATCCCCGTATCCACGGAAAAAGTGCCTCTTTCAATAATAATACTTCCGCTTCCGCGGTTGTTGATCAGCACCCCGTCGTTGGCAGTTTTTGAGAACGCGACCTGCGCGCCGTCCAATAAAATATTTCCGCTGCCCGATGTGGCGAGTACGCGCGCACTCTGCGCCGCTGAAGAATTTTCAATTCTTCCACCCGTTGCTTCGATGCTGCCGCCCGCGGAATATGCCGTGGCAAAATCAGCATCTTCATTTGACGAAGTCAACAACGCTTCCCCTTCGACACAAATTTTTCCTGTGCTTTCATTTCGCGCCGCAACCCCGACACCGCCGTCAATTAAACCGTCCGCAAAGTATGCCGTTCCCGCACCTGTATTGCAGAACGCGATGCTGCTCGAATTTTCGTGTCTGTTGGTTATATCCGCCGTACTGTAAAGCATGTCGCCCGAAAACTCCACGACCGCGCGCACCGCGCCGATACCTCCTGCGACCGAACCATTCAAAATATAGCTTCCTTCGGACAGCACCACAGTCTGCCCCGCCGTATCTTCGACTGAAAACTCAATCCGACGAACCCCGTCCTGTTCATCTATTTTTGCAATCAGTTCCGCAATATCCTGCGATCGCAGTATTTCTTCGTTCAGCGCAGAAAAGAGCACGTATGCGCCCTCCTGCTGTACGATCGAATATTCTGCGTCAGGAGTCGGTGTTTTTGACGTTTCCGCAAAAACCGTGTCCGCCGTTCGCACTCCCATTCCCATACCGCATGCACATAATATTGCAAAAACGAGTACAATCACGCATTTTTTCATTGTGAGCACTCCTCTTTTTTATTGCGCAGCATTTGCTTCATTTTTAACAAACACTTGACGCTTTCCCATGATTTTATTATAATACAATAAAAACTTGCGGTAAATAGAAAAAATTGCTAAAAAAGTGAGGATTCGTATCAATATGGACAAAAATCGGGAACAAAGCGAAACACATGATCCCGTCGAACAAAAAGAGAACACAGCCCAAGCGAAACCTTGGGTCGATTTCCGACAAAAGTATAATTATTTCCGCGGACAAAGCATTGTCAGCAAGGGAAGCCTGCGTGGGGAACAAGCCGTATACGTTGTACCGGGAAATGCCAACGCGCCCTTTCTGATCTGGAGTTTCGGTATCACACATCCGGATGCGAATTATTTTATCGAGCGGAAAAACTGCGCCCATTTTGTCATTGAGTTTGTGATATCCGGCAAAGGATTTGTTATCAACGGTGATAAAAAATTCGCGCTTGAATCAGGAGACGTTTATATCTTAGAACCGGGATCTACACACCGCTATTATCCCGATCCCAAAGATCCCTTTGAAAAAATTTGGATCAATTTTCAAAGCGACTTGTTCGGACAAGTTTTGAAAGCCTTCAATCTTTCAGGCATAACGCTTTTCCATGACGCAGAATGCGGCGAATGTTTTGAACGCATTCTGCGCCTGAAAGAAATTTCTTCGACCAATGATGACATTTACTGCCGTGCCGGAAATATTTTATTTGAAATAGTGACGCGCCTGGCAGAACGGGCACGCCCTGCCATTACCGTATCCAGTGCCGCAGAAGAAATCAAACAACGACTGGATGGCGCGATACTGGGCAACATTACCGTTGAACAGCTGTGCAATGAATTGCATATATCCAAATCCCAGCTCAGCCGCGAATTTAAAAGACAATACGCAACGACACCTTACCAGTATCTGCTTGATGCAAAAATACGGCTTGCAAAACGCATGATATTAGAAGGGACTCGTTCCGTCAAAGAAATATCGGAGTTGCTTGGGTTTGCCGATGAACATTATTTTTCCAACTTTTTTAAAATGAAAACCGGCGTACGTCCTTCTGCATTTCGCCGACTGTAATTTTTCACACAATAAAAGT
>CABQND010000068.1 GCA_902465495.1 uncultured Eubacteriales bacterium
TGCGCGGGGGTGCGCTTTTGCGGCAAAAATTTATTCTTTTTGACCGCTTCGTAGGCAAGTACGGTCGCGGCGACGCCGACGTTCAAAGAGTCGCAGCTCCCTTCCATCGGAATGGCGATCATCTGATAATTGCCGTCGTACCATTCGCGCGAAATTCCGTAGCGTTCGCTTCCCATTACGAGTGCCGTTTTCTTTCCGAACGGTTCGTCATAATAGTACAGCTTTGCGCGGGTGTCCGCTAGGTATACGGTAAAGCCATTGCTTGCCAGCCATGCGCGGCAGGCGGCGACGCTTTCAAAATCGAAAAAGGGCACGGAAAGCACGGCCCCCTGGCTTCCCTTGATCAGTTTGGGATGCGTAAGTCGCGCTTTGCGGTTGCATAAAAATACGGCGTCCACGCCCGCACCGTCCGCCATGCGCATCATTGTCCCGACGTTTCCGGGAATTTCCACGCCGTCGAGCACGAGAATGACGGCATCCTGTGCGGGATGAAAGGAAGAAAGATCGTTTTGCGGCAATTTTGCAAGCGCCATCAGCCCGTCGGGGCGGTCGCGCTCGGAAATTTTTTCGAATGTCTTAGCCGAAACGGTGTATGTCTCACCTGCGCGCGCGGCAATCTTTTTGCACAGAGCGATTGCCTCAGGCGTGCGGATGTGCTCGGGGCAGAGGATGACGCTGTCGATGGGAGTGTGAAACTTTTCACATAACGAAAGCAGCCAGATCCCTTCCGCGACAAACAGTTTGTGCGGATTGGGTTTGGTGTTCGAAATGACCCCCTTGATTTGTTTGATCTTGGGGTTCTGTTCTCCGATCGCCTGAAAATTATATTTTTCCAAAACGGATGAAAGATCGTATTCCATACCGAAATAGTAACAGAATTTTCTGCTTTCGTCAAGCGTTCCGCATGCGAACGTCTCTGCATTTTTTCGCATACAATAATAGCAAATCAGTTTTACGGCGGAAGTGAGTATGAACGGAGGAAATGCGCGCCGCAGCGGGCGCGTTTGTTGCGCGGGCGTTGTCAATCAGGCGATCGTGATCAACGTTACCGCGCTATTATTTTTGCCTTTTGCACGCCTTTACGGCTTTACATATGCACAATTGGGACTTCTGACGGCGGTCGGGTTTTTGGCGCAAATGTGTGCGGATCTTACACTCATGCTTTTGATCGACCGCATTCCCGCAAAAACACTCGCTCTAATAGCTTCGGCACTCAGTTGCCTCGGGCTTGTGTTTTACGGATGCGTGCCATATCTTTTTGGTGGCGCGGAGTATGGAGGTATTGCCGCGGCGACGGCGGTTTTTGCTTTTGCGGGCGGAATGCTGGAAGTAGTTTTGTCCAACGTCGCGGACGGCTTGCCTTCGGGCGGCGTAATTTCCATATGTTTGTTGCACACCGTGTATGCGTGGGCGCAGGTCGGTTTGTCTCTTTTGTTGCTTGGATACATTGCACTGTTTGGACAGCAGAACTGGAACTTTCTGATCCTTGTTCTCGCACTCGTGCCGGCGGGTGTGTTTGCTGCGCTTTGGCATACCGAAATGCCCGCGCGGGAATGTCGCCAGCGAGTTCGATCATCTTTCCGTCCCTTTTATCTTTTTGCTTTGCTTGCCGTATTTTTCGGATATGGCTCGGAAGTTGTGATGAATCAATGGATCTCTGTTTTTGCGGAAAGCGTGTTCGGGTTTGAGTCGGCCGGCTCCATCGGATGTGCGCTCTTTGCGCTGTGTTTGGGGGCGGGCGGAGCGGTTTATGTGTTTGTTTTGCAAAAGCGCAACCGTTTTCCGTTTCGCGCACTGATCGGTGCGGCAATTGCTGCGTTTGCCGCTTATACTCTTGCGGCGTTGTTGCCTTTCGACGGTGCGGCGCTCACGTGTGCGATTTTGTGCGGATTTTTTGTGGGTATGCTTTCGCCGGGCGCAATGACAGCCGCAAGCGGTTTTTTACCGCATGCGGGCGGCTGGATGCTCGCTTCGCTTGCTGTCTCACAGGATATTGCGGCGGCAACCCTTCCTTCCCTTGCGGGTGCTGTCGCAGGGGAGGCATCCATGCGTACTTCCTTCTTGCTAATGGCTCCCGCGCCTTTACTTGCGGCGTTGTTTTTATGTCTGATGGCTTTTACCAGAGAAAAAAAAGGAAAAAATTAGCGCTCGATGGTAAAAATTGCAGAATGAAAAGAAAATTCTTGTGAAATTTGATTTTTTGTTACACAATTTTTCAAAAAACACTTCGTTTCGATGGCAAAATTCGGTTCGATATGATACAATGAGATTGCATTTCCATACGGGACGAATAGAACAATGCAAGAAAAAGACCCTCTGCGTATAAGTGCGCAAGAAAGTAAATCGGCGGACGGACAGGAGCTGTCTCGCGAAATCACCTCTTCCGAAAAGATTGCGGAAGGGGCGGTTTTGCATACGGAAAATTCAGACACTTCGGATGTCGGAGGGGAAAAATTGACTGCCGCACAGGAAGATGCTGTTCTTTCCGATAAGGAGAAAAAAGAAGGGGCGTACAGCGAAGACGATCTGAAAAAAAGACGGCGCCGGAACATGATCAGTTTTATTGTTTCGCTTCTGATCATAGGCTGTGTGGTCTATCTTCTGTTTGAATTGAGCAATACGCTGGAACAGGGCGACAGTGCGACTTTTTACGATCTTCTGGACGGAATGAATTGGTGGTATCTGCTGATTGCAGTCGGATTGTTTATTATCATGTATGCGGCAGATACACTAAAATACACCTTGTTAGGCAGAAGCTACGGGCATAAACTCGGCATTGCAAAGGATATGAAGGTGGCGCTGATCGGGAAATATTACGAAGCGATCACTCCGTTTGCAACGGGCGGGCAGCCCATGCAAATTTATTATTTCTATAAAAACGGAATGTCGGGCAGTAAAAGCACGTCCATTACGATGGTCAAATATGCAGTTCAGATGCTTGCGGTGACCGTCGTGGCAGCGATTGTGATGGGGCTTGGTGTCGGGAAATTGGGCATGATCGAAAATGAGATCACGCGCAACACCATTCTCATTTGCGGATGGGTCGGGTTTGGAATCAATGCATTTATTCCCGTATTCGTGACGTTTATCGTGTTTTGTCCGCGCGCTGTATCGTGGGTTATCAATCTGTTTGTACGGCTTTTATATAAAATTAAAATCATTAAAAACGCAGACAAATTGGAAACGAAAATTCGGCAGTGGGTGGATGATTTTGCCGTGTTTTCGCAATTTGTATATAAAAAGCCTTTGACGTTCCTGTTATTATTTGTACTTTGTCTGTTTGAACCAATTATTCAGTTTATAATTCCGTATTTTGTACTTGTCGCTATGTGCGGTACCGAAGTGATGGGAATGGAAGGCGGTACACTTCTGTTTTCGGTGATGGTGCTTTCTATGTACGCAACGTATGCCGCAGCGTTTATCCCCACGCCCGGTAATTCCGGTGCGGTGGAATCGGTATTCATGCTCGCTTTTACCGTTGTTGCAGAATCGGTTCTCTTTTGGTATGTGCTTGTTTGGCGGTTTTTGTTGTATTATATCTATGTATTTTTAGGTGTCGGCATGAACGTCTACGATCTCGTCGGCAATTTTCGGCGCGAGAGGAAGCGCCGTATGAAAGCGCAGGAAAAGCAATAATTTGCGGCGGTGCAATATGAAAAAAGAGCGGGTCATCTTTTATCGGGATGAAAGCGACGAGGTTTTTCATTCGGGAGTAAAAACGAAGAAAATAGATAAGCATTTCGATTACGAACGTAAAGGTCTGTGGGACCGCTTTTTGCGGCAGGTGTTTGTACGTTTTATTGTTATGCCGTTTGCGAAATTCTGGACGCGCGTGGGCTTTCGTTCCCGTTTCGTGAATAGAAAAATATTGAAAAAGCATAAAGGCGGATGTTTTATTTACTCCAATCATACGCAAGCAATTCCGGACGCTTTCCGCGCTGCCGCAGCTCCGTTGCCGCATATGTCCTATATCATTGTACATCCCGATAACGTTTCTTTTCCGGGCTTAGAAGGGTTGATGATGGCCTTGGGTACTATCCCGATCCCTACGGAGTCGAACGGCATGGTCGCTTTTATGCGCACGGTGGAAAAACGCGCAGAAAAACATCCTGTTGTTGTTTTTCCGGAACGGGTGATCTGGCCGTATTATACAAAAATTCGCCCCTTTACGGATGTATCTTTCCGCTATCCCGTGCGTTGCGGCGTGCCTGCGTTTGTCATGACGACGACATTTCATAAGCGCAGATTTTCTTCCAAACCGCGGGAAATCGTATACATTGACGGACCGTTTTATCCGGATGAAAATCTGGGCAAAAAAGAGCGGCAGGAAGATTTGCATCGCCGTGTATATCAGACGATGTGTGAGCGCGCAAAACTGAATACATACGAATATTATCGATACGAAAAATTGCCCGAAGAGACATCGACAGAAACCGATGCAGCAGAAGTTACAGGGCAGAAATAATGCGCAGAGCGCATCGCTCGCGCAAAAAAGCGGCGCTTTTTTGCGCCGCTTTTTGTTGATTTAATTCGAGAAGTCAAATTCCTTTGCGAGAAGATCGTATTTTTCGTATATGTCGTCAAAGCAGGTGATTTTTAATCTTTTATGCACCTTATCGCGGTGCCATTGTTTTATATTGTAGGTGAAAGGGAAAAACAGGATCCATTTGATACCTTTGCAAAAATGTTTGACGACGGTGTCCGGTTTGATATTTCGCTGTTCATTGAATCGTTCCGGCAAGTACAATCTTAGTTTGCCGCATTTGTGCAGAGCGCTTTGGTCAGGCATAGCCATTTTTTTGTTGCAGACCAGTTCCCGCACGCGATCAAACAGCCCGGTGTCGCGGATCTTGGGCAGATTGAGAAGCAGAACTCCCGAATTGCAATAATTTTTATTGATCCAGAACTTTCCCAAATAGTCAAGCGCGGCGGCGTATTCATAATTCTCAATATCGATATCATAAAGGTTTGCGATGTCGTCCGTGCACATAGTATCAACGTCTAAGTAGATCATCTTGTCGGGCATATCGGGCAAGACGTCCAAATACAGCCGAAGCAGGGCATAAGGAGTATAGATCGCCGCTTTTCGGTTTTTCCCTTTGGCTAGTTTTTGTTTGTAAAGGTCGGTCAGGTCAAGCTGAATAGCGCGGCTTTCGGGATTTTTGTCTTGCAAAACTTTGTTTAAAACGTTCATCTGATTTTGGGTAAACGGTACGAAGGCAGGATTCTGCTCATGCAGATCCATGGACAGTACGTACACGTTCAGGGCGTGTTCCGTGTACTTTGCAAGGGACATCACAGAAAGCAGAAGCCCCGGAAAAATTCTGCGGTTCCCGCAATAACAGACGTTGATCATACGTTCTCCTTAAATTTGCAGATCGTGTGTTGCGGCAATGCGGTCATATTCTTCATAGAGATCGTCGAAAAAAGAAATCTTCAACTTTTTATGCACCGCATCGCGTTCCCATTGTTTGATATCATACAGGTGAAAAAAGGGAAACCAACGTATCCCGCGGCAGAAATGCTTGACAACGGTGTCACTGCGTATTCCACGCTGTTCGTTGAATCGGCGGGGCAGGTACATTCTGCGCTTGCCGAGTCGATGCAGAGCGCTTTGGTCGGGCATGAGCATGCGTCGCTTATGCACAAATTCGCGAATAAGCCGAAACAGACCCGTCTTGCGGATTTCTTGCATGTTTAACAGCAGTACGCCCGAATTGCAGTAGTGCGGATTGATCCAGAATTTTCCCATATAATCGAGGGCTGCCGCATATTCATAAGAAGAAATGTCAATGTCATATAATTTTCCGATGTCGTCGGTGCACATCGTGTCGATGTCCAGATAAATGATCTTGTCGGGAATGCAGCCCAGTTCGTTCAGGTACAACCGAAGCTGTGCGTACGGAGTATAATGGTTTTTCATGTTTTTGCCGTCCGCAAGCGATTGCTTGAAAATTTCTGTCATATCGACGAGTTCTGCGCGGCTTTCCGGGTTTTTCTTTTGCAGAACTTCATTGAGTATGCTGAGTTGATTTTCAGAAAAGGGAAGATAATTCGGATGCATTTCGTGCAGATCCATTGTCAGCACAAAAATGTGCAGGGGGCGCTCGGTATATTTTGTCAGCGACAGCACCGAAAGCAGTAGCCCCGGAAACACGCGTTTGTTGCCGCTGTAACAGACGGAAATCATTGCAGTATTCTCTCTTTTGCGTATTTGGACTAAAATAAGTCCGTTGAATGTATTGTATCATAAACCTTTCGTTAAGGCAAGAAAATTGTCATGTGTTTGCATACAGTACAAAGGAGGAAAATATGACCATTCGGCGCTATAATGCCGAGGATCTCTCTGCGATCGCCTCGCTGTTTCGCGGCGCGGTATATGGCGCAAGCGCGTTCTATACGAGGGAACAGTTGAACGCATGGGCTTCGGCGGATGTTTCGTCGTGGGCAGGATCGCTTCTGCAAAACGATGCGCGCGTGGCAGAAGAGGACGGAGAGATTGTGGGATTTGCGGATATGACCGCGGACGGTTATTTGGACAGGCTGTACGTCCGAAAAGATTTTTTTCGCCGCGGCGTAGGGAACGCGCTTTGCGACGCTTTGGAAAACGCTTGCTCCAAATCTTGTTTTCGCGTGTATGCGTCCGCAATGGCAAAGCCTTTTTTTGAAAAACGGGGCTATGTCTGTTTGCATGACAATATTGCCGTGCGGCAAGGTGTTGCGATCCGCAATTATTATATGGAAAAGAATTGCGGGGATCATACGAAAATCAGAGAATTAGGAGGAAACGAAAATGAAATATGAACAGGCAATGCTTGAGCGGCATTCCGTGCGTCAATATGAAGATAAACCCATTCCCGATGCCGTTCTTACGGAATTGGAAAGGGAAATTGCGGCTTGCAATGCGGAAGGAGATTTGCATATCCGCCTGTTTACCCAAGAGCCGAAAGCGTTTGGCGGGCTGATGGCGCATTACGGCAATTTTTCGGGAGTAAAAAATTATTTTGCGCTGTTCGGGAAAAAGTCGCCAAGTCTGAATGAACGCGCGGGGTATTATGGCGAACGCCTCGTGCTTTGCGCACAGGAAGCGGGACTCAATACCTGTTGGGTGGCGCTCACTGTTTCCAAACGGCAGGTAAAAAAACAGTTTCGCCCCCAAAGAGGAGAAAAGCTTGCATGTGTGATTGCGCTCGGTTACGGGAAAACGCAGGGGAAGGCACATCGCGGCAAGACATTTGAACAAGTTACGGCGTTTGAGGACGCCGCAGCGGAAAAAGATCCGCCTGCATGGTTTGTCCGCGGCGTGGAATTTGCGCTCCTTGCGCCGACAGCGGTCAACCAACAGAAATTTTATTTTACGCTCACAAAAGAAAATAAGGTCCTTGCCGAACGTACGGGCGGTTTTTACGGCGACATCGATCTCGGAATCGTGAAATATCATTTCGAGCTCGCCGCCGGAAAAGAAAACTTTGAATGGGCAGAGTGAAAACATTTTTTGATAAGGTCAGTCGCGTAAAGAAAAATTGTTTTAAAATAAATAAAATTGCGCCCTCGCCGCAAA
>CABQND010000069.1 GCA_902465495.1 uncultured Eubacteriales bacterium
TTGCCATAAAAATATGCACCTCCAAAAGTCTGTCCAACTTTTGGGGTGCATATCATTTCGCCGCCTCTTTTCAATCTTTTGGTAAAAAACGGGAATACGCCCCGCTTCCGTGACGCACAGCGCGGGATACGCGCGAAAGAGTAGCCGAAGAAATATCCGTCTGCGCAATGATTTCCGCGTATGTCTTTCCTTCGATCAGAAGTTTCGCCGCCGCCGCACGCTGCGCCATCTGTTCTACTTCCTGATACGTGCAAAGATCGGCAAGAAGAGCCGCCAGATCTTCCTCTGTCCTGCAATTGAGCAACGTTTCATACAGGACTTTTGTCATTTCCAAAGATCCTTTCATCGCATTGTCCCATCAAACCTGTTCCAAAGATTTACGCAAAAATGCCGCTGTCTTTTCGCTCTTCGGATGCTCGAAAACTTCCTCGGGCGTACCCTGCTCTTCGATCACGCCGTCCGCTATGAAAATCACGTGATCCGCAACGCTTTTGGCAAATTCCATTTCGTGCGTGACAACGATCATTGTGCTGTCCGAAGACTTCAAGCCTTTGATAACTTTCAGGACTTCTCCCGTCAGTTCAGGATCCAGTGCGCTGGTGGGCTCGTCAAAGCACAATATGTCCGGATCCAACGCCAAAGCGCGAGCGATCGCAACGCGCTGCTGCTGCCCGCCCGAAAGCTCATAGGGATAGGAATTCCGCTTTTCCGAAAGTCCCACGCGCGCCAAAAGTTCTTCCGCTCGACTTTCAATGCGCTTTTTCAGTCCATCCTGCAACTCGGAAAGAATATGCTTCTGCTCGGCTTTTCGCGCCTTACGCTCTTCCTTGGAAAGAGAAGCAAGCTCTGCGCGAAATTGCTTTTTCTTTGTTCTGATATCCTGTTTTGCCAACAGCGTTTGTGCCAAAGTGATGTTTTTAAAGACCGTATATTGCGGAAAAAGATTGAACTGCTGAAATACCAGACCAAAGTGCAAACGCTTTTCGCGGATCTGCGATTCGGTATTCTGCTTCTTTTCAGATGCATCGAACAGCGTTTCTCCGTTCAGCGTCAGCGTCCCTTCGTCGGGAATCTCCAAAAAATTCAGACAGCGCAAAAGCGTCGTCTTTCCGCCGCCCGAAGAGCCGATGATCGCGAGGACTTCACCCTTTTCCAGCGAAAACGAGATACCTTTCAAGACCTCGTTTTCGCCAAATTTTTTATGATAATTGTTGACTTCGAGAAATGCCATGTCACACCCGGAAATAGTTGAGTTTTTTCTCCGCGCGCCCGAACGCGATTGTAAGTATGCCGATAAATGCGAGATAAAAAAGCCCTGCATACAAAATTGGAATAATGATGTTCACCGCATATGTAGCCGTGACCGTCGTCGCAACACGGATAATCTCCACCACGGAGATCGTGTTCGCGAGCGACGTGTCTTTTACAAGCGTCATGACCTCGTTGCTCATCGGCGCAAGGACGCGCTTGATCACTTGCAACAGCACGACCTTAAAAAAGATCTGCGAACGCGTCATGCCCAATACCTGCCCCGCCTCGTACTGACCTTTGGAAATACTCTCGATCCCGCCGCGGTATATCTCCGAAAAATAGCAAGCATAGTTAATAACAAACGCAATCAGCGCCGCCAGAAAGCGATTGCTGAACGCGGGCAGCCCGATCAAACCCGGTCCATAGAAAATGATGAGAAGCTGTAACATAAGCGGCGTACCGCGGACCACCCACACGATCACACGGAACAGCGCTTTCAGCGGGAAAAACTTGGACATCGTGCAGAATGCGACAACAAGCCCGAGAGGCAATGCAAATATCAATGTAAGAGCGAACAACTCGAGCGTCGTCAAAAAACCGATCGCCAGTTCGCCGATGATATCAAAAAACATCCGGAATCTCCGTTTACGCTTCGTAATACGCCATAGGCGCAAAAATAGTGTAGCCTACGATCATTTTCCCTGCATCTTTCAATGCCTGATAATCCCCGTCCGTCGGATAGGAATAATTTTCGTCGTACGTGCCGAAATCGTCACTGATCGCAACGTCCTGTAAACCGTATTTTTCCGCGATTGTACCGAAAGTGCCATCCGCAACCAATCCTGCAAGAATGTTGTTAAACGCCGCGGGAAGATTGCTCCCCTCACGGAAACCGATCGCATAATATTCTTCTTCCACGTTTTCGATCTCCACGACCGCAAGCGAATCATGATATGCACCCGTCTCTGCCGTTACATAATATCCCGCCATGACCGCATCGATCACACCGATCTCACTCGTACCCGAAGAAATTTCCGTAAATACATCGAGTTGCTTTTTCGCACCCGTCGGATCCTTGCCGAATACTTCCTGAATGGTAGTATATCCTGCAGATCCCTCTTCGGCAACAAATTTGGTCGCCGTCTTCATTCCGTCCAGCGTCGCGTACTTCTCCGCATTGGCTTTGGATACGATCGCCACCTGCTTGTTCACCATGTACATTGCCGAAAAATCCAGTCCTCCGATCTGCTGGTTGCGGTCTTCATCAAAATATCCGTTATCGCGCTCTTCCGTATATGTAAAACCGTTCCAAGCCATATCTATGCTGCGGTTATCCAGTTCCGCTTCCTTATTATTCCAGTCGATTTCCACGCATTCCAGTTTCACACCGATCTTATCCGCAACAGCCTGCGCAAGTTCGATGTCAAACCCGATCAGCTTTTTACTGCACCCCGAAAACATCGCGATACCCGTCACGAGCATCGCCACCGTGCAGATCAATGCCAAAATTTTTTTCATTTTTCTTCTCCTTTTTGCCGCCCTTCGCGACCGTTTGCTTTTCCCGCGTCTCGCGCGGCTTACTTTTCTTATTTTACTTTATTGCGCTAAATTAGTAAAGCGTTTTTCTGCAAATTTTTTATAATTTTTCAAATTCTTTTAATAAATTCAAAAAATAAAGCCCTGTGCAGAACACAGGGCAAAAATAAACTATTCTCTATTGAAGAAGGTTACGAATCCAGCTTCCGACAGGGAAATGCGCATTCGCATATTCGCCAAAAGGATTTGCTCCGAATATATACTTAAATACATACGTTTCCGAACAAATATCATGTGCACTTTGCACCGGAGCAAAACATGTAAAGGTTTCGACAATCACACCGATCGCCATTAGAACGGCAACAGAAATAATCACGCCGTAAAGGCCGCCAAGTATTCCGTCAACCACTTTAAAAAAGGAATAATTGCGGAGCTTTTTAAGAATATGCTTTACAATCGCCATCAAAATGATAATGACGATCGCCAAAACGATCCAAATTAAAATATCTGTTACAAGGCTGGCCAATCCCGCCGCATCAAGCTTGGCAATTGTAGCGTTTCCGATCAGGGAAGTAAACAAATTCTCCAACTTGCCGACTAAAGAAGTATTTTCCGAAAGCGCCCGATGGACAGTCGGCACGACCGCCAACCCGATCACAACGATCAATGCAACATCGATCAACCACCACGCTTTATTTAAAAAACCCTTTTTATATCCGATAAAAAACATCAGTGCCAAAAACAGCACAAAAAAAACATCGATTGCAATATTCATATTTTTTCCTAAAAAAGCGGCGCGCACATTTCAGCAATGAGCTTTGGGCATCAGCCTTCCAGCCCGCCTTTCAGTTTATCCGATCTTCTGTAAAAGAACAGGAAGAAACAGCGCACAAAATTTGCCGCAGCTCCGATCAAAAACCATTTCGTCACTGTCGAAAAACCGCTGACCCAACAGAAAATTCCGAATAAGATCGCCGCCAAAATAAAAGAAGTCCACGCAAAGAAACGATGCCAGCCGCGCATTTTAACACGTCCGAACATGCTGAACAAAAGCGGAAATCCCAATACCAATAGTGCCGCATAAACGACAATGCCGTAACGAACAACATAATAGCAGAACTTTTCGCTGATATTCGCTATAAACGCCACCCCGGCAAAATCATAACCGCGGATCGTATTATCCAAGAAAGAACCGAATTCCGGTGCGCCCATATCGAACAGGTATTTTAACGCATCAATCCCCTTAAATCCTCCGTCGATCCATTGCATGAAAAACATGCCGATACTCGCCGCAAGCGCAAGGATACAAACAATCGAAATAAAGATTCGATTGCCGCTCCGGGCATAAGCCATGCCTTTCGAGCTCTTCGGATAAGAATTCGCCTGCTGTGTGGGATATGTCGACTGCTGCGCCGGATAGGCCGACTGCTGCCCAGAGTAAGGCTGAGCGTAAATGACCGTCGTCGGCTGCCCGGGCTGTTGCGGCTGCACTACCGCCTGTTGCATCGCATCGCGTTGCGCCTGAATGCGCGTCACTTCACTGCTGAGCGCGCGAAGCTCACCTTTCAGCTGAGCCACCTCGGAAAGTAGTTCAAACCTCTCTTTTTCGGTCGCAGCGCCTTTATTGTCAGTCGGCAAACCCTCCTGCGCAGAAACAGAAGGAACCGCCGCAGGAACAGATACCGATTGCCCGGCAACAGGTTGCTGCATCGCGATCTCTTTCTTATAGTTGTTCAGATTATCTTTCATTTGGCGCAGCACGGCGTCCATATCTTCTTCAAAAAGATATCCGCATTTCGGGCAACGCACCTTTTCATCATCGGTCTGATAACCGCAATTTTTGCAGATTTTCACGTTGATCACCCTATATTCCCGAATTTCCGGAACTCCCCCGGATCTCATCTTCGTATCTATTATAACCGCAAAACATGAAATTGTCAATCGCCTTTCGCACAACTGCACGCTCGCCAAAAAAAATCATACAGGCAATTTTTACTGTTTTTTATTGAAATTGTCTTTCAAGGATACAATTTCCGACAAAACAAGTTTTTCCCCTTCCGTACACTTTTTATAATACCCTGTGCGCATCAATTGGAAAGGTGTGCCGTCTGCCGCAGCCGTAAGATAGGGCTCCGCCTTTGCCGCAAGAATGGTTTCGCTTTGTTCGTTCATTCTCTCCGAAAAATCCTGTCCTGCATAATCGGCATCGCGCAAAAGGCTTTCATACTGCCGCACCTCTGCATCCACACAAGTATCCGCGTTCACCCAATGAATGACGCCCTTCACCTTGATGCCGCTCGTATCGTTTCCGCTATGGCTTTCCGGTATATATGTGCATAAAATCTCGCAAACGTTCCCGTCATTATCGGTAACAACGTCGTCGCAGCGGACAATGTACGCATTTTTCAGGCGAACATATCCATCCTTTTTCAAACGGAAATATTTCGGCGGCGGGTTCAATGAAAAGTCGGAACTTTCAATGTAAAGGTGTTTACCGAACTTGACCTTGCGAGTACCCGCATTTTCATCCGTTTGGTTGATATCAAAATCCAGCTCTTCTTCTCCTTCATAATTGGTAATTGTCAGTTTCAAAGGAGAAAGCACCGTCATTGCGCGTTCGGCGTGCGCGTTCAAATATTCGCGCACACACGCTTCAAAGTAAGAATACTCGCACTCCGAATTCGCCTTCGCGATGCCGATGCGAGAGCAAAAATCTTTGACTGCCTCGGCAGGAATGCCGCGGTTGCGAAGCCCGGACAGAGTCGGCATACGCGGATCGTCCCAGCCGTGGACGAGATTCTCCTCGACAAGTTTTTTGAGGTAGCGCTTGCTCATCACGGTATTTGTAAGATTCAACCGCGCAAATTCGATCTGGCGGGGCTTGGGAGAAAATCCGAGCGAAATCCCCACCCAGTCATACAGCGGGCGATGATCTTCAAACTCCAACGTACAGAGCGAATGCGTGACCCCCTGCAAATAATCGCAGATGGGGTGCGCGTAATCGTACATCGGATAGATACACCATTTGTCACCCGTGCGGTGGTGCGTCGCATGCAGAATTCGGTAGATGACGGGGTCGCGCATGTTCACGTTGGGCGACGCCATGTCGATCTTCGCACGCAGGCATTTTTCGCCGTCTTTATATTTTCCCGCCCGCATCTCCTCGAACAGCTTGCGGTTTTCGGCAGGCGTGCGGTTCCGATACGGACTCTCAATACCCGGCTCGGTCAGCGTGCCGCGCGTATTTTTGATCTCCTCCGCCGAAAGATCGCAAACGAATGCCTTGCCCTCGTCGATGAGACGAAGCGCATATTCATAAATGGTATCAAAAAAGTCGGATGCATAACATTCGCGCGCCCATTCATACCCCAACCAATGAATATCATTGCGAATTGCATCCACAAACTCTGTCTTTTCCTTCGAAGGGTTGGTGTCGTCAAAAAAGAGGTTGCACTTTCCGCCGTATTTAAGCGCTGTACCAAAATTGACAAACATGCTCTTGGCATGCCCGACATGCAGGTATCCGTTCGGCTCAGGCGGAAAACGAGTCTGAATGGCCGTCACTTTGCCGTTTTCCAAATCTTCGTTAATAATTTGTTCGATGAAATTTGCCGCTTCGGGCAAGTTCTTCACATCCATATGTTAGCTCCTGTAAAGAAGGAATTGATTTTGTTTTCTCACGTTCAACAAGGGACAATGCCCTGATATTACGAAAATCCGCAAGCACCGCGCCGAGAATTTCGTAAACTCTTTTGAATAATTCCTGCGCGTTTGAGAATCACGCTTCTCAATAAGCGCACCCAATTTGTCGCATACCTGC
>CABQND010000070.1 GCA_902465495.1 uncultured Eubacteriales bacterium
TAACTTTTTAAATATAAAATCTTATTCGAATTCCCCATATTCGGCTGTATTTTCGGCACCCGTGTACAAAGAAAACTCGCGGTCCAGATCGAAATCCTCCGCACTGTCGAAAGCGGCAAGTTTGGAGATGGAAACCTCATACGCCGTCATCGTTTTTACTTCGTATTCGCTGACTTTTTTCTGATATTCGCGACTCTGGATTCTCCCCGAAAGCGCGATCTTATCACCGACCTGCAAATTTTTGACGAACCTTGCATTGCGTCCCCATGCAATGCAAGGAATATAATCGGATTTGTTATACGCGCGATTGACCGCGACCAAAAGATCGGCGATCTCACGGTTGAACGGCGTCGTGCGGTATACCGGCGGCTTACAAATATACCCGCTCAATACGATACTGTTCGGGTTTTTTGCGGGCGGCGCATCCAGCGGTTCGCGGACAAAAACAGTCAGCATCAGGCGCGAACGCCCGTTTTCGATCTTGTTATAGGAGCGAAACTGACCCAATGCGCACAACGTCGAACCGATTTTCAGATCCCTCTCGGAGATCAACCGCTCCGATACCGTCACAGGCAGAATATCCGCCTGCCCCGAAAGACGCATCACCTTAACTTTAAGTTCGTAAAAGCCTTCTCCGTACACCTCATGCGAAAAGCTCGCCTCGCTGACGATCTCACCCATGATAAACACTTTGTTGTTCTTCTCCGTGCCGTTCATAAAATAAGTACCTCCAAAAATATCCTGTCGCGTTTCGGTGTTTTTCAGGACGCGCTGTGCTGCCTGCCGTTCGCGTCAACGGTAAAATTTTCGCGATATATGAGTTCCCCCGCGGGAACAAATTCATAACCGCTGTTTTGCAGGGAATCGAGCACGGCGGGCAATGCCTCGGCTGTGTGCAGACCATTGTTATGGCAAAGAATAATACTGCCCGCCTTCACCTTTCCGACTATGCGAAGAGTGATATCGGACGCAGAGAGATCTTTCCAGTCCAGACTGTCCACATCCCATTGAATGGTATATAAGCCCATGCTCTGTGCCGTTTCGATCAAAAGATCGTCGTAATCGCCGTATGGAGCGCGGAAAACCTCAACAGGTTTGCCCGTCACCGCCGTGATCGCTTCCGATGAAGTTTTCAATTCGTTTCGAATTTCTTCTTCGGAAAGTTTGGACATATACGAATGCGTGGAACTGTGCGTTCCGATTTCATGCCCCGCCTCATCGATCTTTTTGACGTATTCGGGGTATTTTTCCGCCCAGAATTCGACCATAAAAAATGTGGCGCGCACGTTTGCGTCGGCGAGTGCTTTTAATATTGCGTCCGTATAGTCTGTCCCCCATGCGCAGTCAAAAGAAATTACAATTTTTTTGTCCTCGCGCTCCACGCTGTATATCGGGAGTTTTCGAACCGTTCCGCCCGTAAACAGGGCATACGCGCCTGTGGACTGTACAAGCAAAATCAGCGCAAGCATCAATGCGGCGATTCCTACCGCCGCGGCGGCGCTTTTGCCCCGCACGACTCCGATCTTCATCTTTCCACCTAATTATACTATCAACGCACCCGAAAAATTTGGCAAGACCTGTCGAATTTTTTCAAGTATTGACGAATCCGTTTGCTGCCATGTGCGCCGAAATTAAAATTTACTCTATCTATATTCTTTGCCGCCTCGCAATAGAACGGCTTGCGTCTCTTTTCAAAAAATAAAACGCCGCGCGGGCATTTGACCGCGCGGCTAAAAAACGAGCCGCCGCGCAAGAATTTGCGCGGCGGCTCGTTCGTTTATTTATGCTTTTCAAAAAATTTAGGATTTCAAATATTTGAGCGACCAGAATCCGACTGCTTTGCAACCTTTTTTGAGTTTGATGTTCTTTCCCTTCGTGGTGCGGTCTTCGATCGTGATGTTTTCTTCCGTATCCGCCTGCACAAAGGTCTGATCGTCCATCTGCACAGCAAATTTATACGGCTCTGTGACGTAATCGGAATAGACGATCTTCGAACCTTTGGAAAGCTCGACGATCTTCACGCCCTTACGATAACGTGCCATCGGGTCGATTTGCGATGCAATCACTTTCTTGATGGTATTGCCGCTGGTCGCGACGATGATCTCGCCTTCGCCGTCGATCTGCCCCGCAAATACGACATAGTCCCCTTCGGCAAGGGATATGCCGCGTACGCCCGCCGAAATTCTGCCCTGCGTCGGAATATCGTTCTTGTATGCGTTCAGGCACATACCGTTTGCCGTGACAAAGAACAACGTCGTAGTGGGTTCGGGGTCGTCCGTTTCAATGCCGATGAGTTCGTCACCCTCATTAACTTTGCAGGCCTGGAATGCGTATTTGAGAATATTGTATTCCTTCCAATCCGTCTTTTTGACATAACCGAGTTTGGAATAGAAGAGCAAACTTCCCTTCGGCATTTTTTCGCCCACTTCGTAAAACGCAATGGGTTTTTCCCCTTCCAAAGCATCGGGACACAGCTCGGAATACTTCATGCCCTTATCTTTAAGCTTGCCCGGTTCCACGTCCTCAAAATCGATCTTATAGCAGTTGCCGAAGTTGGTGAAGGAATAAACGATCTTATCCGTCTGCGTGCGAAGCTGCAATTTGAGAATATCCGAAAGGGACGAACGTTCGGTAATGTTTTTGTCAGACATATTGAAGTTCTTTTCGGTGACGACTTTGACTTTATCGTCCGCAGTATAAACGAGCACGCACTTTTCGACGGGTCGGACATCGTCGAATTTTTCCACCTTAATGTCGGTGATATCGAACACAAGATTGCTCTTGCGCTCACCTTTGTACTGTTTTTTGAGCTCTTTCAGCTCTTCCTTGACGACGTCCATCTGCAGTTTTTTGCTTTCGACGATCGCAGTGAGGCGGGCAATGAGTTTTTTGAGTTCTTCCAATTCCTGTTCGAGCTTGTAAATTTCAAGTTTTGTCAGGCGCGCGAGCCGCAGATCGAGGATCGCCTGTGCCTGCCGTTCGGACAGATCGAACCGCTCGCGCAGGCGCTGCCGCGCCGCCGGCACCGATTCGCTGGTCTTGATGATCTTGATGACCTCATCGATGTTGCGCACGGCAATGATGAGACCCTCCAAAATATGGCAGCGCTCTTTTGCCTGCGCAAGATCAAATTTCGTGCGGCGAAGCACCACTTCGCGCTGATACACGACGTAATATTTGATGATATCCAAAAGTCCGAGCTGCTGCGGTTTTCCGTCCGCAATACAGACCATATTGATACCGAAGGTGCATTCAAGATCGGTAAACTTATACAGCGCCGCTAAAATCTTATCGACGTCTGCGTCTTTTTTGACCTTGACGACGGCACGCATACCGTTACGGTCGGATTCATCGGTAATATCCGCAATGCCGCCCAAAAGATCCTTTTTCTCTTCGCGAAGATCCGCGATCTTTGCAAGAAGCTTTGCTTTATTGACTTGGTACGGAAGTTCGGTGATAACGATGAGCTTTTTGTCGTTGTCGCCCTCTTCCACGCTCACCTTTGCGCGAAGAGTAATTTTCCCGCGCCCTGTCTCGTACGCCTGCACAAGCTCATTCGCAATGATATATCCGCCCGTCGGAAAATCCGGCGCTTTGATATACTTCATCATTTCAAACAGCTTAATCTTCGGATTGTCAATATAGGCGACGACGCCGTCGATGACTTCCCCGAGATTGTGCGGCGGAATGTTGGTCGCAAGCCCTACCGCAATGCCCGACGCCCCGTTGACGAGAAGGTTGGGAAACCGCCCGGGGAGCGTTTCCGGTTCTTTTAAGGAATCGTCAAAGTTGAGGGTAAAGCGCACGGTATCCTTTTCGATATCACGCAAAAGCTCGAGAGCGAGCGGCTCCAATCGCGCCTCTGTATAACGCATTGCGGCGGCGGGATCTCCGTCCACCGAACCGAAGTTCCCGTGCCCGTTTACGAGCGTCATGCGCATATTGAAATCCTGCGCCATGCGGACCATCGCGTCATATACCGATGAGTCGCCGTGCGGGTGGTATTTACCCATGCATTCCCCGACGATACGAGCGCTCTTTTTATGCGGTTTATCGGGCGTTAAGCCCATGTCGTACATCGTGTACAGAATACGGCGCTGTACGGGTTTTAAACCGTCTTCCACGCGCGGAAGTGCGCGGTCGAGGATGACGTATTCGGCGTACGGCAGCATTGAGCCGGGCAGTACCTCTTCCAAAGGTGTCATAAACACCTGACCGCTGCTTTCCGGTTGCTCGGGGGGCGTCGTTTCGTTATTGTTCTTGCGTCTTGCCATCTTTTGTGCCCTCCCGTCAGATATTTACGCGGTCGATAAAAGTATCGACCTTGTTGAAATTCGCGTTCTGCGCCAAAAATTCCTTGCGTGCTTCCACACGGTCGCCCATCAGCGCCGTGACCATCTGTTCCGCTTCCGCCGCGTCCTCGATGTTCACGCGGATAAGATTGCGGCGCGCGGGATCCATCGTCGTTTCCCAAAGCTGTTCCGCACTCATCTCGCCCAGCCCCTTATAGCGCTGGATCTGATAGCCTTTCCCCACGATCTCGATCTTCTTTTGCAACTCCTCATCATCGTAGGCATATTCCACGACATCCTTTTTATACACCTTGTACAGCGGCGGCATGCCGATATATACGTTCCCGTTATTGATCAAATCGCGCATGTAACGGAAAAAGAATGTCAGCAAAATGCAACGAATATGCATACCGTCCTGGTCGGCATCCGAAAGAATAATGACCTTATGGTATTTCAGTTCCTCCATATCGAAATCGCCGCCGTATCCCGCGCCAAGCGCCGAAATGATGGTTCGGATCTCTTCGTTCGCGAGCACCTGATCGATGCGTTTTTTCTCTACGTTGAGCGGTTTTCCGCGCAGGGGCAAAATTGCCTGCGTCTGGCGGATGCGCGCCTGTTTCGCCGTGCCGCCTGCCGAATCGCCCTCGACGATAAAGAGCTCGTTGAGCTCCGGCTTTTTGCCCGTGCATGCCGCAAGTTTTCCCACGAGCGTGAGGTTTTCAATGGAGTTTTTGGCACGCGCCACTTCCTTTGCCTGCCGCGCCGCAATTCGTACCCGCGCCGCCGCCTGCGCCTTTTTGATGATCTCTTCAAACGTGCCTTTGAGCTTCGGATCTTTGAACAGCGCCGCAATGCCCTCGGTTGTCGCCGTTTCTACGGGCTGGCGCGCCTCGGCATTGCCCAGCTTGGTCTTGGTCTGCCCCTCGAACTGCACGTTCTTCATCTTCACCGACAAAATCGCCGTCAACCCCTCGCGGAAATCTTCGCCCATGAGGTTGGCGTCCTTGTCTTTGAGAGTGCCCATACTGCGCGCCACGTCGTTTAGGCTCTTGGTCAGCCCCGTACGAAACCCCGTTTCATGAAACCCGCCCTCGGGCGTCGGAATGTTATTCACGAAGGAAAACAAACTTTCTGTAAAATCGCTCGTGTGCTGGATCGCAAATTCAATGAGAATGCCGTCCTTTTCGGTCTTATATCCGATCGGATTTTCGTACAGCGCCGTCTTTCCCTCGTTGAGGTAAATTGCAAAGTCGTGCAGGCCGCCGTCAAATTTGTAGTTGACGACAATCGGATTTTTTCCCTCAGGCACGCGCTCGTCCACAAGGTTGATCTCCAATCCTTTATTGAGAAAAGCAAGCTCTTTGAGCCTTTTGGATACCGTTTCAAAATTAAAAGTTACGGTATCAAATACCGTTGCATCCGGCTTGAAACAAACCAGTGTACCCGTTTTATCCGTCTTTTCCTTGGTGTCACGCAAATGTTCGCAAGGTACACCGCTCATAAATTTTTCTGTCTTTTCATCGTAATAGGAATGGAAAGACATCTTAAAAATCGTCTTGCGGTAAACTTCGACGCGCAGCCATTCGGAAAGCGCATTGGTGACCGACGCCCCCACGCCGTGCAGGCCGCCCGAAAAAGAATAGTTATGCTCGTCAAATTTTCCGCCCGCATGCAGCTGCGTGAACACGACTTCCACTCCCGAAACGCCCGTCTTGGGATGGATGTCGGTCGGAATACCGCGCCCGTTGTCTTCTACCGACGCACTGCCGTCTTTATTGAGGCGCACCTCGATGCGCGTAGCAAATCCGTTGGACGCTTCGTCGATCGCATTGTCGACGATCTCCCATAGAATATGATGCAGGCCTTTAACGCCCGTCGAACCGATATACATACCGGGGCGAAGGCGTACCGCATCCAGCCCTTCGAGTATTTTAATGTCCTCGGCGCTGTAATTCTTTCCCGCCATAGCTTCCTCCGTGAAAAATGCGGCGTATTTCCCAAACGAAAAATCACGCCCGATTTTACCATTGATAATGAAAACATTATACCATATCTTGCGCTTTTTTTCAAACGAAATTCTAAAAAAACACAATTTTCTTAATTATTACGCGCGCACGCGAGAATGACCAAATTAAGATTTTAAAGCGCCGCCCGCGCAAAACTTGCG
>CABQND010000071.1 GCA_902465495.1 uncultured Eubacteriales bacterium
TGGGCGGCTTCGCGCAGGTGCGCGACTGGAAATATTCCTATAATACAGATCTCATCGCGGCGATGACCAAGGGCGGCATCGTGCAGGCGACGCAGCCCGAAACGGGTGCAAGCATTACGGTGCCCGAAGGGACGCTGCGCCTCGGCGACAAGGTCAGTGTGCAGGTGACACTGGAAGAGGGATATAAGCTGACGGCGCTGACGGTGGACGGGCAAAATGTATTGCAGGATACACAGCTGAAAGATTATGAGTACACCTTTGCGGCAAATGAAGCGAAAGTGTATACGGTTGCGGCGACGGTCGAAGCGAAAGAAGAGTACACGGTGACCTGTCCTCCCGTCGAAAATGCGACGATCACGATGACGGCGGACGGCAAGCCCGTCGAAAACGGCGGCAAAGTGTATGAAGGCGCACAGCTGATCGTCGTTGCTCAGGCGGCGGAAAATTATACGGTGCTTTCGATGACGGCGACGACGGGCGGCGCGCCCGCGGACATTTCGTCGGGTGTCGCGTTCACGGTGAGCGGCGACGTGACGATCTCCGTGGAAGTGGCGGAAGGCATGCTCGTGACGGGTACGGTCAAATCGGCTACCTATACGGTGGGCGATCGGCAGTACGATCTGTACGATATCGATTATTCCCGAGTGGAAGTCGTCTTTGCAAAAGACGGAACGGAGCTGAAAGCGACCCCCGACGAGGAGGGCAACTATTCCGTCGTATTGCCGAACGGCACCTACGAAGCGAAGTTTGTCTATGAAAATTTCGTGAGCGGCGTACAGACGGTCACGGTGAGCGCAGACGGCGTGCAGGGCAGCACGGCAATGACGGTGGAGATTCCCGAAGTGGGTGTTTCCACGTCCATCGGCGGCGCGACGCTTACGGGCGGCAACGGCACGCAATACGACCTGAGCAACGCGGCATCGCACGAAGTGAGCATTCCCAAAGGATATGATGCGGATTGTTATTTGGTCGGCACGGAAGGCACGAAAGTGATGTTCGAAGCGGTCATCAAAAATGCGGTGAGCAACGGTACGGGCAGCGGCGAGCGTTTCCAGGCGGGCATTATTTTCCAGGCTTACGGCACGACGAAGACGCGCAATGCGATCCTGTTCGATCAGACGAACGCAGTCGCGCCTTACACGAACAATCTTGTGCGTCCTTGGCTGAACAATACCTGGAACAACACGGGACTGGTGGGCGATATTGCGCAGGTCGCGAACATGAAGACGGAAGAGGGCGTGCGCCTTACGGTCGTGCGCGACGGCGCGACGGCGTACGTATTTATCGACGGAACGCTGGCCACGACGCTTTCCGGTCTTTCCGAAACGGCGGGCGCGCTGGGATTCCAGACGCTGAGCAAGACGGGCGCCACGTTCAGCAATTATGTGTACTCTTACAATGCCGAACTTATCGATGCGCTCATCGCGCAGGCACAGTGAACTTAATTCCGATTTATCGTATCAGAAAAAAACAGGCGCAGCCGAACGGCTGCGCCCGTTTTTAAGCCGCCGCGCAAATAAGTTTGCGCGGCGGCTCTTATAATTGGATCATTATATCTTTGCGACGCGAAAATTAACACGATTAAATTAAATATTTAAATTTTTAAAAAGGTATTGACAAAAACGCAAACGTGTGTACAATTTCCGCGAATTAAAGCAGAATTTAATTAAATATTTAACTAAATTCACGAAAATTGAGGTCAAAAGGATGGAAAACAAGCACGGCATAGCGGAAAACAGCGACAAAAACGGGAGAAAAGTCCACAAAAAAGGACAAAAATGCGGTCATCGCTTGAAATGAGGGGCGTCGTGTGCTATAATAAAACGGACGCGGGCAGTATTTGCACGCGAATACACATCGGAGCAATTTTATGATCTACCAAATCAATGCGGTCGAGTTCAACAAAAATGCCCCCATTCTGTACACGATCGTCGCGATCATTCTCGCGGTCGTCGTGGCGCAGGCGGTGTTTTTTCTCGTCCGTGCTTATCGCCGCGGCGTAAAGATCGGAATGTCCAAGGCGGTTCTCAATAAGACCATGTTGCGCGCGGCAGTCTTTACGATCGCGCCCGCCGTTGCCATCTTAGTCGGCATTGTGGCGCTTTCGCAAAAGCTCGGTATTCCGCTGCCTTGGCTTCGGCTTTCGGTCATCGGCAGTTTCAGTTACGAAACGATCGCCGCCGAGACCGTGTATCCAGGCATCGTAGAGGATGCGACGATCTACGTCACCGTTGCATTGGTGATGACGTGCGGCATGCTCGTGTCGATGTTTTTGCCGCTGATCACGGGCAAAAAGATACAGCGCGGGTTGATGCACATTCGTCAGAAGGACAAAAAATGGGGCGAGATCTTCATGAACGCACTCTTCCTCGGCATGATCTCCGCATTTTTGGGGTATGTGTTCGGCGATGTGGGCGAAGGCGCTTCGGGCTGGATCCCCGTGCTGGTATTCCTGGTGTCGGCATTGGTCATGGCGCTGTGCGGACTGCTTCTCAAAGTCACGAAATGGCGCTGGATCAACGATTATGCGCTTCCGTTTTGCATCATCGTGGGTATGGCTGCGGCCGTGCCGATCACGATGCTTTTGGGTTGATCGGAGGGATTCGGTATGAAAAACAATACAACGCTTCGTTCATTTGATGACAATACGCATTTGTACGGCAGGATTTGGGGCGTCGTTGCGGCGGTGCTTATCCTCTCGTATCCGTTTATCTGCATGGCGATTTTCGGGGTCGGCGTAAATTGGAAGGTATTTGCGTCGGGTATCTCGATCATCGTGATGTACTGTGCGGTCGGCGCGGTGGAAACATTTACGTATACGCCGATGCTCGGTTCGGGCGGCACCTATCTCGGTTTTGTCACGGGCAACCTTTCCAACCTCAAAGTGCCTTGCGCGCTCAACTGCATGGATCAGGCGGGCGTGGAAAAGGGCACCGAAGAAGCGGAAGTCATTTCCACGATCTCGATCGCCGTTTCGTCCATTGTAACGATGATCATTCTCGTGCTCGGCGTGGTACTGATCAGTTTCCTTACGCCCGTTTTGGAAAACGAAAACCTCGCGCCCGCGTTCGACAACGTTCTGCCCGCTCTGTTCGGCGGCATGGCGGTCGTGTATATTTCGCGCAACTGGAAAATTTCCATTATTCCCTGCGTTCTCATGCTTTTGGTGTTCATCATTGCATCGTACGTAACGGGCAGCGGTGAACTTTCCGGTACACTGATCGGCGTCATGGTACCGGTCGGCGTGATCGTGACGCTCGCATCTTCCCGTTATATGTATAAGAAAGGCTGGCTGGGCGGACAGGAAACTCCCGCGGAGCAACAGCAAGAAAATGCGCAGGAAAAAAGTTCGGACGGGGAGGCGCAGAAATGACCCGGGTCTATGCAGTGATCGGCATTGTCGTTGCGCTGTTGCTCGTGTTTGTAATCATTCCCGTCATCCGCGCCGTGCGCTTTCGTCCGAAGAAAGAAAAGACGTATCCCGATTTTCCCGTGCAGTTCGATGAAGACAAGGCGGTATCCGACCTTGCGGAGATGATACGGTGCAAAACGGTGTCCGATACCGACGAAAGTCTGGAAGACGATGCGGAATTTGAAAAATTTGAGGCGCTTTTGCCGAGACTTTTCCCCAAAGTACACGAAACGTGTGAATTTACAAAACTTTCCAAGCGCTCGCTTTTATTCCGCTGGAAGGGGAAAGACAGTTCGAAAGCGCGCGTTCTGATGGCGCATTACGATGTGGTATCGGTGGAGCAGTCCCTCTGGCAAAAGCCCGCGTTCGATGCGATCATTGAGGACGGAGTTCTCTGGGGACGCGGCACGCTGGATACGAAAGGCACCCTGAACGGGGTATTGCAGGCAGCGGAACAGCTTATAAAAGATGGTTTTGTGCCGCAAAATGACATCTATTTGGCTTTTTCGGGCAACGAAGAGACCAACGGGTACGGTGCACCGACCATTGTGGAATATTTCCGGCAAAAGGGGATTCGCCCCGCGCTCGTCTGTGACGAAGGCGGCGCAGTCGTCGAAAAAGTGTTTCCGGGAGTGAGCGAGCCCTGCGCGCTCATCGGCATTGCCGAAAAGGGGCTGTGCAATCTTCGCTTTTCGGTGGAAGGTAAGGGCGGTCATGCCAGTGCGCCGCCGCCGCACACGGCGGTTGGGGTGCTTTCCCGTGCCTGTGCGCGGGCGGAGAGCAAGCCGTTCCCGTCTCGCCTGTCCAAGCCCGCCAAGGAGATGTTTGACACACTGGGCAGGCGTTCAAGCTTCGCCTATCGTTTGATATTTGCAAATCTTTGGCTGTTCGGCGGACTTTTGAACAAAATCTGCAAAAAGAGCGGCGGCGAACTGAACGCGCTCATGCGCACGACGGTCGCTTTCACGCAGATGAGCGGGAGCAAAGGCATGAACGTGCTTCCTCCGCGCGCCGAAATGATCGCCAATCTTCGCATCATGTGCGGCGAGAGCGTGGAGAGCGCAAAATCGTACATGGAAAAAGTGATCGCGGACGATTCGGTAAAGGTCGAAGTCGTATACGGAATGGATCCTTCCAATGTGTCCGAGACCCGCGGCGAGGCTTGGGAAATGATGAAGCGCGCGATTTCGCAGACCTGGCAGGGCGCGCTGGTTTCTCCGTATCTGATGCTCGCGTGCAGTGATTCGCGGCATTACGGAGAGATCTCCGACCATGTATACCGCTTTTCGGCGATGGCGCTTTCCAAGGAAGAGCGCGCATCCATCCACGGAAACGACGAACGGATCCCCGTCGAAAAGATCTGGCGTACGGTGGAATTTTATCTGCGTCTGATATCGCAGTTTTAAAAAAAGTCCGTTCCCCGCAGTGAAAACTGCGGGGAACGGATAATTTTAGCAGGGAGTTTATATATGGAACTTAAAAATGAGCGGCGCAGCGCTTTACAGAACGGGTCGACGCTGCTCACGTTTTCGGCGCCGCATCTCAACACGGTTGCGTTCTCCATCGTTTTGCCCTTTGTGCCCGAGAGCACGCCGGGCGTGTATCATTTTGTCGAGCACATGTTCTTTGAGCGCGCGGGCAAAATGCGCGCAAAGCAGATCAACGCCGCAATGAACGCGAACGGAAGCGAGATCATGGGCTATACGGCGGTCAATTATATGTGTTTCAATTTTATGTGCCGCAAAGAAGTGTTTTCTTCGCAAATTTCGCTCCTGTTTTCCATGCTCAACCAGCGCGAATACGGAGAGGAGGAATTTGAAAAAGTTCTGCCCGTCGTGCGCAACGAAATTTTCGAATATGAATTTTACGATACGCGCGCGGCGGATATCCTGCGCGATCTGTGGTTTGATTCGCGCTACATCAGTTCGGTGTTGGGAAGCGCGTCGGTGTTGGAGCGCGTGAGTTTGGAAGAGCTTTCCGAGGCGCGCGAAAAATTATTTAACAAGGACGTCTGCATGTTCTTGGCGGGCGCGTTTTCGGAAGACGATGTGCATAAAATCGAAGACACGTTCGGGCAAATGCCGCTCACGGAACGGGATAATACCCCCGCGCGCGAGGAAGAAAAGGAAACGCGCGAATTCAACCGCCGCGGCAGGGGACGGGAGATGCAGGTGCTCGTGACGTATCATATAGATCACGCAGACCGCAAGCTGAAAATGGCGGCGCACTGGCTGCGCAGTGCGCTGTTCGACGGGCTGGACGCGACGTTTTTTCGCTTTTTCGGGGATCACGGATTTCAGTTTTATTCGGTGGACGGCAATTACAACATCCGCGGCGACGAGCTCGTGTTTTCCTATCTTGTACACATCGAAAAAAAGGAAATGAAGGAATTTACCGCACTTGTTGACGAGTTTGAAGAGGCGGCGGAAAAGACGGATTTTCTTTCGCTGGTGCGGCCGTATCTGTACGACAACGCGGTACTGCTTTTGGATAATCCCGAGCGGCTCTGTTCGCATTATGTGGACACCTGGGCGGATCTTTCAAAAGCGGTGACGCTGGGCGAAGAGACAGACTTTTGCGGCGCATTCACGAACGAAACGCTGGCACAGTGCTGGCGGGAGATCACGTCCTCCCTGCGCAGGATATTTTATGTAGGAAAATAAAGTAAAAACATAAAACCGCGCCCGGCGCCGCTTTT
>CABQND010000072.1 GCA_902465495.1 uncultured Eubacteriales bacterium
AACTCATTTCCGTACAATCTAATAATTCTTTGTCCAAACTTTGGGGTTCACTTCACATCAGCCGCCTGTTTTTATTATCTGATTAAATTCAATTACTTATCGAAATTGACTATAATTGAGAAATCTTCCGCCTTCAAAGACGCGCCGCCAATCAATCCTCCGTCGATCTCGGGCATCGCCATAAGCTCTTTGCAGTTTTTCGCATTCATGCTCCCGCCATACTGAATACGAACTTTTTCAGCACATTTGGGGCAGAAAACTTCCGCACATGTCTTCCGAATAAATGCAATCGTTTCATTTGCCTGTTCCGCTGTTGCAGTTTTACCCGTTCCGATTGCCCATACCGGCTCATACGCGATCACAATTTTGGATACATCGTCAAGCCCTTTCAAACCTTCGCGAATCTGTACATCCAGCACAGCTTCTGTCTTGCCTGTTTCGCGCTCTTCTAAGCTTTCGCCAACGCAAACGATCGGGATCAATCCGGCCGCCAATGCAGCATGCATACGCTTATTTACCGTATCGTCCGTCTCTCCAAAATACTGACGGCGCTCACTATGTCCAATAATAACATATTCTACGCCATACTCTTTCAGCATGGACGCAGAAATCTCACCCGTATAAGCACCTTTTTCTGCAAAATGAACGTTTTGCGCGCCAAGATGTACATTGCTCCCCTTCAAAGCATCTGCAACTGCGGGAATATCCGTGAAAGGAACACAGACGACAACATCACAATTTGCTTCTTTTACCAACGGCTTAATCGTCTCAACAAGCTTAACGCCTTCCGCCGCCGTATTGTTCATTTTCCAATTGCCTGCAATAATCGGTTTTCTCATAATTTAAACTCCTCCGTATTTGGAACATCCACAAGCCTGCTCAACAATCTATTCTTGCGGTAAAATTCGGGGAAACCGAAACAACACTTTTTCCGCGTCCGTCGGTTTCCCCATTTAAAAATACTTGCTTATTTATCATTGAGGCAAGCAATGCCGGGAAGCACCTTGCCTTCCATAAGCTCAAGCGATGCACCGCCGCCCGTAGAGATATGCGTCATTTTATCAGCAAAGCCAAGCTGCTGCACCGCAGCCGCACTGTCTCCGCCGCCGATAATCGTAGTTGCGTCTTTCGCGTCTGCCATCGCCTGCGCAATCGCAACCGTCCCTTTCGCAAGCGTCGGGTTTTCGAATACGCCCATCGGTCCGTTCCACACAACCGTCTTAGCCCCTTTGATCGCATCCGCAAAAAGTTTTCTTGTCTCTTCCCCGATATCAAGCCCTTCCATATCAGCAGGAATCGCGTCCACTTTGACAGTCTTCACATCGATCGGCGCATCAATCGGATTCGGGAAATCTTTCGCTACAACCGTATCTACAGGCAAAAGAAGTGTTTTACCCATATCCGCAGCCTTCTGCATCATATCCTTGCAATAACCGATCTTTTCATCATCGACAAGCGACTTACCGATTTCATAGCCTTTCGCCTTCAAGAAGGTGTATGCCATGCCGCCGCCGATAATCAATGTATCGCATTTATTGAGAAGGTTGTTGATAACGTTGAGCTTGTCCGCAACTTTTGCACCGCCAAGCACTGCCACAAACGGACGAACGGGATGATCTAAGCTATCCGCCATAACTTCCAGTTCTTTCTGAATCAAGAAGCCGCAGACCGCCGTCTTAACCAAACCATATTCCACAATTGCTGCCGTGGATGCATGCGAACGATGTGCCGTTCCGAACGCATCATTTACGTATACATCACAGTAAGAAGCAAGCTTTTTGCAGAATTCGAGATCTTTTCCCTCTTCTCCCGCATAGAAACGCAGGTTCTCTAACAGTACGCACTCGCCTTCTTTGCAGGCAGCAACCTTCGCCTCCGCATCCGGACCAACAACATCTGCCGCAAATGCAACTTTGTTGTCCAAAAGCTCGTTCAGCCTGTCCGCTACCGGTTTAAGAGTGAGTTTCACCGGATCGTTTTTCTTCGCTTTCGCAATGTACTCTTCTGTAGCTTTCGCGCGCTCTTCTTCCGGCAATGCCTCTACCGCTTTCTTTTCTTTCTTGTTGAGCTTCACTTTCTCATCAAAAACATTATGCGGCTTTCCCATATGCGAGCAAAGAATAACTTTCGCACCTTGCTCCATCAAATATTTGATCGTAGGCAATGCACCCTGAATACGATTTTCGTCAGTAATTTTTCCGTCCTTCATCGGGACATTGAAATCACAGCGCACAAGCACACGCTTACCTTTTACGTCAACATCGGTAACAGACTTCTTGTTCATAACGTTATCTCCTTCGGAATTTTTTACCTATATTTATGATATACTTTTTTTCGCATTTTGTCAAAGAAATGCTCATACTTTTTCATTTTGAATGGAAATAGAACGCAATTTTCCTTCCTTTTGCCCCTCTTTATAATTGCTCTGCCGCCACGCTTCATATACAGCGATTGCGACAGAATTAGAAAGATTGAGCGACCGAATTTCTCCGATCATCGGTATGCGCACACAACTTTCATAATGCTTTGCAAGCAAATTTTCATCCAGCCCTTTTGTTTCTTTTCCAAAAACCAAAAAATCGCCCTCTTTATACGTCACATCGCTGTGCGTCTTTTTCGATTTCGTCGAAAAAAAATAAAAATTTGCTTTCGGATAAGCAGCAAAAACTTCTTCTATTGAATCATAAAAACGTATATCTACAAAATGCCAATAATCTAAGCCCGCTCTTTTCAAATATTTATCCGATACTTCAAACCCTAACGGCCGAACAAGATGCAACCGACATCCCGTCGCCGCACATGTCCGTACGATATTCCCTGTGTTCTGCGGAATCTCCGGCTCTACCAATACGATATTAAACATATGATTTTTATTCCTTTGTTTTCCTATTCTTTATTGTAATACGTTCCCTAAAATTTTGCAAGCGCATGAAATACTTTCTTCATATAAATTATTACAGTGCCACGTTTTCTCAACAACGTACCCGTTAAAAAAGTTACAAAGCAAAAAATACTCTTTAAATAGCTTGACATATACGCGCGAATCCTGTATAATTGTCGTATAAAAAGTCGGTGATCCAAATCACCACTTTTCTAAAATTGTTCATACTCACTACCCATATTTTTTCTCATTTGTTTTAGGAGGACGGCACATCGTAAGGTGTGCCGTCCTTCTTTTTTATTCTTTACTCCGCAAACTAAAATTAAAATATTTTATCGAATTCATAGTTAAACCCGCTCGTTTTTATTTGACAAACCGACCTCAAAAATGATATAGTATTATAGTAGCCACGGGGGTGTAGCTCAGTTGGTTAGAGCGCATGCTTGACATGCATGAGGTCATAGGTTCGAGCCCTACCATCCCCACCAATTTATTTAATCCGAGTCTTTTGGTATTCACCGAGGGATTCGGATTTATTTTTTCTTGAATAATAAAAAACGGAACTGCAAATTTCAGTTCCGTTTAAATCTTAGTAACTTTTATTTTGTAACTGTAACTTTTTTCAATGCTCGCGGAGCATCAGGATTAAGACCTTTACCACAACTGACCTTGCACGCAAGCATCTGCGCTGCCAAAGCAAATGCAAATACTGTATACCGCTCATCATCCATGCCCGGCACCGAAACAATATGCGCATTTAAGTTCGAATATGTTTCCGGATCATCTGTCACAATGTATAAGTCTGCCCCAAGCTCCTTCATCTTCTGCGCACATTTTAAACAATCTTCACGATGAACACAGTCCATTTCCTTACTAAGAGAATGCTTAGAAGCAAATAATATAACTTTTGTTCCTTGACCGATCATCGCCATCGGCCCATGATAAAAATCGGAACTATGATATGCTCGCGCCCGTATATAACAAGTTTCCTGCAATTTCAAACCGCATTCAAATGCAAGTGCCGAAGAAACTCCCCTCGCCAAAAGAAAACATTCCTGTGCGTTGATAAAATCTTCCACAATCGAATCCGTAGCGCGGTCAATCGCAGGAATAGCCTCGGCAAGACGATCCCCTACAGTATCGGAACAGGTTTTACCCTGCAATGCGGAAACGAGAAGGTAAGAAAGATACAACTGCGCACTAAATGTTTTCGTAGCAGCAACACTCTTCTCTTCGCCGGCAAAACAGCACAAGTGAAATTGCGCCGTTTTTGCCAAAGGGCTGGTTTCATCGTTCGTGATTGCAACGGTTATCCCACCGCTCGCATTTCCCGCTTTTATGATTTCCAATACATCCGCAGCTTTACCGCTCTGTGAACACCCGATTACCAATGTATTGGCAAAACGTAAGGGCGCCCCATACATCGTCACTGTACTCGGTGCACCGGAAGCAACAGGCAGCCCCAAAAGACTTTCTTCTATATATTTAAAATATATCATTGCATGATCGCTCGTACCGCGCGCCGCAGTATAAATATTCGAAATATTTTTCCCCTCGAACGCTTTTACTATCCCGGCAAGCGCCGCACTGTTCTTTTCTGCAAGCTTCTTTAATATACTCGGTGCTTCTCCAAGCTCTTTCCACATCAGTGTATTTTTATAATCCATTGTCTTACCTCTCCGATAGTTCAAGTAATTTCGCACAAACCCCTTCTTCAAAACGACGTATAAATCCTGCGACATAATCCGTCATCTTTAAATCTTTATCCAACATCAGGGGTGTAAGATCCATCGCATAATTAAGAGCACTGTATGTATCACAGGCATGGCTTGCCGAAAAAGTCGCATTTGCAAGACGGCGTCCCTCCGCCGCTAACTCATAGCGTTTTCCTCCGACAATCTGACTATCAAATACACCCGACAAACATTTCGCTATATTCGGATGCCCGCCGCAATCCATAAACACCTTCTCTTCATCCGGCATCCAATCTAAATCACGCCACACCTCACAGCCAAACACTTTTTCCGGACGTTCGTCTTCTTTTAATAATCGCAACGCTTCGATCACCTTGATCACCGTACCGATATGCGTGTCATGCTTGTCCGCCAGATTGTGTGTGTATACATAGCGAGGCTTTGTCTCTCGGATAATCTGCGCAAGTTCCTGCGCAATTTCATGATCTTTCGGATCTTTCACTTGTTTGGAAGGATACCCTAACAGAATCTGTACGCTGTACTCCCCAACATACGCAGCTTTTTTCTGTTCGGTAATGCGTATTTTTTTCATATCCTCATCAGAGTAATCGGCATACAATCCTGAGCGAGGACTACCAGCACCGTCACTGACAACCACTCCGCTAAACCATCGGTCATTCCTGCCAAAACACTCTGCTATCGGCGCATACGCCATAAACTCGATGTCGTCTTGATGCGCTGAGATCGCCAGATGCGTGGTTCTATACAACGCATCTTTCTCGCTTGTTCCGTCCGGAACAAACAAAACAGCCTTTTCATTCAATCTCATAAATTTTACCGCCGCTTCCTTTTTCCCTATGGAAGATATAATTGTAAATAAATCACAATTACATTTATTATAATTCATTCCGCCGCGGAAATCAACAATTTTAATGAATTGTCCCGCGCTTTATTTTAAATAACCTGCTTTATAATTTCATTTAAATGGAATCTTCACTTTAACTTTCTTTTTATTGAGTGAAACACTCTTTATTTTCCATATTCCAAAATACAAGTTAAAAATTCTTGACAAAATTTACGAAAAGCGGTAAACTAATACTTGCGTATTGATGCAACTTAACTTTATATTTTTGCAGAGATGGCGGAGCGGTCGAACGCGCACGACTCGAAATCGTGTTTACCCCCATAAGGGTAACAAGGGTTCAAATCCCTTTCTCTGCGCCAATTTCCCGTCTTGTCGCGATTGTGCGATCGGGCGGGAATTTTGTTTGTAACAAAATTCCGTCCGTACGCTTGCGCGCCAAGTCGGAATCTGCTCTAAGCTAAGGCATTATCGAAATAACGTGACGCGATCGGCGCTTTGCGCAGCGATCGCTGTTCCGTCGCGGCGCTCCTTACAAATCCCTTTCTCTGCGCCAAACGAGTATAATCCGAACCTGAAACCGATTTTAGTCGGCGGAGCGTTCGGATTATTTCTTTTTTTATAACCCCATAC
>CABQND010000073.1 GCA_902465495.1 uncultured Eubacteriales bacterium
GCAAAGTATTTTGCGCGGCGCGAACCGTTTTGCAAGGATTTGAGGCATAATCGCCCGAGGTCGGTTGTATGTTTGCCCTGGCTTGCATTACAATGTGAAATTTTGTGAAATATTCTTGCTCTCCAAACATTTCCGCCTGCACATTCTTGAAATTTTTATGAAATTATGTTACAATATTCTGTATTCAGTAAGAATTTTATGCTTTGTCTGCAGTGACAAGGCGGAAAAAGGAAAACATATGGCAATGTTTATGGGCATTGACGTCGGCTCGACGACTGTAAAGGTGAGCGTGCTCGACGAAACTTTCCAAATTTTATATACGAGTTATGAGCGGCATTTTGCGCGCGTGAAAGAATGCGTGCTGGGACAGCTTTCCGTGGTCGAGCAAAAGTTCGGCGGCGGGGAGTTTTGCGCCTGTATCACGGGGTCGGCGGGGCTCGGGCTTGCTGAGCGCAGCGGCGTTTCTTTTGTGCAGGAAGTGCAGGCGGCGTTTACCGCGATCCGCAAATATTATCCCGATGCCGATGCGGCAGTGGAACTGGGCGGCGAAGACGCAAAGATCATTTTCATCACAGGCGGCACCGAACAGCGCATGAACGGCAGCTGTGCGGGCGGTACGGGCGCATTCATCGACCAGATGGCAACTCTTTTGAATATTTCCGTGGATGAGATGGACAAGCTCTCGCTGCAGGCGGAAAAAGTATATCCCATTGCTTCGCGATGCGGCGTGTTCGCAAAGTCGGACATCCAGCCCCTTCTCAACCAGGGTGCTCGCAAGGAGGATATTGCGGCGAGCATTTTCCAGGCGGTCGTCGATCAGACTGTTTCGGGGCTCGCGCAGGGCCGCAGAATCAAGGGCAAAGTTTTGTTTTTGGGCGGTCCGCTGTATTTTATTCAAGGGCTTCGCAGAGCGTTCAAGGAGACCCTTCATCTCGACGACGAACATGCAATCTTTCCTGACAATGCGCCTTGCTTCATGTCGATCGGCGCGGCTCTGTACTCTAAAAATGTGCAGGCTCTCCCGCTTTCGGAGATCATTTCCCGTATAGCGGGAGTAAAAGAGAGCGACGATATCGTAACGGGCGAACCGCTCTTTGCAAGCCCCGTTGAATATGAGGCTTTTGTTGCGCGCCATAAAGCGAGCGATTTGCAATTTGAAGACATCAAGACATATGCAGGGGATGCGTATCTGGGTATCGACAGCGGTTCGACGACGACGAAACTCGTACTGATCACGCCTGATTGCAAACTTTTGTATCAACATTATCAGTCCAACAACGGTCAGCCTCTGGACATCGTGCTCGAACGGCTGCGCGAAATTTATTCGCTTGCGGGTGGTCGCATTCGCATTTGCGGCTGTGCTGTCACGGGGTATGGCGAAGACATGCTCAAAGCGGCGCTGAAAGCGGATTTCGGCATCGTCGAGACGGTGGCGCATTTTAAAGCGGCTGTATATTTTAATCCGAAAGTGGATTTTATCATCGATATCGGCGGGCAGGACATCAAATGCTTTAAGATCAAGAACGGCGCGATCGATTCCATCATGCTCAATGAGGCGTGTTCTTCGGGATGCGGTTCGTTTATCCAGACGTTTGCAAAGGCGATGGGCATGGAGATCGATGAATTTTCCAAGCTGGGTCTCTTTGCAAAGCACCCTGTGGAACTTGGCAGCCGCTGTACCGTGTTTATGAACAGTTCGGTCAAGCAGGCGCAGAAAGAGGGCGCGAGCGTGGAAGATATCTCCGCGGGGCTCTCTTCGTCCATCGTAAAAAATGCGATCTATAAAGTCATTCGTGCCAAAACGCCGGACGAGCTGGGCGAGAACATTCTCGTGCAGGGCGGCACTTTCTTGAACGACGCCGTTTTGCGTTCCTTTGAGATCGAGACGGGCAAACAGGTCGTGCGCCCCGGCATTGCTGGGCTGATGGGGGCGTTCGGCGCGGCGCTTTACGCCAAGGAAAACATCCGCGGCGAAAGCTCACTCATATCCGAAGCGGAACTCAAATATTTTACCTATACGAGCAAGAGTCATGTCTGCAAGGGGTGTACGTCGCACTGCAACGTCAACGTCATCGGATTTTCGGACGGGCGCAAGTTCATCTCGGGAAACAAGTGCGAGAAGGGCGCGGGACTCAAACCGCATTCGGACGAGCTGGATATGTACAGCTATAAATACAATCGCATCTTTGAGAGCGTGGCGGGTACGCAGGGAAAACGCGGCAAGGTCGGGCTTCCCGTCGCTTTGGGCTTTTACGAACAGCTCCCGCTGTGGGCAGGCTTTTTCGAGGCGTGCGGGTTTACCGTCGTGCTCAGTGAAAAATCTTCGCGCAACCTGTATTTCAAGGGTCAGCATACCGTTGCCAGCGACACCGTCTGTTATCCCGCAAAACTTGCGCACGGACACATCGAAAGCCTTTTGGATCAGAACGCAGACTTCATTTTCTATCCGTGTGAGAGTTACAACCTCGACGAACACGATTCTACAAACCATTATAATTGTCCTGTCGTGGCGTATTATCCCGAGCTTTTGAAAGCGAACAACGAGCGGCTCAATGATTCGAATTTCATTATGCCGTACGTCGATCTGAACGACGAAAAATCCACGGTGCGCGCACTCAAAAAGGCGCTTGCAAAATATAAACTTTCGGCGCGGCAGATCAAAAAAGGGCTTGCGGAAGGATTTTCGCGGTTGAACGCGTATTATGCCGATATCGAAGAGAAAGGCAACGAGATCATTCATCTTGCGACCAAGGAAAACAAACCCATTGTTATTTTGGCAGGGCGGCCGTATCACATCGACCCCGAAATCAATCACGGGATCGGAAAACTGCTTACCTCTTTGGGGATCGCCGTGCTGTCCGAGGACAGTGTGTTTAAAAAAGGGAAAGAGGTGCTCGTGAGCGTCATCAATCAGTGGACGTATCACGCGCGTCTGTACCGCGCGGCGGAGTATGCCGCTTCCCACGACAATGTCAACCTTGTGCAACTCGTATCCTTCGGCTGCGGTATCGACGCGATCACGACGGACGAGGTGCGCTCCATTTTGGAGCGGAGCGGAAACCTGTACACGCAGATCAAAATTGACGAGATCAACAATCTCGGCGTTGTCAAAATTCGCCTGCGCAGTATGCTTGCCGCGATCGAAGAACAGAAGAGGCGCAAAGATGAAAGAAAATAACGATACTCCCGTCGCCGATTTCCGCGACGATTATCCGCGCTTTAAGCCGGAAATGAAATCCACGCACAAGATCCTCGTTCCCGACATGTTGCCCGTGCACTTCGGGATCATCACCCATTTTCTCAAAAAAGACGGCTGGGATATCGAGGTTTTGAAAAACGATACCCGCGCCGTAATCGACGAGGGGCTCAAACACGTTCATAACGATACTTGCTTCCCTGCGCTCTGCGTGACGGGGCAGTTTATCGACGCGCTCAAAAGCGGAAAATATGACGTTGAACATACGGCGGTGATGATCACGCAGTCGGGCGGCGGATGCCGTGCATCCAACTATATTCCGCTCATTCGTAAGGCGCTCAAAGCGGAGTTTCCGCACGTGCCTGTCGTGTCTTTAAACTTTGCTGGGCTGGAAAAAGACAGTGGTTTTCCCGTGGACGCAAAAATGCTTTTAAAACTGGCATTCGGCATCTTTTACGGTGACACGCTCATGTCATTGTATAACCAATGCAAGCCGTATGAGCTCGAAGAAGGGGCTTCGGACAGGGCGCGGGAAGACTGCATCAAAGTGATCAATGACGCGTTTGATGCGGGGAAACATCGCAAATATAAAAAGATCATTCGCTCCATGCTCGAACGCTTTTCGCAGGTAAAGCGGAGCGGGGAAGAAAAGGTCAAAGTCGGCATTGTCGGCGAAATTTATGTCAAATATTCGCCGCTGGGCAATTCGCATCTGGAAGAGTTTTTGCTTTCCGAAGGGTGCGAACCCGTCGTACCCGCGCTCATGGATTTCGTCATGTATTGCGCCGTGAACAATGTAAACGACGCTAAATTGTACAATAAAAAGAGCTTAGCGACCTTTCTTTTTGACATCGTGTACCGTTATCTTCTGCACGTTCAGCGCAAGATCATCAAACTGACGCAAAAGTATGGATTTGAGCCGCTGCATGATTTCGAGCATCTGCGCCGCTGTGCGGACAAAGTCATTCATCAGGGCGTCAAGATGGGGGAAGGCTGGCTGATCCCCGCGGAAATGGCGGCACTCGCCGAAACGGGGACGGATAACATCGTCTGCGCGCAGCCGTTCGGATGTCTGCCCAATCATATCGCGGGGAAAGGCACGATCCGCACACTCAAACAGATGTATGAACACGAGAACATCGTGGCGATCGACTATGACCCTTCCGCGACAAAAGTCAATCAGGAAAACCGTATCAAGCTGATGCTTGCAACCGCGCGGGAAAATCTTGCACAAAAAACGAAAAACTGATCGTATAATTGAATAAAAAGCACCCCGCGCAAAGGCGAACAGCCTTTGCGCGGGGTGCTTTTTTGCAAAAATATGATTTTAACTTTGACTGTTGTATGCTTTAAAATTTTAAATAAAGTCTTGCAATCGTAGGATACAATACTCTTTTTTCTTTTTTTGAGCGTATTTCAGAGTGTTGAATGTTCCGCCTTGCGCTTCTCCGTTCCAGACAACGATCACGAAATCGGAAAGATCGACCATGTATTCGTTTCGTTTTTGCATACAAAAGTTAGTATACTTTTCGCTGATAACATTGACGGAATTTGCCGCCTTACAAATTTTCTTGTATCGGTGTTTATCTTTTGTGCACCATTTCAAATCCTGATTGGGGCAGGGGACTGCAATTTCAAGTGTAATGTCAGGGTAAGCGCATTTCCGCAGGTCAATAACAATTTCCGCAAAGTCCGAATCTGCGCCAAGCGCACCGCCTGAAATAAAGTGACTGTATCCCTCTGAAATCAGTTCAACAACTTTTTCTCGCAATAAGGCAAGATAGCTTTTGTGTTCTATACAATCTTTATCCGCATAATCCCAAGGGAACCCCTTTGGACGATGCCCCGTAAGGCAACAAGTTTTCATAATATCATTTCCTATATGATTTAAACACGCAAAAATCAATTGTTTTTTAGCGCTGATCTTTTATTTTTTATATTATATCAGAAAAATAGTTACAACACAACTAAAACAACGGGTTTTAACACCTCTTATATTTTTTCTGTTACACGTTAAACTAATAGTAGTAGCACTACATAACGGGAGAAATGTAAATGAACGTTAAGGAAAGAATTTTGGAGTTAATGAAAAAACGGGGATGGTCCAAGTATAAACTTTCAAAGGAAACAGGAATTTATATAACGACGATCAATGATTGGTTTAATGAAAAACAATATACGCCGAGCAGAGATTCAATTGTCAGTGTTTGTGAAGCAATGGGGATTACTTTGGCTGAGTTCTATGGCGGTATTGAAGAGCACGATTTATCAGAAGATCAATTGCGGTTGCTGTCATTATATGCAACTGTACCGACAAGCCGAAAGAAATTGATTTTTGAGTTTATGGAAATTTTATCAAAAGAGTAAATCAATATTATGTTGGAACTGTTCGCAAAAGTGTCGTTTGAAAAAAGGCAGATAGTTTTTGAATTGTTGCGAATATTGGCGGAAAAATAGAAATGAAAATGATTGATGCTGTTGTTGTGAGATTGCGTAAAATTATGGAGGAGAGAAAAATCACTCCGTATTATTTTCATAAAGAGGGCGGAATTGCAAAATCTACCATCTCTCAGGTTTTTAACGGAAAACAACAAAAGATTATGTTAGACCTTTTGTATCAGTTTACGTCTACCTTGGGTATTTCCTTAAAAGAATTTTTCGATGATCCGATTTTTAATGAGGTTACGGATTAACAATTTTTTACAGTCATGTATCGAAATTGTTGCATAATAAACGCCGCGCCGCCGC
>CABQND010000074.1 GCA_902465495.1 uncultured Eubacteriales bacterium
AACTGCGCGGCGGGCTGTTTGTTTTTCCGTTTTTCTGTCGGTCTTTGCCGACAACGTTTGCTACTTCATCTCTTCCTGCAATTTATCGCGGTATTCCCCCTCTTCTATCTCTTCAAACGGCACGATATTCAGCCGCAGGGCATAGCGGGCAGGGATTGTGCCGCGGTAACTGTGGATCGGAACTTCCTGCATAAAAACATAAGGCGACTCTTTGTCGTTTTGTACGTCTGCGGAGATCCTGTCTTCCCAATCAATGTCAATTCTTGTGTATCTTGCTTCCCGATCTTTCCTGTCTATATTGTGATGATAGAGAGAAATGCGAAAATGATAATACCCTTTCGTGCGCACCACCAAAGAATCGGTCACGATTTCATCTTTTTCGAGAATGATCTTTTTTTCAAGGAAATAATCTCCGTACATCGGTTCCACGGTGTCTTCACGCATGTAGTAGCATTCCACTACGAGGTACACATCGTATGCGGGATCGCCTTTATCGCACGCACTGAAATTGAACAGGCAGACACCAAACAATATTGCGGCGATCATTGCCGATACAATACTTTTTTTCATACTTCTCCTCCTTAAATAAGGATTTAACAATTTTGGTCGCCTTAATGAAATACTGCGAATTAGGGACCTGTATCACCAAACAAATTCGATCTCGAGATTAAATTTTCGGAGCAAAGCTCCTTTGGAACCCATTATCTGGATTTCTTTATAAACCGATTTCGTGTTTTGTTCCGGATGTATTTCATCTGGCACCGCTCGCATAGTTTGCGCCTCTTTTTCTTCGCTGTTTATTTCGTATGGCACACCCGTGCTGTAAAACACTTCATATGTAAAATAATAATATCCTTTTTCGCGATATTTCAGCGTGCCCTGCGCATTCTCATCCTTTTCGGCGCGGAACGTGCATACATACTTATCCGACAAAGGAACTTGATCATAAGTTCGAACCTCATCGTAATAACAATAGAAATTGACGTACACGTCGTATTCGGGGTCTTCTCCGCACGCGCTAAATGCCGAAAAGCAGACAAAAATCAGTACCGCCCCGAAAAAAATTGTGAATACCCGCTTCATAGACGATCTCCTTTTAAATTGGTTTTTATTATAATTGTATGCTGAAAAATTTTTTGAGAAATTCTATAAATATTCTAATTACAAATTTTAATTCTTTACATATTTTGTTTGTTTTTATCAATTCTATTGTAGCACACAAAAAATTTTTTGCAACCCTTATGCGAAAATTACACCCCAAAAAGTGCCGCAGGGCTTTTGCTATATGCAAAAGCCCTGCGGTAAAATTTTTTATTTTCAGTTTTCTTTCTTTTCCCGATCTTGCGCCACGCCGTCGGGCGTTTGCCTCTCGCCCGCGTTTTCCTCTGCTTTTCCGATCTCTTTTTCGTCTGTTTGCGGGATCACCGCAAAACGATCGGCACAAGAGGCCTTGCTTTTGAAAAGCAACAGCGCAAAGTACGCCGCCGCGGCGACGCCGACGATCGCCGTCAAAGCGATCTCTTCCGCGCACCAAACGGCGGAAAAGGTTGCGTTGCCCGTTTCGAAGGCGACGTTCCCGCAAAAATTGAACACGGCGTGAATGACGCCGCACGTCAGCGCGCCCGCGCCGCGGAACGTGCAGATCGCGAGCATGGCGCCGATAAGGAAGGAATATCCCACCTGCAAAAATACGTCGCCCGAAAAACCGCCCAGCAAATTGACGAGGTGCAACAGCCCGAACGCCGCACTCGATGCGATGACGGCAACGAAGCGGCCTTTCGTTCCCGTGCCCGTATACCCGAGCACGAACGGAAACAGCACGCCGCGGAAAGCTGCCTCTTCGAACAGCCCCACGCCCAAACATTGCAGGGCAAACAGCGCGACGGCGCCCGCACTGCCCGTGATCTCCACCGTGCCGCGGCAAAGCCCGACGATGGGCAGGTTGTTGATCGCAACAACGAGCGCGGGAAGCGCAAACAAGAGAGCGCGCCACTCCCCTTTCTGCGGCAAAAACGCGCCGCGAATGCCCATGTGAAAGGCGAGCGCGAGCATGATCGCCGCCATGACAAGGCGCAGAACGCCCAGTCCGAAAAATGCCGCGAGCTGTTCGTTTTCAAAGAACAGATCGCCCAGCCACTGCGTGGGAAAGAGCACCAGCCCCGCGACGAGAAGATATAAGATCGCCGCGCTCGAAAGCGGCGTTTTTCGCATATAGAGCATTCTGCGCTGCATAAATCCTCTTTACAAATAGGCTCGCAAAAAATTTCGGCAAGCAGGCGGTCAGTCTTTTGCGATATACGCCACGCCGAACGCGCCTTCGCCGACGTGAATACTCAAAACCGGCCCCACCACGCGTTGGTGGATATAGACGGCAGGAAAACGCGCTTTGAGCATCTGTGTAAATTCGGAAACGTCCGTATCCTCGCCGCAGCGGCAGACGATCAGCCGCCGTGCGGAAGCGGGGACGAGCGCGCACATTTCTTCCAGCCGTTCGCGGCTGCCGCGCGCATTTTCGCGGAACACGATCTTCACTTTTTGTTCAAACACGGGGCGCAGATTGAGGGTCGTCTTCGCCTTAGAGTTGTTGAGCCGTCCGCCCGCAATGAGCCGATCGAGCGACTCGACCGAAAAGACGATGCCGATCTTCTTTTTCAAATTTTCAAGATGCCGTACGACATCTTCGAAAGCAAGCCCCGCCTTTGCCATGTTGACGGCTTCATCCACAAGAAGGTGCATACCGTAGCCGACGGTGCCCGAATCGATGACGCGGATATTGCCGCCCGCCTGCGCCGCCGCAACGCGCGCCGACGACCACGTACCCGACAGTGCCGACGAAAGCACGATGCAGATGACGTCGTATCCCTTTTCCGTAAGCGTGCGAAAGGCACGAATAAATTCCGTGAGTGCCGGCTGTGCCGTTTTGCAGACGGACTGACCCTGCATGCGGCGCAAAAACTCGCCGTTCTTGTCAAGCGCTCCTTCTTCAAAAAGACATTCACCGATCTGATAATTGACGGGAACGACGCGCACGACGCCGCGGCTCGCAATGTCTGCCGTAGAATAGCCGACCGTGGAATCGGTCACAATTGCAATCATATTTTCTCTCCTATGTTAAAACTTGCGAAAGCGTGCATAGCGTGCGGCAATGAGATCATCTCCGCTTTCGGTGCGCTTTTTCGCAAAAAATGCGGCAATATCCGCTTTGAGTCCCTCGTAAAATTCCGTCGAAAAACCTTTTTCCTCGATGACGCGCTCCACAGCGCCGAGCTTCAAAAGCTCCTGCGCCGTCAAATGCAGCCGCTCTGCCGCCTCTGCAACTTTTCCGCTGTCCTTCCACAAAATGGAAGCACAGCCCTCGGGGGAGATGACCGAATAGGTACTCGTTTCGGTGATCCAAACCTCGTCCGCCGCGCAAAGCCCCAAAGCGCCGCCGCTTCCTCCCTCACCGATGATGACGGAAAGGGTGGGCGTTTTTAAACGAATCATTTCCAAAATGGAATTTGCGATCGCCTCGCTCTGACCGCGTTCTTCGGCGCCGATGCCGCAATATGCGCCCGACGTATCGACAAAACAGAGCACAGGGCGGTGAAATTTCTCCGCCTCTTTCATCAGGCGCACCGCTTTGCGGTACCCTTCGGGATGCGCGCACCCGAAATTGTGCGCGATTTTATCGTTGGTATCTTCGCCCTTTTCGATGCCGAGCACGGTCACGGGGCGTCCCGCAACGTACCCGATGCCGCCGATGATCGCCCGATCGTCCGCATAGCGGCGGTCGCCGTGCAGTTCCAGAAAATCCTCGACGATATTTTTGATGTACTTTGCCGCCGTGGGTCTGCCCTTTTCGCGGCTTTTCAGAACGATGTCGTATGCGCTCATTCGCTCACCTCCGCGCAGTGCAGTTTTAAAATCGCCGCGAGCGTGTCTTTCATATCTTTGCGCTCGCAGATGCGGTCGACAAATCCCTTTTCCTGCAAAAGTTCGGCGCGCTGGAAGCCCTCGGGAAGTTTCTGCCGTATGGTCTGTTCGATGACGCGCGGCCCGGCAAACCCGATGAGCGCGCCTTTTTCGGCGAGAATAATGTCCGCATCGAACGCAAACGATGCCGAAACGCCGCCCGTCGTAGGATCGGTCAGCACCGCGACGTATAAAAGCCCCGCCTCTCCGTGCTTTGCCACGGCAGCAGACGTCTTTGCCATCTGCATGAGCGACACGATGCCTTCCTGCATGCGCGCGCCCCCGCTCAATACAAAGCCGACAACGGGCAATTTGTGTTCGGTCGCATATTCAAAGGTCCGCGCGATCTTTTCGCCGACCGCGTGCCCCATGCTCCCCATCATGAACCGATAATCCATGGAAAAGATCGCGCATTGCATGCCGCCGATCTCTCCCGTGCCGCAGACCACGCCTTCCTTCTCGCCCGTCTTTTCCCTGAGCGCGGCGATTTTTTCGGCATAGCCGGGGAAATCCAATATATCCTTGCCTTCCACGTCCGCAAACAGCTCGCTGAAATTTTCCGCGCACATGCCGATGCGTGCGCGGGCTGTCATCTTTTTATAGTGCCCGCATTTCGGGCAGACGTTAAAATTTTCTTCCATTTCGGCGGACAAAACGATCTGCCCGCACTTTTCGCACTTTTCCGCAAGTTTGTCGGGAATGTGCGCCGCTTCCGAATCATTCGTCGGCTGTTCGCTGTTCTCGGTCCCTTCCAGCGTGTTCTTCGGCTTGCGGATAAATAATTTTTTTATGTCGTTGAAATTAAAACTCACTGCGTTCTCTCCTTACCACCGCACAATGCGGCAAAAAACGGCGCATTTTGCCCGCTTATCGGTAATTTTTCAGGAATTTGTCCAGGAAATTGGTGCAGTAGGTACCTTCCCTGAATTCGGGGGTATCCAATATGTCGCCCGAAAGTTCGGCATTTGTATGCACGCCGTCGATGACCAGCTCGCACAGAGCCGCCTGCATCTTGCGGATGGCTTCGGTGCGGTCGCGCGCGTACACGATCAGCTTGCCGATCATGCTGTCATAATAGGGCGGGATCATATAATCCTGGTACACCGCCGTGTCGAACCGCACCCACGGCCCGCCCGGCACATGCAAAAAGTTGATCCTGCCGCAACTGGGACGAAAATTCATGCGCGCATCCTCCGAATTGATGCGGCATTCGATCGCACAGCCGCGCAGGCGGATATCTTCCTGTTTGTACATGAACTCCACGCCCGCCGCAATGCGGATCTGCCATTTCACGATGTCGATGCCCGTCACATATTCCGTCACGGGATGCTCCACCTGCAGGCGCGTGTTCATCTCCATAAAATAAAATTTATTCTGCTTATCCAGCAAAAATTCGATTGTTCCGAGACTTGTGTAATTTACCGTCTTTGCCGCAAGCACCGCACAGCGCATCATTTCCTCGCGCACTTCGGGTTTGAGCACGACGCAGGGGCTCTCCTCGATCAGCTTTTGGTTCTTGCGCTGCATGGAACAGTCGCGCTCGCCAAGACACACGACGTTTCCGAAATCGTCCGCAACGATCTGCATCTCGACGTGTTTTACGTCCGTTAAAAATTTTTCAAGGTAAACTTTGCCGTTGCCGAACGCGCTCTGCGCCTCCGCCGACGCCGTCAGCACTTAGATCAGAAGATCGGTTCAGCAGGAATGCCGAGACCG
>CABQND010000075.1 GCA_902465495.1 uncultured Eubacteriales bacterium
TTATTTTTTAAAAATAATTTCCATTCAATAAAATAATTTTTCGCGGCCGAAGATTGTTTTCAGCCGCGTAAAAAAGCGCCGTTTTTTATTTAGTAAATTGCATCAGATGAATCTTCCCTGAAAGATCGGTATCTGTTCACAAACAGCTTATCCTTTGCGCGATGCAAGGAAACGTTGTATGTTATCACGATCCAAAGGAAAGGTGCGTACACCGCTATGCATGCATTTGTAAGCCGCGACGGCGGCAGCGTAATCACAGCACTGCGCGACCGTCCGCCCTTCGGCATATGCCGCGAGGAATGCGCCGTGGAAAGTATCCCCTGCGCCGTTTGTATCGACCGCATGTACGGGCACAGGATCGAAGCGGAGCACTTTATCCCCGTCGAGATACAATCCACCGTTTGCACCATCCGTCAAGGCGAGCACGCGAGGCGAAAACATTTTTTTCAGTCGCAAAATAGCCGATGCGGCGTCCTTTTCACCCGTAAAGCCGAGCGCGAATTCCTTGGACGGTATCAAAATATCCGCATACGGTAGCAACGTGCCTATCCCGTCATACAGCCCGCCCGCATCGATGCTGACCAGCGCACCCGCTTGTTTTGCCGCCTGTGCCGCCGCGATGGCGCTTTGCAAAAAATTTCCGTCCAAATGCAGGATATCACCCGCACGGAAAGAAGAAAAATCCAATCGTTTCGGATCATCGGGGACGGTACCGCGATCAAATACGCAAGTGCGCGTACCAGCCGATTCGGACAACACAATAAAAGATGTGAATGCCGCCGCGCCTTTTACGGTAACGGCGCAATGCGTATCCACGCTGTTTTTTTCAAAATCGGAAAGAAGATACGCTCCGTCCTGATTTTCGGGAAAAACTCCGATAACAGCAGAAGAAAGTCCGAGTTTGGCGGCAACGGTCAGAGCATTTCCGACCGGTCCGCCGCCCGAACGAAATACTTTTTCCGCCCGCAGTTTGGTATCCTCCCGCGGATATTCTTTACAGACAATGAGCGTGTCGAGGACGCATGCGCCCAGCCCGAACAGGCGGCTCATGCGCGTCCCTCCGCGCCCAGCACGCGGATCTTCGACTTTACAAATTCTTCAACCGCACGGATCGGCTCTTGCATGAACGTATCGATGCCGACGATGGAAGCATCGCGCGCGCGGCAGGCATCGAGAAACGCCAGGCACAAATCGGTACTGAAATTCATTTTTCGCACCCCTGCCTGTACCGCAAGGCGTATCTGTTCGTCGGGTACGCCGCTTCCGCCGTGCAAGACGACGGGCACGCCCGTCTTTTCGCGAATGGCTCGGATGCGTTCGATGTCGAGAACGGGCAAACGCTTATACCTTCCGTGCGCCGTGCCGACCATTGCTGCGAGCGCTTTTATCCCCGTTTCGCGCACATAGAGCGCCGCCTCGTCGGGATCGGTATACTCGGACGTCTCTGCGTCCGTTGTCTTCCCGACGTGTCCGAGTTCCCCCTCCACGGGCACGCCGACATGATCGCACAGCCGTACCGCCGCCCGTGTAAGTTCAATGTTTTTTTCAAGCGGTTCAGCGGACGCATCGAGCATGATTCCAGTCATACCCAAGCGCAAGGAACGCACAACTTCACGTTCTCCGGCACCGTGATCGAGATGAAAGCACACGGGAACACTTGCGCGGGAAGCGGCTCCACGCACTGCGGGCGCAAGATCGTTGGCCTCCCCGTTGGTGACAAGGCGACTGTATACCTGCAAAATGACGGGTGAGCGCAGCTCTTCTGCCGCATTGAGAACGCCGCGCACCGTTTCGATGTTATAAACGTTGAAAGCGGGAACACAGTAACCGCCTTTCTCCGCCATGGTAAGAATTTCACAAAGATCGATCATTGTATTTTCCTCAATTTTCCTTTTCCAGCGGATCGTAATCGACGCCATCGGCAAAGCGGCAAAACTCTTTTAAAACCGCCGTGTAATTACCGGGGATCTCCGTCATGTGGTGAATATACGGTCCTTCGATCAGCTTGCGTTCAACGGCGGGAAGATCTTTGAACTGCGCCCACATATATGTACCGAATGTTTCGGGGCCGTCGCAAGTTTTGAAAGAGCCGCCCAAAAGCGTGTATCTGCCCCGCTCGCCCTGGAAACGCGCAATGGTATATTCACCGTCGCGCAAACGGAAGGAAGGCTTGTCGTTGACAAGGTAAGGCGCGCACCCCTCCGCTTTATAGCGGAGCGGGAACGGACCGCAATGCCAAAGCAGCTCGGCATTGTCGTTTTCGGGATGGCGACAGGTAAACTCGCCCTGAATGGGTTTTTCCTTTCCCCGCGTCGCCGCAAGCAGCAGAATGTTCGTGATCGTCATGTGCATATCCCATTCGCAGGTCACATAAACCCCGCGCTCGGCAAGAAGACACATTGCGAGGCAGGGCGTCGCGCCCCAGCCGACGGTCAGACCCGTCCAGCACTCCGCACTGATTACGTTGCATCCGTGCGTCTGCGCCAGCTCTTCATAATAATACACGAACGTGAGCATCTTTTTCAGCTTTTCGTCCGAAAGATCGCCGCAATCGAATTCTTTTTTCACGCGGACGAGATCTTTTTCCAGCGCTTCGCTTTTTTCCGCGTACATACGTTCGAGATCTTTTACTGCGTCCGCAAGGTTGACTATGCCGACGTCCAATCCGAACTTTTCATTGAGCTCCAACTCGTTGTACATCACCGATTTAAACGGCCGAATACGCGTTCCGACTTGCAAAACGCGCATATTGCGGAAATTTTTGAGCATGGTCACCACGGACAGGAACTGCCGCAATCCCCGATCGAATACAGGTGCGGTCACGTCGCAGTTTTCGATGTAAGAAAAGCGCACGCCGTTCCTTTTGAGCTGCTTGCTCATCGCGAACAATCCGCACTGCACATCGGTAAAGCGGGTCGCGTTTTCGAAATGCCGGTCACGCGGCCCCCACAGCAACGTGGGCAGAGAGAGCAGGCGCGCCACGCGCCCCGCCGCATTTTCTTCCCCGAAATTGCAGTTGATGATGAACAGTGCGTCGATCTTCCGTTCGCGAAAATACTCCGCGACACGGTCGCAATCACTTTCAAGATACAGCAGGCCTTCCTCGTTAAGAAAATCGATATCGACAAACTCGGTAATATCGTCCGCATAGTTCTCGCGAATGTAATCGACACATTTTTTCTTGTTTTCGATTGCCCAGGATGCACCGAAAATGCCGTTTTTGGGCGGCACTTTGAGATAACGGCGAACGGGTAACAGCCCGATCCGCAGTTTATAATCCAACATTTCTGATATCCTCCGCTATGCCGTAATCGGCGTATTTAAAAATTTTTGCATTCTTGTTTTTGTTGATCGCTATAACGGTCCCCGACCGTTCCATGCCCGCAACGTGCTGGACTTCTCCCTCCACGCCGAAAGCAACGTACACCTTCGGACTGACGATCCTGCCCGTAAGTCCGATCTGTGACTCATACGGCATCAGCCCCGCGTCCACGACCTTTCGGGTGGCGCAAAGCTCGGCTCCGTACTCGTTTGCAAGGCGACGTATGCGGGGAATCTCCTCTTTTGCTCCCATTCCGACGCAGAACATTGTCTCGCCGCCCACGCGGCACTCGCGCACCGTCGCCATGGCGGGGACACTGTCGCAGGCGATCTTCGCGACGATCCCTCCGCTGTTGGCAGGACGAAAACAAAAAAGATTTTTGCCGTCTGTTTCCAGGCCGATACAGTCCGCCGCCAGCCCGCAGCCGAGAATTGCAGCGATCTGCGGCGCGAGCACACGGTTGTGCAGTGTCGCCGAAAACAGGACAGCCTCCGCACCCGCCTCGCGCAATCTTGCGGCAAGCTCTTCCGCGCTCCCGTCCGAAAGCCTAATGACCTGTTCGGCGATCCCCTTTGCCACCGCAACATCTTCTCCGACGACAAAGATGCGATGCATCTTCTTTGTTGCCTGCGGCGACTGTGCGGGAATACAATTTTTTTGCATGCCCGTCTCGATGAGCGCCGCGAGTGCGTCTTTTTCGCAAAAGATGCAATGCCGCTCAGCACGATCGTTGCGGTATGTTTCCAAAACCCGTGTGGGTGAGCCTTTCTGTCCGCACTGCGACGGATCCAGCCCCAAAAGCGCATTGTTCCAGACTTCGGCCGGCGTCACTTTGGAACGGATACCTGCAAAACGCAATATGCGGATGCGTTCCACGGACATCACCGCAGGCAAAACGATCTTTTGCTCGCCGAGGCGGGTGCGGATCTCCGATTTACCGTATTCGAGCGCATAAGGATAAAAACGCATTCCCAAAAGCTGTGCGACTTCGGGCGGAACCTGAGCCGTGTCTCCGTCCATACTCTGTCTGCCGCAAAGCACAAGATCGGGTTTCAGCCTGCGCAGAGCCTCTGCAAGCGTTTTGGATGTTGCCAGCGTGTCGCTACCCGCATAAGCGGGATCGGAAAGCAGAATTGCGCGCCTTACGCCCAGACGCGTGAAATACTCCAGTTTTTCTTTCGCCGCCAATGGCGCCATCGCAAGCGCTGTGACCTCCGCATCCGGTGTTTCCAGCGCACATTCCAGCGCAGCCTCGTCAAACGGGCTGATTTCCCCTCTATAAAACTTCAAAAGAACGGCGATTCGGATCATGGCAATCGCTATTTCCTTTATTTATTTTGCGCAGCGTCAGTCTTCCAAAGCTTCGCGAAGCAACTTTTGCGTCTTTTTATAGCGGCGGAATAATTTCTCATAGATTTCGGTACGAACAGGATCGGGATGCGTTTCGCCGACCGTTCGACAGCACCGCCGCACGGCATCCGCATAGTCGGTAAAAAATCCCGCTCCGATCCCTGCCAGCATACATCCGCCGAACGAACTGTCGCTGCATTCGGTACGCACAAGCGAGATATTCAGAGCGTCCGCGACGATCGAGCGCCAAAGCGCGCTCTTCGCTCCCCCGCCGATGATAAAGGCTGTTTTTGCAACCTCCACGCCGCGCTCCTCCAGATAATTTTTACAATCCTTCAAGGAAAGCGCAACGCCTTCCATCACGCTTCGCGCGAAATGCGCCTTCGTATGCGTCGCGCTGATGCCCGTAAAACTTGCCCGAAGCTCGGGATCGGCATACGGCGTCAATTCGCCGCTCAGATAGGGATGAAAAAGAAGCCCTTCTGACCCCGCGGGGATCTTTTCCGCTTCCGCGTCAAACTGCGCATATTCGCCCGAAAAAGTGTCGCGGAACCAACGCAGAGAGCTTGCACAAGATTTCGTCGCACTGCCCGGATAATACAGCCCGGGCACGACGTGCGCATAATTGACGATGTTCGTATCGGGCACGGGCTTTTCCGTCACGACGCAGATCCTGCCCGCCGTCGCGAGTTTGACGGTTGTCTGCCCCGCGCTTACGGCGCCCGACGCAAATACTTCCAGCGCCGTATCCGTCGTGCCGCATAAGACAGCACTTAGATCGGAAGAGCGTCGTGTAGGGAAAGA
>CABQND010000076.1 GCA_902465495.1 uncultured Eubacteriales bacterium
TATCCATGTTCAAAGATATAATTTTATTGATTTTGGATTTTCGGATTGGCGAGCGCATTTTTTCGATATTGCAAAGGCGAGCATCCGAAATGTTTTTTGAAACAGTTGGAAAAGTGATAAGGACTGGAAAAGGCAAGAAATTCGGAGATCTCTTTGACGGAAGCATTGTCGTTTTCCAGCATGCTCTTTGCAAAGCGCAATTTGCGAGCGAGCAGGAACTGATAAGGAGTCATATCATAACTCTTTTTAAATTCGCGGATGATCTCCGCTTTGGACAGAAAAAGCTTTTCGCAGAGCGAATCGAGCGAAAACGGGCGGTCGATGGAATAAAACAGCTCGTAATAAATGAGCCGTGCGGTTTGGGAGACGCGTTTTTCTCCTTTGACGGTTTCGGCTAACCGCATCAGCATAGCAAATAAAATTTCGCTGATTTGGGGATAGATATCGTAATTGTCAATGGAAATTTTTTCGGTATCGTACAGCCGTGTAAACAAGTCGGTCAGTTCGGCTCCGCTGTAAACAGTGCTTTGCAGTCTGTAAGATTTAATGATATCGTAAATGATTTCTCCCGAAAAATTCACCCATAGTTTTTTATAAGGTTCATCTTTATCCGAAAAATATTCGCAGTTTTGCCCCGGTTTGAGGAGGTACGTGTCGCCTGCCCGCACGGTATATTTTTTATCGTTGACGATGATATAGCCTTTCCCCGAAAGAATATGTTCCAGGATATAGCCGCGCGTGGGAAATCGTTTTATGTAATAATCGGGCGTGGGAAAGGTGATCCCGTAGCAGGAAACGGAAACAGGAGTCGTATTCGGATTCTCCATGCGAGTGATCAGCTCGTTTGCGAGCCCCGCAAATTTTTCGATATCGATTTTTCGGATGCTGCTAAAACTCTTATATTTCTCCATAATGCAATAATTTGTATGTTTTCGTCTATTTTGCGTATTGATTGTAAATATTTTGTATGTTACGATAAGTATAGCAAGAAAAAAAGCAATTGTCAATACTTTTAAAAATCGGGAGGGAAAAATGGAAAATAGAGCGATTTTTACACAAAAGCGCCGCATGGTCGGGCTGTTTGTTCTGATCATTCTTGCAATACTTTGTTTAGCTATCGGAGCAGGTATGCGAGGGGTCGGGGTATCTGCGAAAAATACGCAGGATTGGATCAGTTTTCACGGTTCGACCGATCTGAAATATGCGGACGGAGCGTTGCAGGTACGCTCCTATACCAATCCCGGCAGTATCGTATTTACGGGCGGGCAGTTCTCCGATTACGAGATGGAAGCGGAAATGGAGCTTTTGGAAAGTCCGTGGTTTGGCATCATGTATCGTGCAAACGGTGACTGGAAAGGGTTTTACCAGATCGGAACGAGTTATCGCCAGCTCAAAATGCATCAGACAAAGTCTTCCGGCAACGGATGGGACGAAGAAAGCATTGTACAGGCACAAGCGGGTTATACCCCGTATGCTTTGGGGGTAAAAGTACAGATCAAAGTGACGGTACAAGATGATCATATCACTTTGCAGACCAAAGTGGACGGAGACAGTGAATTTTTCACAGAATTTGAAAATCAACCCATCGATACCGCTACGCTGGGTGAGGCGGGGTATATCGGATTTTGTTTCCAGTATTCGCTTGCCAATATATATAATGTGACCATCCGCGATCTGAATTCCGATTACACCTATGTATCCGATTTCGGATCACAAAGCACGGTACAGCCGGTATGGGAGATCGTTCGCGGTTCGGGCGACATGCAGCAGAGCGACGGGAAAACCATTTTCAAATTTGCGCAGAATCCTACGGTGTACGGGATCACGAATGTCGATTTTACCGATTATGTTTTGGAAACGGAATTTTCTATTGATTCGCAATGGGGCGGGATCGCTTTTCGCATCAACGGCGCGTATAAGGGATTTTATATTGTAAAATCCGCGTCGCATGGTTTTTCCATGCATGAGACCAATTCGGGGAACGGCTGGGGCGACTCGATCGATGCACCCAACAGCGGTTATACGCCATATACATACGGCAGCCGCGTGCGCCTCAAAGCGATCGTCAAAGACAATAAGATCACCGTGCAGTCGATGTTGGTCGGAAAAGATACGGAATACTACACGGACGTGGAAGAATATGACATCGCAACGCTGGACAACGGCAGACTGGGGACAAAAGGCGGGGTCGGATTGGTTTGTAAAAATCCGATCACAATGGCGGTATACAGCTTCAAAGTCACAGACAGCGTTACGGGGAATACATACTATCTTCCGTCAATGGGGGACGGCGTTTGGGATGTAACCGACGGAGAGGCAACGGTGTCGAATGCAAGCGCAGAGGGCGAAGAAATCCGAACGATCTCTTCGACGGACGATGTATCGGCATATATGCTTACGGGCGTCAATTTCAACGATGCGGCGATCGAAGCGGAAATTTCGCTGAATGCAGGTTCGGCGGGGGTTGTATTTCGAGGACACGACGGCAGCAAAGGCATTTATGTGCTGACCGATGATGGCAAGCGGGTGATCCGTACCTATTCCTTGGCGGAGAACAAATGGGGAGAGGAGATATTGGAAGCGGAAACGGGCTATTTGTCATACGGGTATGGTGATCGCATCCGCTTGCGGTTTTCGATTGTCGGCAACATTTTGCAAGTCGAATCGATGATCATCGGCAAGGAAACGGAATACAGAAAAGACTTTATCGATGTCGATCTTTCTTTGCCGGGCGAAGGTGTTTTGGGGGATAACGGCGAAGTAGGACTATATGTTTCTGCGGCCGCAACTTTGACGGTATTTGAATTTCGGGCGACGGACTTTATGACGGGACGCACGTTCGATCTGTTTGAAAAGGAGGAACAGGCGATTACGGAAAGTGTCGTCTTTGACGGGAATACCGCAGTCGAAAGCGAGACGATCCTGGAACAGACGCCCGACACGACAGAAGTTTGGTTCAAGACATCGTCTGAGAGGCGGCAAACGATCATCAGTGATTTCAAGAGCGTCGATACGACGTTGAACGGATTTTATCTCGATGTGCTTGCGGGCGGTCAGTTGTTCTATTTTGAAGCAAACGGAGTGACCGCAGAGAATGAAGCTTCCAATTTGCGTCTTACGACGTCGGGCACATACGCCGACGGGCAATGGTATAAAGCGGTGATACGCCGCCTGTATGATGAAGAGGCGGGACTTGTCGGCGTGCGGCTGTCCGTCTATTCGGGCGAAACCTTAATGGAAGAAATGGGGACTTCCCGCAAGATCGCAGATAAAAAACTGGAGCTGTATGAATCGAACGGCGGCAAATTTATTTCGGAAACCTATTTGCAGATCGGTTCGTTCCGCCAGACGAGATACCTTTTTTACGGAGAGATCGCCGAGATCCGCATGTGGGATCATACACTTTCGGATGCGGAAGCGGCACAGGCGCGCTATGAATTGACGGGACAAGAAGCGGGATTATTGCATGACTTCGTTCCGGGAGCGAACAATCAGTTTACCGATAAAGCAAACGCACCTGTCGCTGTTGATACGTATGAAGTCTGGATGCAGGATTACGTGTTGCAGGAAGCGGATTTCCGCATCGCGGTGCTTCCGGACGTGCAATTTATCAACGAAGGTTTTGAGATCCGTTTGCGCGAATATTTTACCTGGATCCGCGACAATGCCGAACGGCTGAATATACGCTTGGTCGTTTCGGTGGGCGATATGGTCAATACCTGCACGCCCGAACAGTATGCCGCCATTTCCGAGGCCGCTTCCATTTTGGACGGCACCGTGCCGTTCATGCCTGTACCGGGGAATCATGAATACCCCAGCTATGGGCGCGACATCATGTTTGATGAATATTTCCCGTATGAAAAATATTCGGCGCAGGATTGTTGGGGCGGCGCGTACCGCGAGGGAAGTATGGAAAACTACTATTACCGCATGGAGATCAACGGACAGAAATTCCTGTTCATGGGGCTGGAAGTTGCGGTGCGCCCTGCGGTTGCGGATTGGGCAAACGAGGTGATCGCGGCGCATTCGGACTATAAGGTGATCATCGTCAATCATGCTTTTCTCGATCCGAAAGACGATACCATCCTCGAAGCGGGAGAGCCGGGAGCTCCGGAATCCTTCAAAACGGATGACGGCATGTCCGCGATCCGTTTGTGGGAAGAGGTCATTTCCAAGCATCAAAACATCGTAATGGTGCTTTGCGGACATATGGATACCCACCGCGTTGCGCACGTTTCGTTTACGGGTGACAACGGAAATTCCGTAGAAACTTTGCTCTTTGACGGCTCGATGGTCGAGCGCGCGAACGGCTGCGCCTCACTTGTAGGGCTTTTGGGATTTCATGACGGAAGCAACCAAGTGGATGTAAATTACTATTCTATTGTCAAAGACGCGTATTTCTGCGGGATCAACCAGTATAGCATCGAACTTGATTGGCAGGAAGAATACCGTATTCGCTTTGAAAGCGGAACGGGGAATGCCGTTTATGATGAGGTCTTGCCTGTCGGCGCTGTGATCGAAGCGCCTGAGGCGCCCGAGAATTATTCGGACGGAACATATGATTACGTATTCCGGGAGCGTCGGTAACGTAAATCGAATTCTATTTAATATTTTTGATTTTAGTTATATCGCCATCGCACAATAATTCAATGTTTGCGAATATTTTTTCGGCAGACCAATTCCACCATTGCAGTTGTAATAAAAACTCTATTGTTTCGTCGTCAAAACGTTTACGTATGTTTTTTATGGGATTGCCCCCGACAATACAGTACGGCGGCACATCTTTTGATACTACGGAATTTGCGCCGATTATTGCGCCGTCGCCAATTTTAACACCGGGAAGAACAGTTACGTTTTGCCCTATCCAAACATCGTTGCCAACAACCGTATCGCCCTTTAATGGCAAATCTTCCAATTTAGGCGTAGTTTTTTCCCAGCCACCACCCATTATATTGAAAGGGTACGTCGTAACCGATCTCATACGGTGATTAGCCCCGTTCATAATAAATTCAACACCTTTGGCGATAGCGCAAAATTTCCCGATAATCAATTTATCGCCAATAAAGTCATAGTGATGAGTAACGTGTTCTTCAAATTTGTCTGCACCGTCGATATCGTCGTAGTATGTATAGTCACCGACAATTATATTCGGTCTTGTAATCACATTTTTAATATAACAAAGACTCGGAATTTTTTTATTCGGAAATATTTCATTTGGGTTAGGACCGAACTTTTGCATGCAATTACCACCTTTTTGAAGCATAAAAATATTATACTGATTTTACACCTAACAAGCAAGCAAAATACCGTATAAATGACTTTATGGCACTTTGGCGGGTGCTTGAATAAACGAGCGGCTCGGCTGCGCCTGTCTGTGGCGTCTAT
>CABQND010000077.1 GCA_902465495.1 uncultured Eubacteriales bacterium
TTATTTGAGCGGAATGCCGCAAAAAATTAATGTTCGAGTGATTTTTCGATGTATGCCGCCACTTCGTCGACGTCGAGGCGGATCTGCGCCATCGTATCGCGGTCGCGGATGGTGACGGTGTTGTTCTCCAAAGTGTCGAAGTCGATGGTTACGCAGAACGGCGTGCCGATCTCGTCCTGACGGCGGTAGCGCTTGCCGATCGAACCCGCTTCGTCGTAGGTGACCATGAATTTTTTGGAAAGTTTTTTATAAATTTCGCGCGCCTTTTCGCCGAGGTTTTTCTGCAAAGGCAGAACGGCGGCTTTGTAGGCTGCGAGCGCGGGATGGAAATGCATGACGGTACGCACGTCGCCGCCTTCCAATGCCTCTTCCTCATATGCTTCGCACAGCACTGCGAGCATGAGGCGGTCTGCGCCGATGGAATACTCGACGACGTAGGGGATATAATGTTCGCCCGTCATGGGGTCGAGATAGTTCATGTTTTTGCCCGAATATTCCTGGTGGCGGGAGAGATCGTAGTCGGTGCGGTCATGGATGCCGTTGAGTTCCGACCAACCGATGGGGAAGAGATACTGAATGTCGCACGCCGATTTTGCGTAGTGCGCGAGCTTGTCGTGATCTTTGAAGCGCAGATGCTCTTCTTTGAATCCGAGTCCCAACAGGAAGTTTTTGGCTTTCTGCTTGTATTCTTCATAATATTGCAGGTCGGTGCCTTCTTTGCAGAACCACTGGTGCTCCATCTGTTCGAACTCGATCGTGCGGAAGATGAAGTTGCCGGGCGTGATCTCGTTGCGGAACGCTTTGCCGATCTGCGCGATGCCGAAGGGCACTTTGGCGCGGGTCGTCCTCTGTACGTTGAGGAAGTTCACGAACTCACCCTGTGCCGTTTCGGGACGGAGGTATATTTTGTTCTGACTCTCGTCGGTCACGCCGCGGGAGGTTTCGAACATCAGGTTGAAGGTGCGGATGGGCGTCCAGTTATGCTTGCCGCAGTTAGGGCAGGCGACTTTGTGCTCGGCGATGTACGCTTCCATTTCCTCGTTGGTCATCGTGTCGGGATTGACTTTTCCCTTGGAATGCGCTTCGATCAGGTTATCCGCGCGGAAACGCGCCTTGCATTCCTTGCAGTCCATTTTCGGGTCGGTAAAGGATGCGGTGTGTCCGCTCGCTTCCCAAACGCGCGAATTCATGAGGATTGCAGCGTCCACGCCGTAGGAGTTGTCGCTCTCCTGCACGAACTTTCTCCACCAAGCGCGTTTGATGTTGTTTTTGATCTCCACGCCGACGGGGCCGTAGTCCCAAGTGTTACCCATGCCCCCGTAAATTTCACTGCCCGGGAATATAATTCCGCGCGCTTTGCAAAGGTTGACGATCTTTTCCATCGTCACCGCATGTTTGTCTGCCATACTGCACCTCAAATTTTCAATGTATTTTGTGAATAACGTGTATTATTTTACTTTTTTGCGCGTATAAAGTCAAATCTTTGCGGCGCGCCGCCCTCGATTTGTTCAGATTTTTAATATTTTATAGAGAAAAGGCGCGAGCGTCATCGCTGCAAACAGCGTGAGAAAATATTTTAAAAAGGAAAGCCATTCGTTTTCGGGCAAGAGAAATTCAAGGGGCAAAAAGATCGCCGCGGCGATCCCGCCCACGATGAGCAGGCGGAACAATCTGTGCAGCCGGCGCGAAGTATCTTCGAAACGGATGAATTTTTCTTCAATGAAAAGCCCCGCCGCCGTGGCGAGAGTGATCGCCGAGATCTGGAACATAGAATGGGTCGCCGTGCGCGGGATAAACAGAAGGGGCAGGGTGAGCAGGGCGATCGCGGCGTAGACATACAGTCTTGCGCCGTACCACTTGGAATAGACGAGCTGCCAACCGAACGCGCAGGCGGTACCGATGATTAACCCTGCCAAAACGTCGGTAAAGTAGTGAACGCCGAAATACAGCCGCGAAAGCATGACCAAAAGCGTGAACAGAACGCAGGGCAAAATGACGGCAAGTCGGCGGAATCGGAGGGAAAGAGTCCCGAAGAATGCGCTCGTGGCGGTCGCATGGCCGCTGGGGAAGGACATATCCGCATCCAGGTCCATGGTCGACACGAGGGCATTGTCGATCTCTACGCGCGTCACGTCGCCCGCCGCATAGGGGCGGAGCCTGCGCACGGCGCTCTTGACACCCGCGGTGATGCAGGATGCTGTCATGACCGTCACAAGCGCCTGTTCGCCGACGCGTTTGGAAAAGCAGATATATACGACGGCGATGATCGCGGCGATGATGAATTCTTCGCCCAGTGCCGTAAAGATCGAGAAAAATACGTCCAGGAACGGACAGCGAATGCCCGCGATCGCCTGAGAAATTGCGGCGTCCATAAAAGCTCCTTTCAGGTTTGTTTTGCGAAAAAGGCGATAACAATACCTTTTGTAAAAAAAATTATACCATAAATTTGCGCTTACGCACAACTTTTTTTGCGTTCGCGCCGATTTTATGGTATAATACTTTTATGTTATCGGTTTTAGAGGACAAAAAAGAGGGCTTTCGCTTTCATTATGTTTTGTCAGACGGTGAAAACAAATACGGAGGCGGACTCGGCGAGGACGGATTTTTGTGCGTCGATGCGCTCTGTCCGTTCAAAGAACTGATGCTCCGCACTCTCATCAATAAGTGCATCAACGAATTTGTGCAAAAAGTCTGCGCAAAGGACGTATGGGATACCGACCTTGTTCGTTTCGGATTTGAAAGACAGGGCGATGTTTTTGTTTCTTCGTTTGAAACGCTCCGCCTTCCGCACGACTGCGGCGGGCACGCATGAAATACATTTCGGGGAGAAGGATATGCTGAGTGATATTGAGATCGCAAAACAGTGCAAAATGCGCAGGATCGGCGAGATCGCCGCAAAACTGGGGCTTTCGGAGGACGACATCGAATGTTACGGCAAGTACAAGGCGAAAATTTCCGCACTGCCCAAACAGCGCCGTGCAAAGCTCGTGCTCGTAACCGCGATCAATCCGACCGCTTCGGGAGAAGGGAAGACCACCGTATCCATCGGGCTTGCGGACGGTATGAGCCGTCTGGGCAAGAGCGTTTGCCTTGCGCTTCGCGAACCTTCGCTGGGGCCCGTGTTCGGCATCAAAGGCGGCGCCGCGGGCGGCGGCTATGCGCAGGTCGTGCCGATGGAGGATATCAACCTGCATTTTACGGGGGATCTGCACGCGATCACGGCGGCAAACAATCTGCTCTGCGCCATTCTGGATAACCATATTTTCCGCGGCAACGAGCTGGATATCGATCCCGAAAAGATTTATTTCCGCCGCTGTCTGGACATGAACGACCGCGCTCTGCGCAACGTGACTGTCGGGCAAAAGGGCGAGGGAGTGGATCGCGAAGAGCATTTCGAGATCACCGCCGCGAGCGAAGTGATGGCGATTTTATGCCTTGCGACTTCGCTTGCCGATCTGAAACGTCGCCTCGGCAACATCATTGTGGGCGAAAACCGCCGCGGCGAATACGTATATGCGCGCGATCTGAAAGCCGAAGGCGCGATGTGTTCTCTTTTGAAAGATGCGATCAAGCCCAATCTTGTGCAGACGCTGGAAGGAACGCCCGCGATCGTGCACGGCGGTCCCTTTGCAAACATTGCTCATGGGTGCAACAGCATTCTCGCAACGTATACCGCGCTGGGGCTTGCCGATTGGGTGGTCACCGAAGCGGGATTCGGCGCCGATCTGGGTGCGGAAAAATTCTTGGATACCAAATGCCGCGTGGCAGGGATCCAGCCCGATTGCGTCGTGGTCGTTGCGACCGTCAAAGCGCTCAAATTGCACGGGGGCGCCGATAAAGCGGCTCTTGCAGAAGAAAATATCGAAGCACTCGAAAAAGGTTTGCCCAATCTGTATAAACACATCGAAAATATCCAAAAAGTATACAACAAGCCCGTCGTAGTCGCGATGAATCGCTTTGCGAGCGATACGTCCGCCGAGATCGAGGCGGTCATGGACGGCGTAAAACGGGCAGGGGCGCAGGCGGTGTTTACCGACGTGTTCTTAAAAGGCGGCGAAGGCGGCAAAGAGCTCGCCGAAGCTGTCTGCAAAGCGGCGCAAAACAGCACTGACTTGCATTATTCTTACGATCTGAACGACCCGATCGAAACCAAGATCGCCGACGTCGTGAAAAATGTCTATGGCGGCGACGGCGTTACGTTTTCGGACATCGCAAAAGAAAAAATCGCCGACGCCGAAAAACGCGGTTACGGAAAATTGCCCGTCATCATCGCAAAGACGCAGTATTCTCTTTCGGATGATGCAAAACTTCTGGCGCGTCCGCAGGGATTTACCGTGCATGTGCGCGACATCATCGTCAAAGGCGGTGCGGAATTCATCGTCGCCGTCGCGGGGAACATCATGTTGATGCCGGGACTGGGAAAACATCCGGCCGCCGAACACATCGACGTGGACGAAAACGGGGAGATCGTAGGGCTTAGCTGAATGTTCACGAAATTTGTTTCGAGCTGACGAAACAAATTTCCGTGAGTTTCAGGGGAAACCCGAACGGCTTTCCCCTCATTGCGGCATAACAAAGAACACGCATTTCATAAATGCCGCAATTTCACCCTTTCCGTAAGGCAAGGGATTGCCAAATAGGGGTGCGCGGCGGAAAAGTGTGATTTTCCTTGCGCGAATAAATTATTGTTTATATTTTTTCTTTCGAGCTGACGCGGTTCACACTTTTTCTTTCGAGCTGACGAAAGAAAAAGTCGTGAGTTGAGGGCTCTGCCCTTTGCGCGCGATGATTGAAAGCACACATATTATAAAATCGCTCGCATTCACCCGCTCAGGTCGCAGGTATGCGACAAATTGGGTGCGCTTATTGAGA
>CABQND010000078.1 GCA_902465495.1 uncultured Eubacteriales bacterium
CAGGCCGCGCGCGGGCGCGCTCTATCTTATGGAGGTAATGATCATTATATTGAAAAATTTCCCCTGACAAAACAATGCTTGCTATGAAAAATTCAACGTTTGACCCCGCAAAATGATTGACCTTCTGCAAGCAATTCAACTTCCTGCAATGAAAACTGACAATAGTCCCCCGGAATGGTATGTTTCATACAACAGCACGCGACTGCAAGATCGATTGCCCGCTGCAACGAATAATTATTCGCCAACGCATAAATAATACCTGCGGCAAAGGCATCCCCTCCGCCGACTCGCTCTGCCATTTCCAGTTCATATTCGCGGGAACTAACATGCGCCTCTCCCGCATACAAACTGCCGCCCACAACATTGCGGGCTGCGCTCAGCGTGCGACGAGCAGAAAGCGCCACATGCGAAAACGCATAATTGCTCATAAGATACTTCGCAGCATCTTCTTCGGATGCTCCGAACAGCTCTGCTACCTGATGTTTATTAGCGATACACACATCCACCTGCTTTAAAAGGGAGGAAAGAACCTGCCGCGCCCTGCCTGTATCCCACAATTTTGCCCTATAATTCAGATCGCAGGAAACGGTAATTTTATATTTCTTTGCTGCCCAAAGAGCCGCACGCGTGATCTCTTCCGCGTTTATACTCAGCGCCGGAGTAATGCCGGTAAAGTGAAACCAATCCGCGCTTTCAAAAATTTTGTCCCAATCAAATTCTTCAGGATGTGCACATGCAAACGCCGAACCGGCACGATCATACAAAACATTCCCCGCTCGGAAAGCGCTTCCGCGTTCAAGATAATATACGCCTAACCGCCCGCCGCCGCGCAATACAAAATGCGTGTCCACACCTCCGGCGCGAAGCGAATTGAGTGCTGCGTCGCCAAGCCCGTTCTCGGGTACCTTGCTCACAAATTTTGTTTCGGCACCGAATTGTGAAAGCGCATATGCCACGTTTGCCTCAGCACCGCCGTAACAAACTTCAAATTCCGCTGTCTGCGCCAGGCGCTTTACTCCCGGCGGCGTCAGGCGCAACATAATTTCTCCCAAAGTTACCGCGCGCATCTTTTGCACCCCTCAAAACCGATCATTTTGTCCCGCCGAACGACATTGAATTATCAATCAAAATATCTTTTGTACCTTTTTCGCGGGATACGTCAATGTGTTTTTGTAACTCAGCAAGATACACATCTTCATCCACAGGCAATTCTACGGTCTTGTCAAGCCATGAGGAAAGCAACATCGAATTGATCAGCTCGACACACCGCAACCCCTCACGTCCATCCACATACAGCGGTTCTAAACCGAGAACTGCATTTGCAAAATTGTTCAATATGCCGACATGCTGCGGGTTGTCGCCGTTTTGCGGAATCACTTCAACGCTATACTCCGGTTCCGCGAACGCATTCGGATTATTATTCAAAAACTCCTGTAAATCTTCTTTGAGTCGGCAAACAGTTAACTCATCTTTTTCACACACGATCTTACCCCGCGAACCTAAAATCTCAAAACGATTGGTACCGGGTGCATCTGCAGTGGTCGTAACAAACGAACCGGTTGCGCCGTTCGGAAATTCCAAATACGCCGTGACATCGTCCTCTGTCTCCATGCGGTGCCATTTTCCGAATTGACAAAAAGCGCGTACTTTTGTCGGCATCATGCCGCAAATCCATTGCAGAAGATCGAGTTGGTGCGGGCATTGATTCATCAGAACCCCTCCGCCTTCGCCTTTCCAAGTCGCGCGCCATGCACCCGAATCATAGTAAAACTGCGTACGAAACCAATTCGTTATGATCCAGTTCACTCGACGGATTTGCCCGATCTCGCCGTTTTTGACCAGTTCGTGCATTTTTTTATACAAAGGATTGGTACGCTGGTTGTACATCATCGTAAACAGCGCTTTACTCTCCGCCGCAACCGCATTCATTTCCTTGACCTGTTTCGTGTACACTCCCGCGGGCTTTTCGCATACAACATGCAAACCTCGCCGCAGCGCACGAATCGCAAGAGACGGATGCTGATAGTGCGGAACGGCAATGATCACCGCGTCCACATCGGCCAAATCGATCAGCTCTTCCCCCGAAGAATAACAATCATATTTTCCCGGGCAAGCCTCCTTCGCCGCATCCAATCGCTTTGCATTGGAATCGGCAAGCGCCGTGCATACACCATTTGTAATTTTATTTTCATAAAAGAATTTCAGATGCCCGAAGCCCATGTTGCCAACGCCGATAATACCAAATCTTACTTTTTCCATACTCCGTTTGTCTCCATATAGCAGTTTTCGCGCAATAATTCACGAAGCGCCTGCGCCGCCGCAGCAAACGCTTCCTTTGAAGAATTATAATGATATTTGTGCCGCAGCTGCGTACAATCGATCTTTGCATATCCGTCAAAAACAGTAAGATGCGGTTCAAGCGTAAGTACCGTATCCTTACATATTCCTCCGATCATACGGGAAAGTCGGCCTTCTCCTTTTCCGGCGGGGACTACTTCTCCTCCAGCATAAAGAGCATCTTTAATATGGTAATAATCTATTTTATCTTCCAAAAGGTCCAATGCTTTTTCAATATCTGCGCCGCATTGTACATAATTTGCAGGGTCAAACACACAGCGAAGCCCCGCAACATTTTTCAAAAGTTTCAAATTGCGGACCGGAAGATCTCCGTAAATCCCCTTTTCGTTTTCGTGAAAAAGGGTTACGCCGTAATCCTTTGCAAGTTCTGACATTGCACGCATCCGCGCAAACACTTCCGCTTCGTCGCGTTCGGGCGCATTTGTGTAAAAAGAAAACACACGCACTCGGGAAGTCCCGAAAATATTTGCAAGACGATATATATGTTCCGCTTTTTTTAAGTGCCGGTCAAACTCTTCGCGCGCTCCGATTTTTCCCAAAGGCGAACCGATCGCCCATACTTCTATCCCGCCGGCATCCAGCTGTTCGCGGTATCGCACCGCTTCTTCGTCCGCAAACTCCGCAACATTTTTTCCATTAACCCCGCGAAGTTCGATGAGCGGAATGCGTTCTCTGTTCAATGTCTCAATTTGCTGCAATAAATCCGCGGACGCTTCGTCCGCAAACGCACTCAGTCGTATTTCCATGCAACCTCCTAAATGCCATAACGATTTTTGATATATTCGCGGCTTTGGCGCAGACAATCAAAGGGATCTTCTCCGTAACATTCATCCTGTTCCACAGCCGCACAGCCGATACCCGTTTCGCGCATCGCCGAAACAAGTTCGTCATGGTCAATGTTCCCTGCTCCGACTTCCGCAAATCTTTGCGTCCCGTCTGCGGCATCTAACCGCATATCTTTGAAATGTACAAGCGCGATCCTCTCTGCATTTTCTCGCAGAAAACGCTGCGGCGATACACCGGCATATTGCAACCAGTACGCATCCGCGATCAGCGCTATTTCTTCCGGAGACGTCCGTTCCAAAATGCGATCCATCGGACGCACACCACCAAACCGAACAAATTCCCATTGATGATTATGATAAGCAAAGCGCAGCCCCGCATCGCGGATACGCCGCGCCGCCGGAAGAATCTCGTCTAAAAAAGCGTCTGTTTCTTCGATCGACATAAAGCGCCGATACCCTAAGCCGACTACAGGGATCCCTGCAATTTTATGCTCTTTGATCACTGTGTCCGTATCCAACAGAATGCGCTCGTACGGTGTATGTGTCGCCACCGCTCGCAATCCGTTTTCTTGCAAAACATCACGCAAAAATTCAGGGCGGTATGTACCGAATGCGGATACTTGCACCGCAGAATAACCGATCTGCTTTATCCTGTACAGCGATTTTTCTATATCATTTTCCGTCTGTGTGTACTGCCGCACGGTATACATCTGGGCGGCAACCTCGATCCGTTCTTGCATTCCATTTTCCGCTCCGTTTTATCGCTCTTTACTATTATACAATATATTTTTTGGAATGCAATAGTAATAATTGCCCACTTGTATTGCATTTTCTGCTTTTTTCATGTATAATTAAGTCATGTTTAATTCCATAAATTACAAATACATTGAATTCTTTCACAGCCGCACTGAATTTTCAGACCGCGAAAAGTTCACAAACCACTGTCATACTACCTATGAAATCCTGTTCGTAATGAATGGATCGGGAACTTTTCTTGTGGAAAATACGGCATACGAATTCACTTCTGACACCATTTTTTTAGTTCCTCCCGGCATGTATCATGTGTTGCAGGTGCCTCCACAGCGCAATTACGAACGTTGCGTTATCAATTTTGCACCCGAATTGTTACCTTCCGCAGTAAAAGCGCCCTATTGTTTGCAAAAAAGAGTAGGCGATGCAGTACGTGAATTGTTTTTGAAGATTGACGGGTATGCCGATACTTACGCTCCCGAACCTCTGTACGCCCTGCTCACATCTTTCTTGACCGAACTCCTTGTCACCCTGACTTACGGAACAGAAGAAAACGATGTACGCGAATCCGACTTTCCGCCGCTTGTAAAACGCGCCATTGATTTTATATGCTCGAATCTGGACAAGCCCGTTACCGTCGATAACATTGCAGACTACTTATTTGTTTCCAAATCCTACCTTTGCCACACTTTTACAAAAACAATGAACATCGGCATCATGCAATATGTTCGGCTGAAAAAAATGTATGCTGCCCGCGATTACCTGAAACGCGGTTATTCTGTTTTGCACGTATGCGAATTGCTCGGATATCGAAGTTATCCGACATTCCTTCGCAATTATCGTCATGAATTCGGGCGTTATCCTTCACAAGACTGTGAATCGCCTGTTGCCTCGCAAGAAACGCAAATTTAACAAAACAACAACGTTTTTAAAGGCGGCGGCGCGCAATTCT
>CABQND010000079.1 GCA_902465495.1 uncultured Eubacteriales bacterium
TCTTTGCCATGTCCGCCGCCTTAAATACGGTATTGCCCGCCACAAGCACGTCCACGCCCGCATCGATCACGCGGCGCGCATTCTCCTCGGTGATGCCGCCGTCGATTTCCAGCCGCGCATCCAGCCCGTGCGCATCCAGAAATTTACGCGCCTCTTCCGCCTTGGGCAAAGTACGCTCGATAAATTTCTGTCCGCCGAGCCCCGGATAAACGCTCATCACAAGGAACATGTCGCAAAGCTCCATCGCTTTTTCCGCCGCGGAAAACGGGGTGTCGGGACTGATGACCGCGCCGCACTTTACGCCGAAAGAACGGATATGTTCCAGCGTCTCTTTCAGCCGCTCGCCGCACGCTTCGACGTGCACGGTGATATAATCCGCACCCGCCTCCGCAAAATCTTTGACCTTATCGATGGGATTGATCACCATCAGATGCACGTCCAGCGGAAGCGACGTGTGCTTTTTCACCGCTCCGACCATCTGCGAACCGAACGTGATGCGCGAAACGAACGTCCCGTCCATCACGTCGCAATGCAGAAGATCCGCGCCGCACGTTTCCAATTTTTGTACCGCCTCCCCCATCGCCGCGAAATCCGCAGACAGAATAGAAGGCGCGATCAGAACTTTTTTTCCCATGGTATTCTCCTTATTCGGGGCAGGCCTCGCCCGTCCCTTCCGCATTCTTTTCGATGTAACCGGCGCGCAACTGCCCGCACGCACCGCCGATATCTGCGCCGATCTGGCGGCGCAACGTCGCCGACAGTCCGCCCTTTTCCAAAAGTCCCAAAAAGCGGTACGCATCCTTTTCGGTAATGCCGCGCAAGTTTTTTTCCTTCACTTCGTTGAGACGGATGAGATTGACGTGACAGGGTCTGCCTTTCAAAATCGAGATCAGCCGCTCGGCATGCGCCGCGTCCGCATTCTCTCCCGCAATGAGGGAATATTCAAAGATGTACCGCCTGCCCGTCTTTTTAAAATAATGATCGCACGCCTTTAAAATATCGGCGATCTTATACGCCTTTGCAACGGGCATGATGCGCTCGCGTTCCTCATCCGTCGGCGAATGCAGGGATACCGTCAGATTGACGGGTACCCCCTCTTCGGCAAGATCGTACATTTTCGGCACCAGCCCGCAGGTTGAAAGAGAAATATTGCGCGCGCTGATGCAGATGCCGCCCGCCGCCGTCACGTTTTTCAAAAACCGCACCGTATTATCGTAGTTGTCCAAAGGCTCGCCGCTCCCCATGAGCACGACGTTGGTCACGGCGCGCTTTTCCACGCCTCCGCCCGCCCGCGCATTGACGACGAGAATCTGCGACAGGATCTCCCCCGCCGTGAGATTGCGCACGAGTCCGTTCAGTCCCGAAGCGCAGAACGCACAGTTCATGCGGCACCCCACCTGCGTGGATACGCACTGCGTTTTTCCGTATTTATAGGACATGAGCACCCCTTCGACGAGGTTTCCGTCCGCAAGCTCAAAAAGATATTTTTCGGTGCCGTCCGAAGAGCGGAATACCTCGCGGATGCGCACGGGCTCATCCTCAAATCGCTCCGTAAGTCTCGCGCGGAATTCTTTGGAAAGCCCCGGAATTTCCGAAATTTTTTTGCCCTGCATCAGACCGCGGTACAGCTGATCGGCACGAAATTTCTTTTCACCCATTTCCGCGCACAACGCATCCAGTTCTTCGCGGGACGCATCCTGCAAGATCTCTTTCATGTGCGACTCCTTATAAATTTTGCGACATAAAAACCCGCTCCCATTGACAAATGCGGCAAAAACTGCAATCCGTACTTTTTCCGCATATGTCCCAAAGGGCAATCGAGCGCCTGCGGCGAAAAGTCGGGACGGCTTTTTAAAAATGCGCCCGCCGTCACGTCGTTTTCCTCCCCGAACACCGAGCAGGTCGAATAGTACAGCGCGCCGCCCTCTTTCACGTATTCCGCACAGGCGCAAAGAATCGCGCGCTGGGTGTTTGCGAGCGCGGCAATGTCTTCTTCCTTGCGGAACAGTTTGATATCCGGATTCTCCGCGACTACGCCGTACCCGGAACACGGCGCATCCACAAGCACGGCGTCAAATTTTTCTCTGTACGTTTCGTCATACGCGGATGAATCGCGGCACACGACTTCGATATTCCCCGCGCCCATACGCAAAGCATACGCCCGTATGAGCTGTGCGCGGTGCTCGTGCAGTTCGAATGCCGTCACTTTGCCGCATTTTCCCGCAAGAAGCACGCTCTTTCCGCCCGGCGCGGCACACGCGTCCAGCATCGACTCCACGGATTCGACGCAATGGCAGATCGCGACCGACCCCACCGACTGAAAGGTATATTCCCCCGCATCATATCCGCCGTCGCGGCGAAAATGCGCAAAGGCATACACATTTTGAAAGGGCGTCGGCTCGTATTCTCCCGCCGCGAGGTATTTTTCCGCCGCCGCGCCATTTTTAAAGCGCACGAACGTGCGCGCGGGACGATGGCGCATAATTTCCTCTGTATCCTTTCCGTATTCGGCAAGGAGCTTTCGCACCGCGAAAACGGGATAGGAATATTGCAAAGAAAGCGCCGAAACCTTGTCCGCAGGAAACTTCAATTTCTGCGCGTCGAATGCGCGCAGAAAGGCGTTCACAAATCCCGAAGCGCCGCCCTTGCCCAGTTTTTTCAAAAGAGCCACAGCGTTGTCCGTGACCATGTATTTCGGCTTTTCCAAAAATAAAAGCATGTACAGCGCGACTTTTAAAAGGATCCGCACGGGAAGTTTCGGATTTTTGGGCGCAAACGTGCGGATGCAATGATCCAGATACAGATCGTTTTCCAGCACGCCGTAACAGATGCGCACGGTGCGCGCTCGGTTGAGCTCCTCGACGGGCGTGTCCGCGAGCGCCTGTTTTAAAAAAGCGCCCCCGCCGTACACTTTTTGCAGGACCGCAAACGGATCGTAGAGCGGATTGGTCATGCTTCGCTCCCGAACACGTCGCCGACAACAACTTTCCTGCCGTTCACAAGGTCGCAGGCAGAGAGCTTTTTGCCGCCTTCCAGTTGCATCTGCACGATCTTCAATATCCCCGCGCCTGCCTTTACATATATTCCCTTCTTATCCGCGCGCACAACTTCCCCTATCGCGCCTGCGGCATTATCGTCCAAAGCTTCGGCAAAAAAAACATTGACCAGTTTGCCGTGCAGACGCGTAAATGCCAAGGGCTCGGGATTCATCGCGCGGATCAGGCGGCACAATTCATCGGCGCTCTTTTCAAAATCCAGCGCGCAGTCTTGCTTTTTGATCTTCTTGCACAAGGTCGCCGCCTCTTCGTTCTGCTTTGTAAACACAGCCCTGCCCGCTTCCAGATCTTTCAGCGCCTCCACGATCAGCTTTCCGCCGAGATCGGTCAGGCGCAAGGCAAGCGTTTCCGCCGTGTCATCCTCCGAAATCGCAGTTTCGCCGACACGGAGCATGTCGCCCGTGTCGAGGCCGATATCGGTGCGCATGATCGTGACGCCCGTCACCCGATCACCCGCGAGGATGGCGTGCTGAATGGGAGACGCCCCCCTCCAACGCGGAAGCAACGAGGCATGGATGTTATACACACCCTGCGAAAATGCGTCCAAAATTTCCTGCGTCAGGATCTGCCCGTACGCGCAAGTGACGAGAACGTCCGCGCCGATTGCGCGCACCTCGTCGGCGCAGTCGCGAATCTTTTGAAAGGTATATACGGGAATACCCCGCTCCGCCGCAAATGCTTTGAGCGGCGTGGGCGTAAGCACGCCCTTTCTCCCGACAGGTTTGTCGGGTTGGGTGATGACCGCAGAAACCGGATACCCCGCTTCGAGGATCGCCCGCAACGGCGAAACGGAAAACGCGGGCGCGCCCGCATATGCTATCTTCATGGGCTTCTCCTTCAATCGCGAACGCGTTCGACGCGCTCGGCGCGGTCGGTGTACAGCACGCCGTCAAGATGGTCAAGTTCATGACAGACCGCGCGCGCGAAAAATCCGCGCGCAACAAGCTTTTTGCGCTTGCCTTTGCGGTCGGAATACTCCACTTTCACGATCATGGGGCGGGTGACCACACCGCGCTTGCCGCGCACCGAAAGGCATCCCTCCCAGCCCGTCTGCTCGCCCTTGCTTTCCACAATGACGGGATTGATAAGCTCATAAAAGCCCTCGCTCACGTCCACGACCACGGCGCGGCGCAAAACGCCCACCTGCGGCGCGGCAAGCCCCGCGCCCTCTTCCTTGCGGACGGTATCTTTCATATCGTCGAGGAGCTGGAAAAGCTTTTCATCGAAAGCCGTCACTTCAAAACATTTTTTACGCAGGACTTCGTCTCCGTCCTGCACGACATTGCGGATTGCCATAATACCTCCCAAAACCGATTCACACTTTTTCTTTCGAGCTGACGAAAGAAAAAGTCGTGATTTGAGGGCTCTGCCCTCTGCGGCGCGCCTTTTACGTGCACGCCATAGTACGCGC
>CABQND010000080.1 GCA_902465495.1 uncultured Eubacteriales bacterium
CTTCCAGTTCGCAAAAGATTGCGGAAAGCTGTGCGGGGGTAATTTCTTTTCCCTGTTTTGCGCGCGAAAGGTCAAAATTTTGGCAGAAAGCGCACCGCAGGGCACAGCCTGAAAAAAACACCGTTCCCGAGCCGAGCTTTCCCGAAATGCAAGGCTCTTCGTAAGGGTGAAGCCCGTATTTTGCGACGAGCAGTGTATTGCCTGTGCCGCATATTCCCTTTTCCGTATCCCTGTCGGCGCCGCATTCGAGCGGGCAAAGCCTGCATTCCATGCCATAGACCTCGCTTTGCAAAGCGCAGCCTTTATTGTACGCGCTTTGCGGCAGACAAATTGTAACATATTTTTCCGCTTTTGCAAAGCGATCACGGAATGCATTGACTTTTCTGCCCGAAAAATATATAATGAGAAAGCAAATCACAGAAGAAATTGAACGTATCCGCGCGGGGCGAGGGCTTTTGCGGCGCGGAAGGAGAAGATATGCGCTATTTTTTTACAAGTGAAAGCGTGACCGAAGGGCATCCCGATAAAGTTTGCGATCAGATCTCGGACGCGGTGCTGGACGCGGTTCTGGCGAAGGACGAAAATTCCCGCGTTGCGATCGAGTGCTGTGCCACGACGGGCATGGTGCTCGTCATGGGCGAAATGTCCACAGACTGTTACGTTGATATTTCCAGGATCGTGAAGGATACCGTGCGGGAGATCGGCTATACGCACGGGCAGGGCTTTTCATACAATTCGCTGGCAGTCATTACCGCCATTCACGGACAGAGCGCGGACATTGCGCTGGGCGTGGACAATTCGTACGAGCATAAGCAGGGCGGCGATAAGTACGATCTGATCGGGGCGGGCGATCAGGGCATGATGTTCGGGTATGCCGTCGACGAAACTCCCGAACTGATGCCGCTCACGGCACAGCTGTCGCATAAGCTGGCGGCGCGCCTTGCGGCGGTGCGCAAAGACGGCACCCTGCCGTACCTTCGTCCGGACGGAAAGACGCAGGTGACCGTAGAATACGAGGATAAAACGCCGATACGCGTGGATGCGGTCGTTGTGTCCGCACAGCATGATGAGTTTGTTTCGCAGGAACAGCTCCGCGCGGACATCAAAAAATATGTTATCGATGCGGTCATCGACGAAAAATATCTGGATAAAAACACGAAAATTTATATCAATCCTACGGGCAGGTTCGAAATCGGCGGGCCCGAAGGGGACAGCGGACTGACGGGCAGAAAGATCATTGTCGACACGTACGGCGGCAGGTGTGCGCACGGCGGCGGGGCGTTTTCGGGCAAGGACAGTACGAAAGTGGACCGCAGTGCTGCCTACATGGCGCGTTACGTCTGCAAGAACATTGTTGCGGCACATCTTGCAAACGAGTGCGAGTTGCAGCTCGCGTATGCGATCGGTGTGGCAAATCCCGTTTCGGTATTCGTGAATACATTTGGTACGGGCAAACTTTCGGATGAAGAACTTGCGAAGATCGTGCGCGAAAATTTCGATTTCCGTCCGCTGGCGATCATTGAAAAACTGGGCTTGCGCAGGCCGATCTTTAAAAAGACGGCGGCGTACGGACATTTCGGCAGGGAAGAATTTCCTTGGGAAAAAACAGACATGGCGGCAACGCTTGCGAAATATCTCTGACGCAAAGGACAGGGCGGCTTCGGCGGCCCTGTTTTTATGAGCGCCGCGGCTTTGCGGCGGGAGGAGGAACGCAGTGGACGGCGAAAAGGAAAACAGAATCGGCGAGAAAGTCAAAGAGGCGGGGCGTGCGGCTGTATTGATCGCGCGGGAGGTCGGTAAGCGTATGTTCAGCGGCGGACTGACTTGCGTGAACTGCGGGACAGATTTGTTTTCGGACGGGCATTTCTGCGAACATTGTCTGGATACATTGCCTTTGAACAGCGGGTTTATCTGTGATAAATGCGGCAGGGCGATCGGCGAAGATTATCCGGTGTGCCTTGAATGCAAAGCCGCGATGCCGACATATACTGCCGCCCGCAGTGCGTTTGTTTATGAAGGGGATATTGTGCGCTTGGTCAAAAAGTTCAAGACAGGCGGAAAATATCTTGCGGAGGCGTTTGCCGAGAGGATGCTTCCGACGCTGGTTTCGGTGTTTTCGGATGCGGACTTGCTCGCCTTTGTGCCGATGACAAACCGGGCAAAGAAGCGCCGCGGATACAACCAGTCCGAACTTTTGGCGGCGGAACTTTCTTTGCGTACGGGTATACCTTTGGAACGGAAACTGCTTGTCAAAGTCCGCGAGACATCCGCGCAAAAAGAACTGTCGCGTCGGGAACGGGCAGAGAATTTGAATGGTTGTTTTCGCGTACATGAGCGCAAGCTCTGTCGCGGGAAAACGATTGTGCTTGTCGACGATGTGATGACGACGGGAGCGACGGCGAACGCCATTGCGTCTGCGCTTTTCGGTGCGGGTGCAAAGCAGGTTTATCTGCTTACGTTTGCGAGTGTGCCGGATCGGAGAAAATAAACAGTGCGGAGCGCGCGAAGATTTTTCCGGCGAGCGGGAAGAAAGAGAGATAAGCCGTTTTCGTCATTTTTTTGGTGAAAATACGGTTAAAAAGAGGGCAATTTGCGAAAACGGTCTGAAAATCTTTTACTTTTTGAGGAAAATATTGTAAAATAAAAGCAGTTTGCAAAATACAAGAATTCTGAGCGTGCATTTATCGCGCGCATAGGAGCGTTTATGGGACTGATCAATTACCTGTTTAACAGCGAAAGCAGAAAGGGGCTGAAACGGCTGGACAAGATGGCGACGAAGGTCGAACAACTTGAACCGAAATACGCGCCCATGAGCGACGCAGAGCTGCGCGCGCAGACGGACGTGCTTAAAGGCAGGCTGAAAAACGGCGAGACGTTGGATGACATCCTGTATGATGCGTTTGCGCTTGTGCGCGAGGCAGCGGGCAGGGTGCTCAAAATGAAGCACTATCACGTGCAGATCATCGGCGGCATCGCTCTGCACCAGGGGCGCATCGCCGAGATGAAAACGGGCGAAGGCAAGACGCTGGTGGCGACTCTTCCCGCGTACCTGAACGCGCTTTCGGGGAAAGGCGTTCATATCGTCACGGTCAACGATTATCTGGCGCGGCGTGATGCGGAGTGGATGGGCAAAGTGCACCGTTTCCTCGGGCTGACGGTCGGCGTGGTCGTACCCGGCATGGACGATGCGGCGAAACAGCAGGCATACAACTGCGACATTACCTATGCGACGAACAACGAGCTCGGTTTTGACTACCTGCGCGACAATCTGAAAACCGACCTGAAAAAGATGGTCCAGCGCGATCTGGATTTTGCGATCGTCGACGAGGTCGACTCCATTCTTATCGACGAAGCGCGTACGCCGCTCATCATTTCGGGCAAGGGCGACAAGTCCAGTGAGCTGTACGAAAGGGTAGACCGTTTCGTGCGCACACTGTCGGGCGGTTTTGACGATGAAGGCAAGCAGGGCGAAGAAGACAAGGACAAGAAGAAAAAGAAAGCTGCCGAAGAGCCGGAAGAATTGGAAGAAGAATCCAAATACGGCGATTACGACGACATTGCGCGCGGTGCAAAATACGGTGATTGGGATTATGTGATCGACCGTAAGGATCGCAGCGTGCAGATCACCGAGAAAGGTGCGGCGAAAGCGGAGCGGTTCTTTAATATCGATAATCTGGGCGACATTGACAATGCGTCGCTCAACCATCATATTCAGCAGGCGCTCAAAGCGCACAAGCTGTTCCATCGCGACGAAGACTATATCGTCAACGACGGCGAAGTCATTATCGTTGACGAGTTTACGGGCCGCCTTATGATCGGCCGCCGTTATTCGGACGGTCTGCATCAGGCGATCGAAGCAAAAGAAGGCGTGAAAGTGCGCAACGAGAACAAGACCTATGCGACGATCACGTTCCAGAATTTCTTCCGCCTGTACAAGAAACTTTCGGGTATGACGGGTACCGCCAAGACCGAAGAAGGGGAATTCCGTACCATCTATTCGCTGGACGTATTGGAAATCCCGACCAACAAACCTGTTGTCCGCAAAGATATGCCCGACGCTGTGTATTCTACGGTAGACGGGAAAAAACGTGCATTGCTTCGCGAGATCACGGAGCGTCATGAAAAGGGACAGCCTCTTCTGATCGGTACGGCGACCGTTGAAAAATCCGAAGAGATCGCAAAGATGCTCCGCAAAAACGGGATCAAGCATAACATTTTGAACGCAAAGAACCACGAGCGTGAGGCAGAGATCGTCGCACAGGCAGGCCGTTTCGGCGCTGTTACGATCGCGACGAACATGGCGGGCCGCGGTACGGATATTCTGCTGGGCGG
>CABQND010000081.1 GCA_902465495.1 uncultured Eubacteriales bacterium
GAACTTTATACTTTTTACAACATTTTTCCTTTTTTGCGCTCATAGCGCACGAAAAGATAGGCGATGGCAGCTCCCGCAAGGAACAACACGATGCCGAGCACGAGATCGATCGCGTCCACCCCGCCTGCCGCCCAGCTTTTATAGACGGCATACACGTCGGGATTGAAAAACATCGTTACGACGGAACCGAGCGAAAGCCCGCAGATCGCAAAGAAGGACGGCTTGCGGTATTTGCCCAAAAGGGCGGTGAGCGCTTTGGAGAAGCCGACGAGCCCCGCCAAAAAGCCGACGATCAGGCAGGCATACACGGCAAATACCTGTATGTTTTCCTGCCAGTAGGAAAGGTGCACCGAATCCATGAGCGCGGTGTAGTAGCCCGCCATCATCAAAAGTGCGGACGCGCTCAGTCCCGGGACGATCTGCGTTACGGAAACCGCCGCGCCGAGCACAAAAAACAGAACGTAATGATACCACTGCAAATTCAAGAGGGTGTGCCCGCCCGTGACGCACAGTGCAGACACGCATCCGACGGTGATCGGCACGGCTAGCCCGATCAAAAACAATCCGATACGCAAGGGCGTTTTCTTTTCGCCGCGGATCTCCCCCGAAACGGCGGGGAACGCACCCAGCATCAGCCCCGCGAACAGCCCGATGACCACGAACGGCACGAGATCGATGAGCTTTTGCACCGCAAAGAACCCTGCCACGAACCCGACGGCAATGCCGATCGCGATGGGCAGCAAAAATCGAATACATTTTCCGAATTTTCTGAGAATGTTGCCGAGGGCGTATAAAAGTTTATCGTACAGCTTGAAAATGATCGCTACGGTGGAACCGCTCACACCCGGAACGATGACCGCCAGACCGATGAAAAATCCCAAAAGTCCGCCCTTGCCGACCTCTTTTGCGTCCTTATAGCGCAGATCGGGGGCGAGCGCGCCCGCCTCTTTTACCGACGCTTCGTTTCCTTCGGGAAGAGTTTGCTCCGCCGCGCTTTTTTTATCGTCCTGCATATCCGCATTTTCGCGCATCTGCTCTTTTTCTTCCATGAATCTTCTCCGTCCAATTTTTATGAGATCGCGCGGATGCGCGCGGCGAGCGCTTCGGCAGAAAGCCCCAGCGTTTCCGCCTGTTCCTGCGCCGTTGCATGCGCGACGGGCACATTTTCGGCGCCGACAACGGTAAGATGCACGGACATCCCCTTCACCGCGTAATACTCCGCCACCGCACTTCCGAAGCCGCCCGAAGCGTACCCCTCTTCAAAGGTCAGAATCCTTTTCGCCGCGAGCGAATCCAACACCCTTTGATCCAGCGGTTTGACCGATCGGCAGTTGATGACTTTGCAATCCGTCCCTGAAAGCTCTTTGGCGCGCAGGGCGCGCGCCACGGCGCGGGCACCCGATGCCAAAACGACCGGTCCGTTCCCGTCCGATACCGTTTCCCACAGGGACGTATGCGAGATTTTGGTGACACTGCCCAATTCCTCCGCACTGCCGTTGGGGTAACGAATGAGCGCGGGAGCGCGCAGGGAGCGCGCAAAATCGAAGATGTCGGCAAGTTCGGCGCAGTCTTTGGGCGCAAACACCGAAAGATTGGGCACTGTGCGCATGGCGGAAAGTTCCAAAAGCCCCTGATGGGTCTTTCCGTCCGTACCGACCAGTCCTGCGCGGTCGACGCAAAACAGCACGGGCAGGTTTTGCAGGCATACGTCGTGCACGATCTGATCGTACGCGCGCTGCAAAAAGGTGGAATACACGCACACGACGGGCGAAAGTCCGCCTTTTGCCATGCCTGCCGCCATCGTGACGGCATATTCCTCGCAGATGCCCGCGTCGAACAGCCGCGCGGGGTACTTTTCGGCAAACTCTTTCAACCCGACGCCGTCCGTCATTGCCGCCGTAACGGCGACGAGGGACGCGTCCTGTTCCGCGCGGTCGAGCATCAGCCTGCCCAGCGCATCCGAAAAAGAATGCTCGCTCTTTTCAAAGTTGCGGCACACGCCGTGATAGACGGCGGGTTCCGCCTCCGCAGGCTCATAGCCCTTCCCTTTTTTGGTGATGACGTGCAAAAGCACGGGTTCTTCGATCTTTTTGATGTCCGCGAGCACGCCCAGAAGTTCGCCCAGGTCATGCCCGTTGACAGGCCCCACGTATTTGAAGCCGCAGCGTTCGAAAAAGTAATTTTGGTTCAGCCAGCCCTTGATGCTGTATTTGAAGCGGCGCAGAGCCCGTCCGAACGAATTCGTTTCTTTGAAAGTGCGGCTCAAAAAAGAATTGAAGGTGCGGTACCGCTTTTTGACCGTACGTTTGGATATGGAACGGTACAGCGCCGAATGATTTTTATTGATGGACATCCCGTTGTCGTTGAGCACGACGAGAAAATTTTTGGGTTTGTCTTCGGACGAGAACATCGCTTCCAGCGCCAGCCCGTTGCCCAGCGACGCATCGCCGATCAAGCTGACCACTTTGTAGTTTTCGCCGCGCAGATCACGCGCGTTGCAAAGCCCGATGCCCGCCGCGACCGACGTGCCGCTGTGCCCCGCAATAAACGCATCGTGCTCGCTTTCGGCAGGATCGGGAAAACCGCTCGCGCCGCCCTTCCTTCGCAGGGTGGAAAGATCTCTGCCCGTAAGCAGTTTTTGCACGTAGCTTTGATGCCCTACGTCGAAAATGAGCTTATCCTGCGGAAAATCGAACACTTTATAAAGCGCGAGTGTCAGTTCCACCGCGCCCAGATTGGATGCAAGATGCCCGCCCGTCTCGCGTACCGCTCCGATCAGCTCTTCTCGGATGCGCTCGGCAAGCTGCGTCATCTGCTTTCTGTTCAGTTGTTTGAGTTCGTCCGCCAGCACCGTACCTTTGCTCCCCTGTCTTAATGTACTCGTTTTTCGGTTCGGTTATGTTTCTTCTTAAAATATTGTAATCAAAAATCTTTCTTTTGTCAAGGCAAATGCCATTTTCCTGCCGAACGGTTGCCTTTCCGATCATTTTTTGCTATACTTTTTCCAAATATTTGCGGAGATTTCATATGCCTTACATCGTCTATCTGAAAAAGGGAGAAGAAAAGCGCATCCTTGCGGGACACAGCTGGGTGTACGCCAACGAGGCCGCGCGCATCGAGGGCAAGGACAAAAACGGCTCGCTCGCCGAAGTGCGCGCCTTCGACGGCAAATTCATCGGCAAAGGCTACATCAACCACCTGTCCAAAATTCTCGTGCGCGTGTTTATCCGCGGCAGCGAAGAGGACGGTGAAACGCTGTACCGCGAGCGCATCGCACAGGCGTTCGCTCTTCGCGAAACGCTGTTTGCGGGAACGGATACCGATTGCTATCGCCTCGTGTTTGCGGAAGCGGACGACCTGCCCGCCCTGATCATCGACAAATACGCCGACTATTTCGTGCTCGAATGCCTGTCTTTGGGCGTCGATCAGCGCAAAAAAATCATTGCGGACGCGCTCGTTTCTCTGTTTTCGCCCAAGGGCATCTTTATGCGCGGCGACGTGGCGGTGCGCACCAAAGAAGGGCTCCCCCTCGAAAGCGAAGTGCTCTTCGGCGAGATCCCCGACGGCATCCTCGTGCGCGAAAACGGGCTGACCATGCGCGTGGACGTGAAAAACGGTCAAAAAACGGGGTATTTTCTCGATCAGAAAGAAAACCGCTTTGCGGTGCGGCGTTACTGCCGCGGCGCCGACGTTTTGGACTGCTTTTGCAACAGCGGCGGTTTTTCGCTCAACGCCGCCACGGCGGCAAAAAGCGTGACTGCGCTGGATATCTCCCGCTTTGCGCTGGACAACGTGGAAGAAAATGCGCGGCTCAACGGCTTTTCCAACATCCGCACCGAATGCGCCGACGTCTTTGACGCTCTCCGCCGTTACCGCACCGAAGGAAAAACCTTCGATACGATCGTTCTCGACCCGCCCGCCTTTTGCAAGAGCGCGGCGGAAGTCAAAGACGCTTTCCGCGGTTACAAAGATATCAACATTTCCGCCATGCGGATTGTGAAAAAGGGCGGTTTTCTCATTACCTGCTCCTGCTCGCACTACATGACCTTGCCGCTGTTTGAAAAGATGCTGCGCGAAAGCGCACAAAACTGCGGAAGACAGGTCAAAGTGCTCGAAACGCGAGTACAGGCGCCCGATCATCCCGCCCTTCTCGCCGCCGAGGAGACGAGCTATCTTAAAGTGTTTGTGCTGCAGGTAAATTGATTCTCACTTTTTGTTTCAAGCTGATGAAACAAAAAGTCGAGAGTT
>CABQND010000082.1 GCA_902465495.1 uncultured Eubacteriales bacterium
CCGCAAGCCGCTCTTTTTTGCCGCTTCCGCGCAGATCGTTCCCGCTATATCCGTCGGCAAAAGAACCTGCGGCAGTTTTTCCGCTCCGATGCCAAGCAAGTTCAGATATTTGTCCGACCATCTGCATTCGTCAAAATCAAACAACATGCTGCCCTGCGCTTCAATAAAGTCGGTCGCAAAATCGCCCGTAAACATATGACGGACGTAATCTTTTGCAAACAGAATGCGCTCGGTCTTCGCCCACACATCGGGCTCGTTTTCGCGGATCCAGAGAAGCTGCGGCAACGTCCAAATGGTGTCCGCGCGATGCTTGAAACGGCGAAATATATCTTCCCCGTAATTTTCTTCAAGAAAGCGCTTCTGCGGCAGACAGCGAGTGTCCGTCCAATATACGGAATTGCGTACGGGACGGAAATTCCTGTCCGTAAGCACTGCCGTGTGCGTGGCGGCATCAAAACACACACAGGCCACCTCATCGCCCCGCGCACCTGCTCGCGCAAGCACCGCACGAATATTTTCAAATGTGGCGCGCACCCAATCGTCGGGGCGCTGTTCGCGCCCGCCGCCGTCAAAAGCGAGCGTTTCATATTCCGAAACGGCGGACGCGGCGAGAAGGCCGCCCTCCGTAAGGAGGGAAGCCTTGCTCGCTCCGCCGCCAAAATCAATCCCTAGTACATACATCGTTTTTTCTCTGCCCTATTTTACGATCCAGGCGTGTTCGGGCGCCATCGAAGAAAACAGACCGCGGTCTTTGCCCGCCATGACCCAAAGACAATATTCGGTATAGCCGGGCGCCACCGCGCAGGGATGATAGCCTTTCGGGATGAGAACCATATCCCCGCTTTGTACGCGGTATGCAAGGTCAAATTCTCCTTCCCGATCATATACCATCTGCACGCCGAACCCCGCAGGTTTATCAAATTCGAAATAATAGACCTCTTCCAGTTTCCCCTCCGCAGGCATATTGTCTACGTCGTGTTTGTGGGGCGGAAAGCTCGCCCAACGCCCGTCGGATACAAGGAATTCCCCGATATACAGCGCCTCGGCGGGCACCGTTTCGTCCAAATTGAAATACGCAAGCCGCTCAAAAGCTCCTTTGCCCAATTTCTTTTCGCGTACCTCGTTTGCCCCGATCAGTCGGGGAGGATACGTCTTCTTCGCAGGGGATTTGCACACGGCTATGCGCACATCGCCTTCCCCCATGACCGAAAAAGGAGTGTTTGCGCCGATAAAGGCCGTGACAGGTTTGCCGTCAAAGGGCGTTGCCCTCTCACCGATCTTCTCAAATCGAAATTCTTTCCCTTGCACGGTACATTTCCCACCCAAAAGAATGAGCGCAAATTCCCGGTCTTTCTCGTCATAAGACACGCTTTGTCCGTCGCACAAATTTAAAAAATCCATTTCGATCGCCTTCATCGGGCTGTCCTGCACGGTAAACGCCGTTTCTTTTCCGTTTTTGCCTGACCACGTCCTTTTCAGTTGCATAATTTTATCCCCCTCTTTATTTTGCAAGATTTTCCGAAACCGCCCCTTCTGCCGTAAGAACGCGGCATCCAGCCGGGCATGTCATTTTGAGCATTTCATATTCGCAAGGGCTCTCCGTAACAACGGTGTCCGCCCCAACGCCCGCAGCATTTTTCCAGCGCGCCTCGGCAACGCCCCGCATTACCTCGGGCATGTATTCGCGCATGAGCAGACTTCCCGCAAACATCGTGTCTTTGCCGTGCATGAGAAATTCTTTGGACGCCCCCAACATATCCACGATCTTGCGGACGGTTTCTTCATCGCCAAGTTCGCGCGCATAGTTAAAATTATCCTGCACCGTATATGTACGCGTCGACTTTTTCACACGCAGTGCCTTCTTTTGCAAAAGCTCCAAAAGATACGTATGAAAGCCCGCGATCTGCGCTGTGATCCCGATTCCGAACTCTTTGTATTCGCGCACAAACAGTTTTAAATCGGCAGGATCGTATATGATCACCGTTTTATATTCGTTGAGTACGCGCGCCGTATCCGTCATGCAACGGCGAAGTTCCTCCGACTTCCCCGCCAAAAAATACAGGGAATTGCCGCTGTTCGGTTCATTACGCAAAACGGTAAATTTTACGCCCGCGCGCCGCAAAATCTCTACTGCTCCGTTGGCAGAATCGGCACTGCAATATCGCGCGTCTTCCCCCAAAAACAACAGCGTATCCGTCTTTTTTTCTTCATACGGTAGATCCAAAGGGTCGATTTTTCCGTATACATTCCCGTGATTCTCGAAATTTTCCAGCATTTTTTCAACGTAAGGAAGTAAAATACCCTCGCGACAAATTTCGCCGCGTGCCTCACGCGTAAACAAAACCGGATCCCAGCCTGTAACACATTCTTTTACGCATGCGCCGCAAAGGGCACATTCATATAAATTGTCCGCAATACCTTCCCAAGGCTCTGCACCGCGCATCGCCACCGAAATCGCCAGCGCGCGGGCGCGCGCTGTGTTGCGTTCCTGTCCGCTCGCGATCGCAATGGGACAAATATGTCGGCACATCCAGCAAAACCGACAACTTTCTATATTCTCTTTGGCTCGTTCGGAAATATTCATGGTATGCCTCCTTACAGTCCGAGTTTAAACGGGTTCATGATTCCGTTGGGATCAAGCCCTTTTTTTAATGCTTCAAATACCTGCATTGCAGGGCCGTACTGTTCTTTCATCAATCTGCCGAGTTTGATTCCGACACCATGATGGTCGTTGACTACGCCGCCGTTTGCAATAGCCGTACGCACTCCTACCGTCCATATCTTATTGTGCAAGCGCATCGCCTCTTCGGGATCGGCAGGCGGATTATCCATGATGAAACGATCATAGATCATACATCCCCATTCATACCAATGCGAGAAGTGCGCAATAAACCGAACATCGGGGAAATTTGTCTCGATTGCTTTTTTCATTGCCCAATAAATTTTTTCGATCTTGTCATACGGCGCAATGGTGTCCATTGTACCGAACATCTGCGGAAGATCCATCATGTTTCCCGGATAAAAGAAAGTGAGTTTTTCCTGCCACCATTTTTCACCGTATTCACTTCCGAGATCCTCTCCTCCGTAACGGCGGAAGGTATCCAACAAGATTTTTTCTTCCTCATCCACCAGTTCTTTGACGCCTTCATACGCAATATTCATGAATGCGCCGGGCTTTTGCACACCAACGATCTTCTTGATCAGGCTGGCTGTCTCCGCATCGTCGTACAGACGCATCACAGACGGCTTGAATTTTTGCAAAATCTCACGGCTCGCCGCAAATGCACTGGACATATCCTTAAATAAAAATCCGCGGAACCTGCGCACTTCAGGTTGGATATAAATACGCATCTGCGCTTTGGTAATGATGCCAAGCGTCCCTTCCGATCCGATGAAAATCTGATTCAGGTCAGGCCCCGCAGCATGTTTCGGCGCGGGACTTGTATGGATGATGTCTCCGTTGGGCAACACGATCTCCATCGACAGAACCATGTCGTCGATTTTCCCGTATTTGGTAGAAACAACGCCAATCCCTCGATGCGCTAAAAATCCGCCTACCGTCGAACAGGTCACCGAAGAAGGATAATGCATTGTCGCATAACCGCGCTCGTTTGCGACCCACTCTACATGTCGGTAGATCGCCCCCGCTCCGCATTCGATGTACATACCCTCGGTATTCACTTCATATATTTTGTCCATTCGCTTCGTGTCAAGCAGAATACCGCCCGCAACAGGCAGTGCCCCGCCCTGCGTTCCGCCGCCACCGCCCCAAGTAGTGACAGGGATCTTATAGTAATTCGCGATCTTGACAACCTTGGACGTCTCCTGAGCATCTTTCGGCGAAACGATAAAATCCGCCTCGGGCATACGTTTTCCTCGGTCCGCCCACATCCGCGAGAGCCAAAAATAGTCAACACTATGCGTCAGCTTGTCGATTTCTTTTACAGAAACGTTTGCTTCTCCGACCGCATCTTCCAGTTCCGTCAAAATTTGCGTGTGCAGAAATTGATTCATTTTTCTCCCCTCAAAAATAATTTTCAAAAAATATTTTTTATTTTCGAATTTATTGTATCATAAATGAAAATAAATTTCAATACTTTTTTTAAATTTTTTTAAAAATTTTTATTTTGAGCAAAAAAAATGAAATTTTTTTCCGCTTAACGCCAAAGTTGTGATTTGT
>CABQND010000083.1 GCA_902465495.1 uncultured Eubacteriales bacterium
TGAAAACTGAAGACCTGCAAGGGTCCGGGGGTTCGAATCCCTCACCTTCCGCCAAAACAGGGACGCGAAAACGCGTCCCTGTTTCCATGCTTGCAGGTGATGGATTGTCGAAATAATGTGACGCGATCGCGCCGAGGCGAACGATCGCTATGCCGTCGCGTACAATGTACGCTTCTTACGAATCCCTCACCTTCCGCCAAAACAGGGACGCGAAAACGCGTCCTTGTTTTTATTTTAAGCAGAGATTTTGGTAAAAGTCTTGGGGCGGGTATATTTTTGGTAATAGAAATTTATAAAAAAGGTAGTTTTTGGTTTTATCCGATGCTTATATATCCTATATGGTTAGGCATTGCCACGGCTTTAAATTTAGCGATCTGGATTTTAAATTAGCCGTGAGAAGGAGGAGGATTTTCCCGGGGAACTGATGTAACGGAAAGTTATTACATTTTTTTCGGAAATGTCGATTTTTTGCCTTCATACGATTGCGTTTGTTAAAAACTTGTGATAAAATAAAGGAAACAATATGAGGACAAGGCGCCTTGTCCTTTTTTCCGTTTCGGAAAAAAGGAGTAAGAACGCTTGCCTTATCAGGAAGAAAGTATCCGTATTTTCGGATAAATAAAAACACTTTTGGAGGTTTCAGATGGTTGAAAATCAGAATACCGAAGAGCCGAAGATCGAAGAGTCGCAGGCAGAAAGCGTTGCGGCTGAAACGGTCGGAGGGGAAGCGGTAGCGGAAACCAAGTATACGGGTTTCCTGGGCAAGGTCGATAACTACTTCGGCATTACGAAGATGAAGTCGAACTTCAAGACGGAGATGCTTGCCGGTCTTACGACGTTTATGACGATGGTTTACATCCTGATCGTTAACGCCGATATGTTCTCTGAGCTTGGGGTAGTGTCTTACGGCGCGATGTACATAGTTACGGCGATTGCAGCAATTGTCGGTACGCTTTTGATGGCGTTCCTTGCAAAATTGCCGTTTGCACAGGCACCCGGAATGGGCCTGAACGCGTTCTTTGTGTATACGATGTGCTTTACAATGGGGTATACGTATGCACAGTCTTTGTTGATCGTCCTTTGCTCGGGGGTATTGTTCCTGACTTTGACGATCATTGGTGCGCGTGAAGCGATCGTTCGTTCGGTCCCGACGGCGATTCGTATTGCGATTCCTGCGGGTATTGGTCTGTTTATCGCATTTGTCGGTATGCAGAATGCGGGCATTGTCGTTGACAGCTCCACGCTCGTCGGCTTGATTTCTTTCAACCTTCTTGCTTTTACATCTTCGGGTGCTGCGATGATCGCTGCGGTAGTTGCGTTCATTTCGTTGATTATGATCGCGGTTTTCTCCAAGTTGCGCGTGAAAGCTGCAATGGTGCTTGGCATAATCGGCAGCGCAGTACTGTATTACATTTTCTGTGCGATCGGTCTTGCGGCTGGTTCGGAAAGCTGCAAAGCGGTATTTGATGCGATTACCTTCTCGAATCCGATCGACGCGTTCCGTGATTTCGGTACGCAAGCAGTTGGACAAGTCTTTATTAACGGCTTTAAAGATCTTTCCAGTGATAAAATTTTCGACTTTATCGCGGCATTGATCGCTTTTGCAATGGTAGATATGTTTGATACGATCGGAACGCTCATGGGAACCTGCCAGGCTGCGGGCAAAGAGAGCGGATTGATCGATGAAACCGGCGAAGTGAAAAATATCCAGAAAGCTTTGCTTAGCGATTCTATTGCAACTTGCACGGGTGCTATTCTCGGTACTTCTACGGTTACGACGTTCGTTGAATCGTCTGCAGGTGTTGCGGAAGGCGGCAGAACGGGCTTTACTTCGTTGGTTGTGGCTGTTCTGTTTGCAATTGCTATGTTCCTCAGCCCGATCGCGGCGCTTATTCCTTCTTGCGCTACGGCCGGTGCGTTGATGTACGTTGGCGTTCTTATGATGAGAAACGTTACCGATATCGATTGGAAAGATCCTGCGGCAGCAGTTCCTGCGTTCCTCACGATTTCGATCATGAGCTTCACGTATTCCATCTCTTATGGTATCGCGGCAGGTTTTATTTCCTACACTCTTATCAAGTTGTTCACGGGCAAAGTCAAAGATATCAGCCCGGTCACGGCGATCCTTTCTTTGGTGTTCCTGTTTACGTTCTTGTTCACGCACTAAGCGGAAAGGAAAAAATGAACATCGCGGACCCGACTCTGTCGGGTCCGTTTTGCATTAAAAAATTTGTTGAATAACCTTTGAAAGCGTTGACTTTTTATACAATTGAATGTATAATTATTCTTATAAATGTATAAACATTCCAGCATGCGATTGAAATTGAAAGCGTGGGGGAAGAGGAAGCAAAAGAATGGAAGCGATACTTTACATCGGAATACTGCTGGCATATTTTGCCGTGATGATTTTGATCGGGGTGCGGAACAGTCGCAGTTCGAAGTCGGTGCAAGGCTTTGTATTGGGCGGAAGGTCGGTCGGTCCTTGGCTGACGGCATTTGCGTACGGTACCTCATATTTTTCGGCGGTTATTTTCATCGGATATGCCGGGCAATTCGGATGGAATTTTGGCATTGCGGCAACTTGGATCGGCATCGGGAACGCAGTGATCGGATCTCTTCTTGCGTGGGCAGTGCTGGGCAGGCGTACGCGCGTGATGACGCAACAATTGGATTCTGCAACCATGCCCGATTATTTTGGAAAACGGTTTGGCGACGATAAACTGAAAATTGCGGCATCGGTTATCATTTTTATTTTTCTTATTCCGTATACGGCATCGCTTTACAAAGGGTTGGGCAGCCTTTTTGCGATGGCATTCAGTATACCGTATTGGGTATGTATTCTGATCATGGCGGCAGTGACGGCTGTTTATGTGTTGGTCGGCGGATATATGGCGACGGTATGGAATGATTTTATCCAAGGATTGATCATGCTTTTCGGAATAGTCATTATCATTGCGGCAGTGCTCATGAGTAAAGGGGGATTGACGGCAGCCATTTCACAGCTTTCGCAGATTTCGGCGGGGGATTTGAACGGGGCATATGTATCCTTTTTCGGTCCGGATCTTTATGGGCTGATCATGGTAGTCATACTGACCAGCTTGGGGACGTGGGGCTTGCCGCAGATGGTGCAGAAATTTTATTCCATCAAGAGTGAAAGTTCGGTCAAGACCGGTATGATTGTGAGTATGGTCTTTGCGCTCGTTGTTGCGGGAGGCTGTTATTTTCTCGGCGGATTCGGCAGGTTATTTGTTACCGATTCTTCGCCTGCGTACGATACCATCGTCCCGACAATGTTGCGTGAAAGTCTTCCTGCAATTTTGATTGCGCTTGTGCTGGTTTTGGTTGTTTCTGCATCCATGAGCACGCTTTCATCGCTGGTAATGAGTTCAAGTTCGACGATTACGTTGGATCTGATCCGAGGTGTCAAAAAGGATTTGGGGCATAAAAGCCAAATGATTCTGATCCGCGCTTTTGTGGCGGCGTTTATCGTGATCAGTACGGTGATCGCAATTTTGTATGAGGAATTCCAACTTGCATTCATTGCACAGATGATGGGAGTAAGCTGGGGTGCGCTTGCGGGTGCATTTCTTGCTCCGTATTTGTTTAGCTTATATTGGAAACGGACAACCAAAGCTGCTTGCTGGACTTGTTTTGTATTCGGGGTAGGAATGAGTATTGCGGCACTTGTAATTTCATTGTGCAAAGCATCATTGTCGCAGACTTTTGTGGATTCATTCCTATACAAATATCTTTTCGGTTCTTCGATTTATGTCGGGGCATGGACAATGTTGATCGGATTTGCGATTGTACCGATTGTGTCTGTTTTTACAAAAAAGCCTGATCAAAATCGATTGGGGGAATTATTCAAACCGTTTGGACAGATGAACGAGGCGGTAGAGACAGCAGTGGAAGGATACTTGACAAAACAGCCGATCTTTCGTTCGCGTATGCCTAAAAAACAAGCGGTGCAGAATATTGCCGCAGACACCGCCGCGGAAGAGTTAGAAAATAAAGAAAAAGATTAAAATTCATAGAAAGCGGCGCCGCCTCAGTAC
>CABQND010000084.1 GCA_902465495.1 uncultured Eubacteriales bacterium
GCGGAGCGGTATTTTTTATAAAAACTCTTTTCAAAACGCACGAAAAATGGTACAATAAAAAAGAACGGAAAGAGCCTGCGGGCGAAAGGATTACGATATGTGCGAAGTGCTTGCCCCTGCGGGGGACGAAGCGGCATTTTACGCCGCACTGCATTCGGGGGCGGATGCGATCTATCTGGGACTGAAAGATTTTTCGGCGCGTCGAGCCGCCGCAAATTTCAATCTTGAAAATCTGTCGGACTATACGGCGGCGGCGCACGTTTGCGGCGCAAAGGTTTATGTGGCGCTCAATACGTTGGTCAAGGATGCGGAGCTGGACGCCTTTTTTTCCTGTGCCCTCTCCGCGTGGAATGCAGGGGCGGACGCGTTGATCATTCAGGATATATTTCTCGGGAAGATTCTCAAAGAAACCTATCCCGAGATGCAGTTGCACCTTTCGACGCAGGCGGGCGTCTGTAATATTTATGGGGCGCGGCTTGCAAAACGTTTCGGCTTTTCGCGGGTGATCCTCGCGCGGGAAACGCCGTTTGCGGACATTGCGGCGATCGCTTCGGAGATCGAAACGGAAGTTTTTGTGCAGGGTGCGCTTTGCACCTGCTTTTCGGGGCAATGTTATCTTTCCTCCCTGGCGGGCGGAAATTCCGGTAACCGCGGTCTTTGCAAACAGCCTTGCCGCAAAAAATATTCGATCGACAGAAAGGGCTTTGAAACGCTTTCTTATAAAATTTCCTTGTCCGATCTTTGCGTGGGGGAAGAGGTGCTGCGCCTTGCAAAGGCGGGCGTTTCCTCCTTTAAGATCGAGGGCAGAATGCGTTCCGCGGCATATGTAGGGGCCGCGGTGCGCTATTACAAAGACATTTTCGCAGGCGCCTCGGTGCAAGAATTGCGCGGCGATCTGTCCGATCTCAAACGCACTTTCAATCGCGGAAACTATACGCGCGGGCTTGCGTTCGGACAGGATAAAGGTTTTCTTTCTTCGGATATACAGGGACATATCGGCGAGCGCGTCGGCGTTCTTTGCGACTGCAAAAAAGGCTCCAGATACGCGTTTGTGCGTTCGTCGTTTTCTCCGCGGGACGGGGACGGGTTCAAAGTGATCCGCGGCGGAAAAGAGGAAACGGGCGGCGGGGTCTGGCGTTCTTTTTATCCTGCAAAACAAGGCGGTTTTTATCTTCCGATGAGCGCGAAATACCGCGACGGCGACGAAGTGTTTGTCACGTCGGATACTGCTTTGGCGGAGCGCATTGCGCGGCGCAAGGCGCGCATTCCAATTACGGTTAAAGGGGAATTTTGTGCAGGGAAAGAGCCGAAGATCACCGTGCGCGGAGCCTTCGGCGAGCGAACATACACGGCGGAATTTGTTGCGGAAGAGGCAAAGAGCCGCGCATTCTCGCGCGAAGATTTTGAAAACTGTTTTGCCAAGACGGATGAATACCCGTTTGCGGTATCCTTCGACGGATTTTTCGCGGAAAAGGATTGTTTTATTGTTCGTTCCGCGCTGAATGCCTTCCGTCGCAACGTATATGCGCGCCTGTATAACGAACTTTCCGCGCCGCGTATTAGCCTTTGCCCGCGCAAGATACAAACGGAAAAGATGTGTGAAAAAGAGGATACGGACGAACAATGCGTCATAATTGACCGCGGGTTTTCGCAAAAGATCTACGGCGGCAAGCACATCGATATTGCAGTATTGGCTCCACACGATTATAAAGACGAAACGGAGATCGCCGCATTTTTGCGCGATGCGCAAAAATGCGCGCACAAAAAATATCTCTATCTTCCCGCTTTTTGCACGGGGGAAGATCTTGCATCAATAAAAAAACACCTTTCACAATTTGACGGCGTGTATGCGGAGGGGGCGTTCGCTCTCGAATTATGCCGCGAACAGGGCGTGCCTCTGTTTGCGGGCACGGGCTTCAATCTCTTTAACCGAATGAGCGCGTTTGCGGCCCTGAATGCGGGGGCGGATCGCGTGGTGCTTTCCAAGGAGCTTTCCGCTTCAGAAATAACGGCGATCGGATTGCGTGGCGCTTTTGTGCTTGTCGGCGGCAGAGTGCAAGCGATGGAGCTGGGATACTGTCCGTTTTCGCGCGACTGCGCACACTGCGATAAACGAGCGGAGTACGTTCTTACCGATGAGGGGGGACGGGAATTTCCTTTGCTCCGCTATGAAAATTCGCAGTGCCGTTTTCAGGTATTCAATTATGCGCCGCTGATTTCGGAGCGAAAAGGGAACCTTCTTTTTGATTTTCGCGCTTTGGATGCGGAAGAAAAGCGCGCCTATTTGTCGGGTGAAGCAAAACAGGTGCTGAAAACATTTACGGGCGGCGCTTTGAAAAACGGAACGATATAGATTGGTGAGTGTTTGACAAGAATTTTATCGGAGCGATCGGTATATGGATGCAAAAGTTCTCGAAAAACTTGAACTGAATAAAATTTTGGCGGGCGTCGCGTCCTTTGCGGTGCTCGGATACACAAAAGAGGCTGTCTTGGCAGAAATTCCGAGTACGGATACGGCGGAAGCGGAAAAACTACTTTCTCTGACGGCAGAAGCGGACGCGGCGCTGTTTCGCTTTGGTATCGGGCGTGTGGAGGAGTTTCCTCGCTTTTCGGATGAGCTGGACCGCGCTGAAAAGGGGGCGTCGCTCTCATGCGGGGAGCTTTTGGGAGTGGCAAGTCTGCTTCGTTCCGCGCGTGTGGCGTATCGTTCTGTCACTGCATTGGAAAATGCTCCGCTTCTCAAAGAAATCGTCGCGGGCATCTATTTTGATGAAGTTTTGGAAAAGGATATCACGGAAAAGATTTTGTCGGAAGATGAAGTGAGCGATTACGCGAGCGACGAGCTGTATAATATACGCCGCTCCATTCGTTCGCTGAATGAGCGAATCCGCGCGCGATTGTCTGAATTTTTGGGCGGTGACGGCACAAAATATTTGCAGGAAGGCATCGTCACGATGCGAGACAACCGATATGTTCTGCCCGTGCGCGCGGAATACAAATCGCGTATTCGCGGTTTTGTGCATGATCGTTCGGCGAGCGGTGCGACGTTTTTCATTGAACCCGAAGAAGTCTTGGGAATGAATAACGAACTGCGCGAGCTTGCGGCGGCGGAAAAGGAAGAGATCGAGCGCATTCTGGCGCAGCTTTCCCGCCGTATCGGCACGATGTCGGCGCAGCTGAAAACGGATATATTGCGGCTGTGTGAAATTGACCGCGCGTTTGCAAAAGCGGAATATTCTTATAAAAATAAATGCGTTCGGCCGCAGCTTTCCCGTCAAGGAATTATTGACATTGAAAAAGGAAGACATCCGCTTCTTGATCCGAAAACGGCTGTGCCCGTGTCCGTCTCTCTGGGCGGAGAATATTCCATTTTGCTCGTATCCGGTCCCAATACGGGCGGTAAAACGGTCACGTTGAAAATGTGCGGGTTGTTTTGTCTGATGGCGGCTTGCGGGATCTTTGTGCCTGCGGCGGACGGAACGCGGCTTTCGGTGTTTAAAAAGGTGTTTTGCGACATCGGCGACGCGCAGTCCATTGAGGAAAATCTTTCGACATTTTCTTCGCATATTAAAAATATTATCGGTATCACGCGGGAAGCGGATGGGGACAGTCTTGTGCTAATTGACGAGCTGGGCGGCGGTACCGATCCTGACGAGGGGCAGGCGATTGCAAAAGCTGTTATTTCCGATCTTCTTAAAAAGGGCTGCCGCGGTATCGTGACGACCCACTACACGGCGCTCAAAGAGTTTGCGTACGCAGAAAAAGGCATCGAAAATGCGAGCATGGAATTTGACATGAACACGCTTCGGCCGCTGTATCGGATCAAGCGCGGCGTGCCGGGGAGCAGTAACGCGATCGCTATATCGCGACGGTTAGGACTGTCGGAAGAAATCTTGCAAGAAGCTCTTTCCTATCTTTCGGAAGGAGGCAGAAAGTTCGAAAACATACTTCGCACGGCGGAACAGAGCCGCATTGAAGCGGATGAGGCGAAAAAGCAGGCGGAAGCGCTCAAAGCGGAATGGAGCGAAAAGCTCG
>CABQND010000085.1 GCA_902465495.1 uncultured Eubacteriales bacterium
CCGCGCGGCTTTTGGTCATTCTTTTTTAAAATCATTTTTTACATATCGTATTTTGCCATCATCTTCAAAAGAGATGCGAGAATATCATTGAGCGTATCCGCTTCTTCCGCCGACAATTCGCCCTTGGCACGATACACGTCCAGCATTTCACCCGTCTTTTGGGCTTCCAGGCGATCGCCGGGGCGAAGCGGCATTTCTTTGAGCCGTTCCAGCACCGAATATATGTGATCGAGCCGTACGTCCTTTTCGATGCGCACAGGCTCCGCGCCCGCAAAACAACGCACCATGGGTGGTCTGGCAGATACGTCCTGATCGATGGGCGCGGCGGGAACTTCAACGCATTCCTCCGCCCTCTTTGCCGCAAATTTTTGTTTTCTTTTCTTTCCGGGCAGCTTTGATTTTTTCCGCGGGAAAGGTATAAACAACAGCCCATAGAGCAAAATCGTCGCAGCTTTTTCCGCAAAGACGAGCGCGGCAACAAGATATATCTGTTCGCAGTTTCCGCCCGTCAAGAACAGTGCGAGAAAAATCAGCAGGCAAATATCGCAAAAGAGCGGATACCATGCGCGCGGCAGACAGCGGATGCGCCGCAAAAAAATGCGAAGCAGAAAAAATACGAGAAACGCCGCGGCGGGAAGGAGCAACAAGACAAACGCCAAAGCGTCGCTAAACAAACCTCCCACGCTTTCAAACAGCGAAAGAAAATCGTCAAAATACGGCATACAGCCCTCCGAAACCAAACTGACTTCATTATAGACCGTATTTGCACGCGCTTTGCGCATTGTTTTGGAAAGTTTTGACGAATTCTGTCTTTTTTCGGCTTTTGGCTTTACAGTGCCTGCACAGTATACTCACGCAAAATATTGACGATGTAAGCGGACACCTTTTTCACGCCGGGAAGCCGCTTTGCCGCCGCGGCGTAAATGTTGAGCTGTTGGGCGTAATCGGCAAGAACACGCTCGGCAGAATGCGAAGAATACTTATAGTCAACAATGATGCATTCCTCTCCTCGTAGCGCCATCAGATCGATCTTGCCCTGCAAGAGGATCTCATCGCGCGACGAAGTGGGCAGGATCTCACACGCGGGGAGGGCCAGCAGGAATTCGCGCTCGCGGTACAGAGTAAAGCCTTGCAGTTTGGAAAACACGGGCATTTGCAAAATCTTTTCCGCTTTTTTGCGATCCACCTTGCCGCCCGCTCCTTCGCTGTCAAGAAGATCGCATACGCGCGCCGCCTCTTCGCAGGCTGATGCGTCAAAGTCGGCGTGTTCTAAAAATGCATGATACGCCGTACCCGTTTCCGCATCGGCGTCGCTCTCATAAAATTCACCTGCGTCAAAGCCGAAATCCTCTTCGGACGCTGCGCGGCGAGCAATCAGTGCCGACGCGCTCGTCTTGACGGGAAGGGATACGCTTTCCGCATGCGGATACGGCACCTCAAAGCGGGAAAGCACCGCGCGCTTAGCCTCTTCGTCCGCTTCTCCCGCAGAAAGAACACGCACCGCAGGCTCTTCCAGTTCTCCGCCGAACACGGGCACGACGAAATCGCGGAATTTTTCAAAATCCACAAAATCGGCAAAGCAGCTCGCCTCCCGCACGTTCGCAAAATCAAAATCCTGCTCCTTTTCGAAAATCAGATACAGACAGCTCTTCGCGCGTGTAGCCGCCACATAAAAGAGGCGCATTTCATCTTCGGCGCGCTTATGCCGCAGGCGAGTGCGCACCACCGTGCGTAAAATGGTTTCCGAACTGACAAAATTTTCAAAATCATATGCGCAGGGAGCAAAACCCCACTCGTCATCAAAGAGAATTCCGCGGAAATCTTCACCGCTGAACCTTGCGCTCAGCCCCGCAGCGATCACGACGGGAAATTCCAATCCCTTGGAAGCGTGCATAGTCATCACGCGCACGGCGTTCGCTCCGCCGCTCTCCGAGAACCCGACTTTGTACCCGCCGCTTTTGAGCCTGTCGAGAAATTCGGGAACGGACATATCGCCGCACTCGGCGATGAGCCGCTCGGCGCGGCGCAGCCGCTCTGCGCCGAGCGGCATAGACAAGAGCTCTGCCTCCATGCCCGTTTCGCTCAAAAGCATGGTCAAAATCTCTGCCGCACCTTTCACGTTCATAAAAAGGCGATAGCGCGCTGCGCGCGCATAAAACGCCCGCAATTTTCCGGAAAGCGCATCCGTCTTTTCCTGTGCATATCGCTCGCAGGCAAGATAAAACGCCTCTTTCGGCCCCGACGCCAGGCGCACCGCGGAAAGTTCCGCGTCCGTGACGGAACCGAGCGCACTTTTGAGCGCCGCCGCCAGAGGAATATCCTGGGAACCGTTGTCCAAAAACTGCAAGATCGCGATGAGCGTTTTGACTTCGGGATAATCGCAAATATTGATCTCCGTATCCGCCGCGACGGGAATGCCCCGCCGCACCAACTCGTGCACGATGCGCGCCGTCTTACCCTTTTTACCGCGCGCCAGAACCACAATATCGCCGAACCCCGTCGAAACTTCCTCGCCTGTCGCGGGATCATGCCGCTTTTGCCCGATCTCGCTTGCAATGACAGACGCGATCAGAGCGCCTTCGGCATATTCCTCATCCTCTTTGGGGGCAAGATGCTCCGAAACGGAATATACGTCCCGCTCATTTTGTTCCTTTTCGGCAGGTTCGGGCACAAAAGCAAAACACACGCGCCCGCCCGTCTGCTTGGAACTTCCCGCCGTCATCATCGACGTCTTTGCATAATCCACAGACGCAGTTTCTTCGGTCATCACGCCCGAAAAAAGAGTATTTACCGCTTCCAGAATTTTCGAAGCGCTTCGGAAATTGCCGTTGAGTTCGAGTGCCCTGCCCTCTTTTTTGAGGCGGGCGTATTTCTTGGCGAAAAACGCCGCACTGCACCCGCGGAAGCCGTAAATGGATTGCTTTACGTCTCCCACCATAAACACGTTTTCCCCGGCGATGAGGGAAAGAATTTCCTCTTGCGCGGGATTGACGTCCTGGTATTCGTCCACGAATACGTGGGTATAGCGGCCGCGCACCTCCTCTCGCACATCGGGCTTTTGCAAAAGTTTGAGACATTGATGTTCGAGATCGGAAAAATCCAGCACCCCCGCCCGCCGTTTGAGCGCCGTATAGTTCTCGTCAAAGCCGAGCAACAGCTCGGAAAGCGCCGAAGCGATCTGCCCCGCTTGCAGAAAACGGGAGTACTCGTCTTCGCGCGCAGCAAACGCGGCAAGCATCTTTTTAATGGCGTCCGTGTCGTCGCGCAGACTTGTCAGCCGCTCGTCCAGCGCCAGTTCTTCCTCAAATCCGGGCGCTTTGAGTTTGGTATTCGGGGGCTTACTCATCAATTTGAGCCCTTCGAACAGCTTTGCCGCGGCAAACACGTCTGCGGCATCGATCAATTCGTCGCAAAGCGCCGCGCGTGCAAGCACAAACGCCGCATATTTATCGCTCATCCTTTTTTGTTCGATCAGCGGCGCAAGTTCCTGCAAAAACGAATCGCATTTTTTGCGCAGGCGGCGCGCCGCTTCGCGCACGGGAGCGAGCGCTTCTTCGCACAGTTTTTCAAGATTTTCCTCGCCGTACATGGCGGGGATCCCCCTCAAAAAGGCGGCAGGATCTGCTTTCACGGAGATTTTTTCGTATGCTTTGAGCACGATCTCGCCAAGTTTCGAAAATCCGCGGCTGCCTGCAAACGCGCGCGAAAGCCGCAAAAACGATTGGGATTTTTCGGCAAGCATACGTTCAAACAGCGCATCCAGCGCACGGGAGCGGATCTTTGCCGATTCGGTATCGTCGGCAATGCGAAAATTCCCGTCCACATCCGTCTCATAAAAGTAACGGCGGATGATGTTTACACAGAACGAGTGCACGGTACAGATGTCCGACGCCGCGATCTCCGCGATCTGCGCTTTGAGCCGCGCACGGACGGCAGTGTCCGCTTCGGCGGCTGCGCGCGCGACAA
>CABQND010000086.1 GCA_902465495.1 uncultured Eubacteriales bacterium
GACGGCTGGTGCGCCGCGCGGCTTTTGCGCGCGGCGGGATATCGTGCTGCGGTATTTACGCTGACAGATAAACTTTCGGCGGATTGCGCCGCCCAGCGTGAAAAGTTTGAAGGTATAGTTTATGATCGTTTTCCTGAAGAACGATATGACGTTGTGATCGACGCGATCTTCGGCACGGGATTTCGAGGCGCGCCCGAAGGCAGATTTGCGGATGCGATCGCGCGCATCAACGAGAGCGGAGCGAAGGTTGTTTCGGCGGATATTCCGAGCGGGCTCAACGGCGACAACGGCTCGTCCGTTTCCTGTGTACGTGCGGATGTGACGGTGACGATCGGTGAATTGAAAACGGGGCTTTTGCTGGGAAACGGCGCAGACGTATGCGGCAAAATCGTGACAAAAGATATCGGAATCCAGTTAAATCAGTATCCGTTTGCGATGATTTGCGGGGAAGGAGATTTTACGAAACTTTTTCCGCCGCGCAAAAAAAATACGAATAAGGGCAGTTTCGGGAAAGCGGTGATATTGGGCGGAAGCCGTGCCTATTCGGGGGCGCCTTTTCTGACGGCGGCGGCTGCGCTGAAAACGGGGTGTGGGTACACGCAGCTTGTCATTCCCGAAGATATTTTCGCGGGGGCTGTGGGAAGGCTTCCCGAAGCCATTCTCACAGCGGCGCCTTGCGAAGGCGGGTTTTTGGCGTTTGACGAGAATTTTTTACGCGGGCTGATGAAGGGAGCAAATTCCTTTGCGATCGGTATGGGCTGCGGGGTGCATGAGGGGTTGTATGAATGCCTGCGCCTGATACTTTCCGAATATACAGGTACGTTGGTGATCGATGCGGACGCGCTGAACGCCCTTTCCATGTATGGTACGGACATCTTGCGGGAGAAGAGCTGCCGTGTGATTTTGACGCCTCACCCGAAGGAATTTGCAAGGCTTTGCGGCAAGTCGTTGGACGAGGTCTTGACAAACGGTCCCGTTCTTGCAAAAGCATTTGCGGCGGAATATGGGGTGACGGTGCTTTTGAAGGGGCATGTCAGTTTTGTCACAAACGGCAAGGGCGGTATATTTGTCAATGAAGGTACTCCCGCGCTCGCGAAGGGCGGAAGCGGTGATGTTTTGTCCGGTATAATCGTATCTCTTGCCGCCCGCGGCGTGAGTGCGGCGGACAGTGCGGCTTGCGGTTCGTTTTTATTGGGCAGGGCGGGGAATTATGCGTCCGAGTATCCGTCCAATGAATATAGCGTGAGTGCGTGCGATGTGGTTGCCGCTCTGCCGCGTGCCATTTCTTCCCTGTGCATCGGGCGATGAGTTTTTTAAAATCAGTTTGATGATAATAGGAAAAGCCCTTGCGGGAATTCATTTTATGAATTCCCGCAAGGGCTTTTTTGATGATGTTTACTATACAGTCAGTGGATGGGGGTAGTATTTTCATGTTTGGCTTTTTTACGGTAATTGCGCGGAGAAACGCCATAGATACGTAAAAATTGACGATTGAATCCGGAAACGGTTGGATATCCTGTATCGAAAGCGATTTCAAGAATGGATTTTGAAGTAGAAGACAGCATGACGGCTGCGTTTTTGATGCGCACTTTATGTAAATATTCGGCGGGAGATAGACCTGAAAACTCAGCAAAGTCGCGTCGAAGCGTTGCAACGCTTGTGAAGCACACATTAGCAAGAGTCTGTACTGATATGTTTTCGGCATAATGGGCATTGATGTAAGTAATGGCGGGAGAAATGCGTTCGATGATGCGGCGGTCGGCGGTATGACGTTTTCCCGGTCGCATGGTACGTGCGTGACGGACAAGCAGGGCAAGAAACAGTCCTGTTAGAATTTCGTCTGTATTTTCGGAAGGCGAAGCGCTTTCTTCAAAAATGGCATCGATGATCGACGCGATAGCGGGATAATTCTCACGCTCCATAATGGTTGGGAATTCGTAATTTTTCCAGTCCAAACCGCGGATTGCGGCAGCGGCAGAGGTATCAACGCGGGATAAAAAGTGCCGTAAGTCGACATACAGGTAATTCCATTCGCAAGGATCGTACGGATTGCTCTGTGCGGAGTGCCATTCACCTTCATATATGATACTGCAGCAAGGCGCGCACACGCGTACGACTTTTCCGTCTACATTAAATATTCCGGAACCTTTCACGCATCTTCCGATTTCAAGGTGGTTGTGCGAGTGCATCCAGCTGACTTTCGTATCCGGGTGATCGACCCACAAACTCCCGTAGGGAAGGACGGGGGCTTCCGAAAAATCGGAAGGTGCAAAAAATTTTTCCACTTGTTCATGGTTATTTGATGGTTCGTTTGATTGATTTTGCATTGTTTTTGCTCCGATTTGCATAGAATCTTGCATAATCTTATGGTATCATAAAATTAAAGATCTGTCAATGGCAGAATTTAAATAACGGGAGGATCTATGAAAAAATTGACGGATGCGACGAAGGAAGAACTCTTGTTGTGGAGTCGTTTGCGGCATGAACAGGATGGGCGAGCGCAGATCAAGGAACAGGAAGCGGATGGGATGAGTGAAGATGAAGCCAAAGTATGTTTACGAGAGCTTGTCCGGACGGAGCAACAGAACAAACAAGAGCCTTCTGATTTGGAGAGCATACAGCGCCTGTGCCCGTTTCCGAAAGGGTACGGGATACCTGCGGATTATGAACGTCGTCTTCGCGGTGCGCTTGTAGGGCGCTTTGCGGGTTGTACACTGGGAGTTCCCGTAGAAAATTATTCAATCGATCGTATGCAATGTATTGCAAGAGAGAGCGGCACACCTTTTCCGCCGACGGAATATTGGCACGCAGTGGAAAATCCGGAAGGGGTGCAATATGGTGTGGATAAGCGCACCGCATATACGTTGCGCGGCTTGCGTGGCGTGCCGGTGGACGATGATGTGACCTATACTATACTCAATATGTTGTTGCTGGAAAAATACGGTGAGAATTACACACAGGAAAATGTTGCAACGCTTTGGAAGGAGATTTTGCCGTATGCGTGTACGGCGGAGGATCGCGCGCTGAAAAATCTTTTGGCGGGGTGTTCAGCGGCGGAAGCTGCGGAAGGTAATCCGTATATTGAATGGATCGGGGCGGCGATCCGTGCGGATGCATTCGGCTATGCTGCAGCGGGGGATCCTGCGCGTGCGGCGCTTATGAGCTATAACGACGCATTTTTGACGCATCGACGCAACGGTATCTATGGTGAGATGTTTGCGGCGGGGGCGG
>CABQND010000087.1 GCA_902465495.1 uncultured Eubacteriales bacterium
CCGCCGCCGCATACAATGCGGCGGCGGGGCATAGAATATTATGCAGGCTCATAAATTCTTTCATATTTCGCATACTGTCGGGGTACAGGAGCGAAGGGAAGAATGAAGAAATTTACCAAGGTGATTCAAATCGTTCTGTCCGTGGCGCTTGCCGCGGGCATTTTCGTTATCGGGTGCGGGTTTGCGCCCGCAAGGTTGCCGCGCAGCTGTTTTATTGACGGCGTGAATGTATCCGGAATGCGGCTTACAGAGGCGCAGGCGCTGCTCCGCGAGCAAATGGAAAGCGCGCTGGACGGTTATTCATTGACGGTGCGAGTCGGGGGAAGGAGTTATACATTTGCACCGCCGACGGTGTATGTGAAGAGCGATTTGTCCGCGGTGCTTGCGCGCGCCCGCAAAAAAAGCGGGGCATATACTTTGCAGAAAGAAGTCTGTCTGAAAGGGGAAGAGGATACCCTTCGCGGCATTTGCGACGATTTTTATAAAAAAAGCTGTTCCGCGCATTTTGTTTTTCAGCCGACCGAAGCGCAGCCTTTTTTATACGAAGCGGAAGTGAACGGCAGGTATGTGGACGGTGCGGAGCTCAAAGCGCGCGTGCGGCAGGCTTTGCAAACGGGAGAGAGGGAAATAACGCTTTCGCCGCAGACGGAGGTCCCGTCATATACTTTGGAACGGGCAAAGGAAGAAACGTATCTGATTTCGACGTTTACGACCCGTTACGATGCGGGGAATGTGTCGCGCGCGCACAATATTGCGCTTGCGGCAGGCAAGATCAGCGGAAGCGTGCTCGAAGCGGGACAGACTTTTTCATTTAATGCGGCGGCGGGTCCGCGCACGGCGGCAAACGGTTACCGTGAAGCGCCGATCATTTTGGACGGCGAATTTGTTTCCGGTTTAGGCGGAGGAGTGTGTCAAGTCAGCACGACGGTGTACAATGCGGCGCTTTTGGCGGGACTGACCGTGGAGGAATATCATCCGCACAGCCTTGCGGTCGGTTACGTGGAGCCGTCGTTCGACGCGATGGTGAGCGGGCAGCGCTGCGATCTGAAACTTCGCAATGAATTGGGCGGAAAAGTATATTTTGTCTGCCGCGCGGGAAATGGTTCGCTAACGGTGCGCATATACGGTGTGCGATCGCAGGCGGTATATATTCGGGAAAGCGTGGTGACGGCGCGCATTGCGCCGCCCGAACCTGAAATTCGCGAAGGGGAAACAGACGCCGTTTTGCGCGCCGCAAAGGACGGGATCAAGAGCGAAGGGTATCTCATTGTGCGGGAGGCGGGAAAGCCGGATCGCCGGGTGCGCCTTCGCCGCGACAGTTACGCGAGCGTGCAAGGCATTTTACAGCAAGCGCCGCATACCGACGATTTGCTTGAAGAATCAGAGGAGCTGCTTTTCACTCCGTAAATAAAAATGAACAGAACGGTCGAGGGAAAATCGGACAAGTTTCGGCAGAATCCTTGCGAAAATTTTTTTGTTATGGTACAATGAACGCGCAAACCGTGTCAAGGCACAGAGCTTGTGCGCGTGCCGCACGGCAAAAAGGAGAGAATTATGATCAATATAACGGAAGTGCGTACCGCGTCGCAGAGGCGTGCATTCGCGCGTTTTCCGCTCAAGCTGTACAAAGATTGTCCGTATTATGTTCCGTCCGTGTATGCGGATGAAAAAAACATCACCCTTCCTCAAAAAAACCCGTCGCTCGCCACGTGTGAGATCCGCTGTTTTCTTGCCGAAAAAGACGGAAAGATCGTCGGAAGGGCAGCGGGGATCATTCAGAAAAAATACAATGAGATCGCAGGCAGAAAGTGCATCCGTTTCTCGCGGTTCGACTGCATCGACGATGCGGAAGTTGCAAAAGCGCTTCTGGATGCGGTGGAGTCGTTCGGCAGAGAGCGCGGTATGGACACCATTCACGGCCCGTGGGGATTCAACGATCAGGATCGCGAAGGAATGCTTACGTACGGTTTTGAACGCCGCGCCACATATGCGACCAATTATAATTACCCTTATTACGAAAAACTTGTTCGGGATTTGGGATTCACGGACGAAAGCGAATGGGTGGAATATGCGTTCAAGGTTCCCGAAAAGGTGGACGAGCGCATTGCGCACGTAGCATCGTTCATTCAGCGCAAATTGGATCTGAAAGAGATCGCGGGCACGGCGCCCATGCGCAAATTGATCCCTGCATATGGTCCTAAAGCGCTTGCGATGGTCAACCAGGCTTATGCGGCACTGGATTGTTATGTGCCCGTCGAAGGCAAAGTCGTGGATGCGGTTTTGCAGCAGTTTGCAACCGTCATCAATCCCCGCTATTTTTCATTGCTGACGGATAAGAATGACGAGGTCGTCGCGATGGCTGTCATGCTCCCGTCTATCTGCGCACCTCTGCAAAAGAGCGGCGGCAGAATGACGCCGCTGACGATTTTGCGTCTGTTGCGTGCCATCGCAAAGCCCAAAGAATTGGAAATGGTACTCATTGCGGTGCGTCCCGATTACCAGAAAAAGGGCCTGAATTCGATCATGATTTCGCGCATTTTACAAAATATCATTGACGACAAAATCGAAAAGGTTGAATCCAATCCGGAACTCGTCACCAATACAGCCGTGCAGGAGCAGTGGGAAGTGTTGGAACGCTATATTGTAAAGCGCCGCAAGTGTTTTACAAAACCCATCGCAAAGGAATGATTTTCATAAGAAAAGTAAATACACCGCGGCGGTACCCGTAGAAAATCGGGGTACCGCCGCGGTGTATTTTTTGCTGTAATTTATTCAGTCTTGTGTTCTTCCGGCCAAAAAATCCAACGAAACGTCATAAAAATCGGCAAGGGCGATCAGGTTGGACAAAGTCGGCTCACGAAGTTCGTTTTCCCAAAGGCTGATCAGCCCTTTGCTTACGCCGATTGCCGCTGCGATCTGCACCTGCGTGATCCCTTTTTCCGAGCGCAGTTCTTTCATCCGTTCCGCAAATTTGACTTTTGCCTGTTCGCTGTTTTTGCAACTCATATCCGTTTCCCCCTTGAGAAGTCTTCGATGCTTTTAGTTTCTCACTTTTGTAAGAAAAATACTTGAATTCTTACAATAGTAAGTGTTAGAATGATTTTGGTCAAGAAGCTCGTTTTTGAGAAAAAACGGAGCATACGCGTTTTAAAATGCGGGAAAAACAAATGATAAATATATAGGGGCAAGCGCGCCGCGGCAAAATGCCG
>CABQND010000088.1 GCA_902465495.1 uncultured Eubacteriales bacterium
AGACAACAGCGCTCTTCTATGGTAAAATGGTGGTAGTTCATACAGATCTCCTTTGTAGTAAATTTTGGTTTTGCAACTCTATTTTACCACAGATTTGTATGAACTCTTTTTTTTCTTCTACTGTTGCACTTAATAGTATAATTCACCGATACAACAAAGCCGCGGCGCTTTTGCGCCGCGGCTTTGTTTTTTGATCTTAATTTGATAAATACAAAAGCGAAAGCTTTTACCCGTCGCATCGCTATGCGCGCGGAGAAGGTCCGATGCTTTTCAAAGTATAAAAAGCTTTGACCAAAGGCAAAAACAATAAAGAAACCGTAACCAAAGCACAAACTGTCTGCACCGCCATCACGGGCAAGGACGCATAAAAATACGGCCAAAACCGCACGCCGACAATAAGAGGAGCGAGTACGTCGTCCAAGAGCGTAAAACACACCGTCATCACCGCCGCACACGCCACTGCACAAAACAGCTTTGCGCGCATAGAAAACTTCGCGGTTGCCTTTCCGAGCAAACCGAACACAAGCGCAAACAGGTTAAAATAAATGAGATAAAGCGCAATGACGGAAAGGGTAAATCCATACAGGAAACAGCGGAGCATGGAAAAACAAGTGGCAACCGTCAGCCCGCGCCGCACTCCGAACACAAAACAGTAAGCGGAAAAGAGCGCAGTGACGATCTCCACGCCCGCGACCATTTGCAGCGCGTACTGCGCCGCGATGAGCGTCGCGCTCATTGCGGCGATCAGCGTTACATCTTTCGCCGATCGAAAAAGAGCCACGCGTTTCATAAAATTACGCAGACACTTCCGTCAAAAAGATGACCGCGCCGTCCGCAAGGGACATCGAACCGATGCCGACGGCGGACGTTTCCAACGTCACATCGCCGTACTGCATGGGCATGCCGCCAAAATCTTTTTCCAGACTCGTATAAATTGAAATGAACGGATCATAATTTTCCCCGTTGTGCACGAGGGTAATTTTCTCATCGCCGTCTACATACCCGACTGCATTGAGAAAGAATCCGTACGTACTGTCTTCTCCTTCAAAAAAGATCTTGCCGTCATCCGCCAGTTTTTGCAAAAGTTCGAGCGCCGTAGACTGCTCGCCGAAATCGCTGTACGGAACCTGAAAATACACGTCTGCCCCTTCCGTTGCGGGGGAATCGAGCACAAGGGTGACCATACCGTCAAAGGATTCGGGTACACCGCTCGTGATCTTCTCGCCTTCTTTGGCACAGCCGACAAAAACAAACGCCATAACAGCTGCTGCCAAAATAAAAACTGTCAATAACTTCTTCATAGCATCCTCCTGCATAAAAATAAGCCGCTTTCCGCAAAAGGGCAGAAAGCGACCGTAAAAAACGCTTGCTTGCTTCCCGGAACCGGAACTTTTGCAATGATCTTCTGCGGCGGCAGGCTACCCGACTCGCCCGAAGGCACACGGTAATGACCGTTGCGGCGGATTCGCACCGCCTTCCCCTGCTCTCTGCCCGCTTTACGGCGGACAACTCGTCGCATGCATTCAATTTTTCCCTGCGCGCTTTTGAAAAAGCGCCTTACAGCGTAAATTCGTAAACGAAATCGTCCATCACAAATCCATTGCCGATGTCCGAAACCTGTTCCTCCGTGCGCACGAAACCAAATTTTTCATAGGCGCGCACCGCACGCAAATTTCCCTTATTCACGGTCAGATACACGCTCTTTGCGCCTCTGTCCCGCGCGATCACAGCGACTTCTCCGAGCGCAAGCTGTCCCACGCCCCTTCCGCGAAATTCGTCGCTCAGGTACAGTTTGGACAAAAACAGCTTTTCACCTTGCATCTGCACCCCGCAAATCCCGATCGTCTGCCCGCCGCTGCGGATAAAATAATAGGTATACCCGTGCCCGATCTGCTCACGCAGCGCAGGAGCGCTCTGCAACAGGTCTACCATATAATCCACCTGCGTCTTGCCGAGAAGATCATCGTATGCCGAATGCCACAGACGCTCTGCCAGTAAAGCAAGTTCTTTCTCTTCGCCGCAACGTACTTCCAGAAATTTCAACTCTGCCATACCATTTCTCCTTTTCTGAATTATTATACAACTGCCGCAAAAATTTGTCAAACCTTCCAAAAATACGCTTTCGCCCAAACATCCGCCAAATCGACAAAATTCGCAATTCTTTTTGCGCATTCGGTGCCGCATAAAATAATATAAGTACTGCAAAGACGAAATTTATGAGGTGAAAGCGTGGAAGAATTTGCGAGCGAATTGATCGGCAAGCCCCTGCTCTCGCGCAACGGGGAAAGGATCGGATATGTAAAGAATATCCAGACAGATAAAAAACTTGTGCGCATCCGCAATCTGGAATGCTGCGACGAGGACGAAGAAGAATTCATACTGCCCGTTTCGGCGATCGCACAGCTGGGCAAAGACGCCGCGATCGTGAAGAGCTTGTCCGCCGCAGGGTGCAAAAACTGTATTTCCGCGCCTTTCGGCATCGAGGTTTTTTCGGAAACGGGGGATAAACTGGGCACCCTCGCCGATTTCGTGCGGGAAAACTTTGTCATTACGCATTATATCCTTTCGGGCGGTCAAAAAGTACCCGCCGACAGGCTGGTAAGCGCCGCAGACAGTGCGATCGTCGATTTATCGGGCACCGCAGTGCGCCGCCCGTCCCGCGCCGCAAAAAAAAGAACGGCACGAGCCTTGCCGCAAATTTCGGAGGGAAACGGCGCAGACGCTGCGGAGCAGACGGCGGGCACCGCGGCAACTGCCGCGGCGACCGAAAGCGACTACGAAGTGCTGATCGCCGAAGAAGCAAATTTTGAACAAACACCTGCCGCGCAAGAAGTCCGTTTTTCGCGCCCTTCCGCGCATAAAATGGCGGGAAGCGCCCTTTTAACGGGCAAGACCCTCCCCGCTCCGCTCGTCGACGCGCGCGGAAACGTAATTGCCGCCGCAGGAGCGACCGTCACGCCCGATATCATCCGCCGCGCTCTCGCGCACAATAAATTGTTTGCACTCACCCTGCTTTGTACAGAACAATACCGCTGAGCGGTAAATAGTATCGATCACAACCGACCC
>CABQND010000089.1 GCA_902465495.1 uncultured Eubacteriales bacterium
GGGCGGCTGTGCCGTTTCTGAAAACAGAATAAAAACACATTCGGAATTTTGCTCTTTGGTTGATACACACTATAAAATTCAGCGGGAAAAAAGAGCGTTTGCGCGGAAGATCGTATCCCATTCGGGGAATTTTCTTCGGAGGGAAATGGGCGAGCCGTCCGGACCGATAAAGCAGTGTGCGCTTTTTGCTGTGGCGCGCACGTCTCCATGCGGACCTCGAATAATGTATCCGATCTCAAAACGCACACCCGTATATGCGGTGAGGGCCATTTCGATTTCCACTGTTTCGGGAAAACGGGTCATAGCTTTGTAATCGCATTCAACGCGAAGTACGGGGCTAAGCACGCCCTCGCGTTCCATTACATCGTATCCGATTCCCATTTGTTCGAGCATATCCACGCGCGCTTCTTCCATCCAGCGGATATAATTGGAGTGATGGACAATTTTCATTGTATCGGTTTCATAGTATTGAACTTTGTGTGTGTATTTGCAAAAATCCATTTTTGTTACTGCCTTTTTTTGGATATTATAGCATTTGGGTGAAGACATGTCAATGTATTTTTTTCGGAAGCTTTGGGAGCGATTTGTTGACGGCGCGCGCTGCTTGTGATACAATAAAATTATACGGTTTGCCTTGCGAACGTGCGAGCTTTCCGTAACGAAGGAGCTGATTTTATGTATAGCGGAGTTTCCACGGCGTCCCTTTTTTTGCGAGAAATGAACGAAGATTCGCTCTCGATTTTGGACGGGCTTGGGGTACGAAGTACCGAAGTTTTTCTTACGACCCTGAGTGAATACACGGAAGAATTTGCAAATCTTCTCAATAAGCGCAAAGGTAAATTGAAGGTTAATTCGGTGCATCTTCTGAATACGCAATTTGAACCGCAGTTGTTCGGTGCGCATCCGCGCGCAAAAGCGGATGCATTTCGTATTCTGGACGGCGCAATGCGTTCAGCGCATATATTTGGCGCTGAGCGATATACGTTTCACGGTATTACGCGCCTGAAAAAAAATTCTGTGCCGCCCGATCCCGGCAGGCTTGGGGCACAGCTTTGCGAGATTTCAGCTGCATGTGCGGCGCATTCTGTGCGGCTTTGCCTGGAAAACGTGCACTGGGCGATGTACAACGAGCCGGGATTGTTCAAACCGCTCAAAGCGCACTGTCCCGATCTTTTGGGAGTTTTAGACGTGAAACAGGCGCGCCTTTCCGGATATCCGTATGCTATGTATATTAAGGATATGGAAGGTTCGATTTCGCACGTACATCTTTCGGATGTAACGGATACCGGGAGGATCTGTCTCCCGGGCAAGGGGGTTTTTGATTTTGAAGAATGTTTTCACCGCCTGAAAGACGCCGGGTTTAACGGCGCGGCGCTCATAGAGGTTTATGCAGGTGATTACGGAGATTATACAGAGTTAAAGCAGGCTTGCGATTACTTGGATGAATTGATAGAAAAAATTGGCTTGACAAAATAATGGAACATAAAACGTTTAGAATTGCGACCCGCGCGGCTTTAAAGCCGCGCGGGTCGCGTTATTTTTTGTGATTATGTCGCATATAAATAAGGGAAGTACAAGCGTGCGAGGTTTTCATATGGAAGTATGGAAGGCAGCGATACTCGGGATCGTGCAGGGACTCACTGAATTTTTACCTGTTTCATCCAGCGGGCATTTGCTGTTGTTTGAGCGTATTCTCGGTGCGGATACGGGCGGGGCAGATTTGTTTTTGGGTGTGATGTTGCACGCAGGGACATTGGCGGCGGTTCTCTTTGTATATGCACCGCGTCTTATGCAGATGCTGAAAAATGACCGCAAAAAAATTGCGTATTTGATTTTGGCGACTATTCCCGGTGCACTCGCGGGACTGTTTTTAGGAGATTTCATCGACGAACTGTTTTTTGGCGGGGAATGGTTATGGGCAGCGTTTGCGGTCACAGCGCTGCTGCTCATTTTCTGCGAGGGCGTTGCGCATCGCAGAAAAGTTTTACGTCCGCTTGGCGCAGGGAATGCATTTGCGGTAGGCTGCGCGCAGGCTATTGCGGTGATTCCCGGATTATCGCGCAGCGGTACTACGCTTTCCGCAGGAGTGCTTTGCGGTTTGTCACGCGAAGATTCCGCAGATTTTTCTTTTTTGATGAGCATTCCCATAATTGCAGGGGCGATTGTCGCGGAATTGTATAAATCGATGCAAAATGTCGGCTACGCATCGGCGATTTCGTGGCAAAGCCTCTTTATCGGTACTCTTTGCGCGGCTGTTTTCGGGTTTATATCCATACGTTTTATGCTTCGCCTTGTGAAAAAAAGGAGCTTGATCGGCTTTGCGGTATATTTGGTTTTGCTGTCGGTGGCTCTCCTTATTTTTAAAATTATTTATTAGAACAAATAGTTTTTTTGGGACGGCGCATACTGGTATTATCTCAGAAAGGAGGTTCAAATCATGAGATTAAATTCCGGTGATACCGCGCCGAAGTCGGCAAATTACAAAGTTGTAGGTCCCAATGGGGAAGAAATGGGCGTAGTTTATATGCAGGAAGGGGAAACGCTTCCTCCTACGCAGATTTCCGGTTGCCATTACGAAATGGACTAAGTTTTGTAAAAT
>CABQND010000090.1 GCA_902465495.1 uncultured Eubacteriales bacterium
TCGAGGGATTTTAAGTCCCTTGCGTCTGCCAGTTTCGCCACAGCGGCATATGAAAAATGTATTCAATTATAGTTAGTTTTGATCAAAAACAGAGGATGCCGTCTGATTTTAAGTCCCTTGCGTCTGCCAGTTTCGCCACAGCGGCATATGAAAAATTTATTCAATTATAGTTAGTTTTGATCAAAAACAGAGGATGCCGTCTGATTTTCAGGCAGACGGCGAAAGAACGGGCAAATATATTCTTGCAGGAGACAATATGACCGTAAACGCAAAGGGCGAGAGCATCATAAGCTATGCAGATTACGCGATTGCTCTCGTTGACGAAATTGTAAGCGGCAATCATATCCAGGAAAGAATCAGTCTCGTGAGAGAATAAAATTCGGCAATACAGTTTATTGCGGGTTAAAAGCGCAAGCGAGCATCGTTTGCGCTCTTTCCTTTACGGAGATAGTATATGAATACGGAACTTCCAGACAAAATGATAGAAATTCTATGTGCAGAACGAGGTGAAAGAGTGCCGCCGCTGACCGAAGAAAATAAATTCCCCTTTTATCGCGCTCTCGTCAATGTGCGGCCGCCCATTCCCGCAAGCGAAGAATTTTTGAATTTACAGGATAAATATCTGCAACAAGAAATTCAAAAGAAAGGCATTACCGACATAGCCGACTTACAGCCGTTACAGAGGGACATATACCTGTGGAAAGGCGACATCACCACATTGAAGTGCGACGGCATCGTAAATGCCGCGAACTCTAAAATGCTCGGCTGTTTTTGCCCGAATCACGGCTGTATCGATAACGCCATCCACACCTATGCGGGCATTCAGTTGCGTTCAGAATGCGCGGAAATCATGAAAAAGCAAGGTCACGATGAACCGACGGGAACAGCAAAGATCACAAAGGCTTACAATCTGCCGTGTAAATATATTTTACACACCGTCGGACCTGTCGTGTATGGCAAGTTAACGGAGCAAAATAAAACCGATCTTGCGAACTGTTACCGCGCTTGCCTGACGCTTGCGGATAAGAACGGCTTGAACAGCCTTGCTTTTTGTTGTATCTCTACGGGAGAGTTCCGTTTTCCGAACGAAATCGCCGCACAGATAGCCGTGCGGACAGTCAGAGAATACAAGGCGCAAACAAACAGCAAAATCAAAGTGATTTTTAATGTGTTCAAGGAGAACGACTATGCAATCTACAAACGAATACTTTGCTCAAACCGAGCAATTAAAAAAAGCATTGAATAATGCCGATGCCGTTTTGATCGGTGCCGGAGCAGGATTTTCTTCGGCGGCAGGATTGACGTATAGCGGCGAGAGATTTTTCAGATACTTCGCCGACTTTCACGCAAAATACGGAATTTCAGATATGTATTCGGGAGGGTTCTATCCATATCAGACTTTGGAAGAATATTGGGCGTGGTGGTCACGGCACATCTATTACAACCGTTATGTGGATCCTCCGAAACCAGTCTATAACGAATTATACGAAATGATAAAGGATAAGGAGTATTTTGTCCTTACGACAAACGTAGACCATTGTTTTCAGAAAGCAGGTTTCGACAAGCAAAGGCTTTTCTACACGCAGGGGGATTACGGTCTTTTTCAGTGTTCCGTTCCCTGTCATAACCAAACTTATGACAACGAAAACCTGATCCGCCGCATGGTAGCCGAACAAAAGGACATGAAAATACCGAAAGAACTGATACCTTATTGTCCGGTATGCGGAAAACCTATGACCGTAAATTTGCGTTCAGACAACACGTTTGTGCAAGACAGAGGCTGGTACTCTGCTTGCGAAAGATATGAAAAATTTGTAGAACGGCACAAAAACGATAGGACGCTTTTTCTTGAACTCGGCGTGGGCGGCAATACTCCCGTGATTATCAAATATCCGTTTTGGCGATTTACAAATCGGAATCCGAAAGCGATCTATGCTTGTATCAATTACGGCGAAACTTTTTGTCCGCCGCAAATTCAAAAACAATCGATCTGTATTGACCAAGACATAGAAACGGTATTAAAATCAATAACATAAAGCGAGAATCCGAGGATTCTCGCTTTTGCTATGTCATAGAAAAAAAGTAAATCCGAACCAATCACTCGTGATGAGTAAAAGTTCGGATTATACCTTTCTGGTGCACCTTCAGGGACTCGAACCCGGGACCCACTGATTAAGAGTCAGTTGCTCTACCAAC
>CABQND010000091.1 GCA_902465495.1 uncultured Eubacteriales bacterium
TGATGAAACAAAAAGTCGAGAGTTGAGGGCTCTGCCCTCGCCGTGCGATCATTGGAGGGCACACCTATTATAAAATCGCACGGCTTCACCCGCTGAGACGCTCACGCGCAAATTGAGTGCGCTTGCAAAAAGTGTGATTTTTGCGCGCGCAGAAAAAAACTTATTCTCGCGAAATTCTCGGCTATTTGATTCTCATTTTTTGTTTCAAGCTGATGAAACAAAAAGTCGAGAGTTTGAAGACAACCCCATTGTCCGCGCTTTGCGCGGCGCAATCGGCGTTTTCCTCGGCGGCGCGCCTTTTCAGGGCACGCCTCTTTACGCGCGCCGCCTTCACCTTTCCCGCGAAAGGCGAAAGCATTCGCCAAATCGGGTGCGCTTATTGAGAAGTGCTATTCTCAAACGCGCAGAAAAAAACTTTATTCTTGCGAAATTCTCGGCAAGCTGTTGCCTGCGAATTTCTGCGATTGAGGAAAACCCGAACGGCTTTCCCCTCGCTCTGCTAAGAATTTGATTCTCACTTTTTGTTTTAAGCCGATGAAACAAAAAACCGCCGCTGAATGTGGTAAATCTGATTAAGAAGGATTTTTTATGATCGAACTGAAAAATGAAAAACTCACCGTGCTTATCAACGAGACGGGCGCGGAACTGACAAGCGTGAAAAACCGTGACGGCAGGGAATACATCTGGTGCGGTGACCCGGCGATCTGGAGCGGACATTGCCCCGTGCTTTTCCCCGTATGCGGCAGACTGCGCAACGGTCAATATACGTATGAAGGCCGTACCTATTCGATGAAAAACCACGGTTTTGCCCGCCGTAAGACTTTTGAGGCAAAAAAACTGAGTGATACCGAAGCGATCTTTTCGCTGCGCGAAGACGAAGAGACGCTTGCCGAATACCCTTTCCGTTTTCTCTTTGTCGTACGCTTTTTACTTAAAGACGACGCGCTTGCAATCACCTATTCCGTACACAACACGGATGATAAGCCCCTGTTGTTCAACTTCGGTTCGCATGAGGGATTTGCCACGGAAGGAAACTTTGAAGACTGGTCCGTCGAATTTGAGCAAACCGAAAATCTTGCCCTCCGTGTTACGCCGATTCTCGGTTTTTTAAACGGTGAGACCGTTCCTTTCCGCGACGGTGTGAAGGAACTTCCTCTTTGCTATGCGCTCTTTGAAAACGACGCGATGATCTTCGATCGCCTGCGCTCTCGCCGCGTGACTTTAAAGCAGAAAGGAAAACCTGTTGTCGAAGTCGGTTTTGCGGGATTTGATCCGCTGTTGTTGTGGACCAAGCTCGGTGCACCGTACCTCTGCATTGAGCCATGGAACGGCATTCCCGACTACGTGGATGCAAGCGGCGTACTTTCCGAAAAAAACGGGATACGGCGCCTTGCAACGGGCGAGACCTTTGCCATGACCCATACTCTGCGTTTTTTCTGACTTTATTTTTACAAGAACGCGCCGCTTTTGGCGGCGCGTTCCTTTTTTGTACAAATTCACCTCTTTTTTTGTCGGCGCATACAATGAAAAAAAATACATAGAGGTGAATGTATGGAAGGACTGAAAGTCGATCTGCCCTACCCTTCCGTGGAAGGGATCGGAGAAGATCCGCGGAGCGTGCGCATTATTTCGCCCGCATATGCCGACCGCGGCAGTGAAATGACTGCAATTTTGCAATATACTTTTCAAACTTTCGTTTTTGGCGGAAAGGGCTTGGAACGCTATGCCAAGACGCTTGAACAGATCGCGATCGCAGAGATGGAACATCTCGATATTCTCGGTTCGTTGCTCTTTGAACTGGGGGCGCTGCCCGTGTTCACGTCCCGCCCGCCGCGGCGCTTCGATTTTTACTCGACGGCGGCGGTATCGTATGCGCAGGATGCGCGCAAAATGCTGCAGGGCGACATCCGCGGCGAAAAGGAAGCCATCCGCACCTATGAACGGATGATCGACACG
>CABQND010000092.1 GCA_902465495.1 uncultured Eubacteriales bacterium
GCGTAATGCCGCCGCAAAATAAAAAAACTTGTACCGAAAACCCCATAAGGAATTTTCGATACAAGTATAAAACTTTTTATGAAAGTTCGAATTGCACGAAGGAGCGGGGAATCCGTTTACAAGCGCGCAGGATTGTGGTAAAATAGCTTTATATTTTTAAAAAGGACAACACAGATGAAAGGTTTTAAGATCTCGCTGGCGGGCGATCTCGGCAGCGGAAAATCGACAGTCGGAAAGATACTGGCGGAAAAACTGGGCGCTGAGGTATATTCTACGGGCACCATTCAGCGCGGCATTGCCGTCAAAATGGGAATGACCACATTGCAGCTCAATCAATATATGGAGACGCACCCCGAGATCGACGGGATGATCGACGACGGTCTGCGCGCGCTCGAACACGAGGATAAAAAGCTCATCATCGATTCGCGCATGGCATGGCATTTTGTACCTTCCTCGTTTTCGGTGTATATGGCGGCGGATCCGTACATTTCAGCGGAGCGCATCATGAACGCGGGCAGGGAGAGTGAGCCATTCTCTTCGGTGGAAGAGGCGGTGCGTTCGGTCACCGATCGCCGCAAAAGCGAAATGCTTCGTTATTCGCACCTGTACGGCGTAAATATTAAAGACCTTGAAAATTATGATTACGTCATCGATACTTCTTACGTTTCGCCCGAAACAGTCGCGGAGCATATCCTGGCGCACTTTGAAAAGTACTGTGCAGGGGAACGTTATCCGCGCTACGAGTTGAGCGCCTCCCGGCTTCTTCCCGGCGGGGAGAAAGAGGGCGAACCCGCATTTGCGGAACGGGACGGGTTTTATTATATCGTGCGCGGGGCGGATTCTGTCGCCAATGGCATTCGTGCGGGAGATACGCTCATTGCGTGTGTGCGTGCGAAAGATACCGAAAAAACAAGCTGCACCAGTGAAGTTGTGAAAGAGTGGGAAAAGGAGACGGGCATCCGTATCGCAAAATTGCCCGAAGGTCTGCAATGAATTCCTGTCTTGAAATCGAGCGCAGCATTATCACGACCTACCGCAAGGGAATTTGGAGCCGTTTTGTCAAGGCAGTAAAGGAATATGCGCTCGTGGAAGAGGGCGACGAGATCGCCGTATGTATTTCGGGCGGCAAGGATTCGATGCTTCTTGCAAAGTGTATGCAGGAACTGCAAAGGCACGGCGAGAAAAAATTCGGACTTCGGTTTCTCGTGATGGATCCGGGATATGCGCCCGAAAATCGCGCGCTCATCGAGAGCAATGCGGCTCATATGGGCATCCCTGTGCATATTTTTGAAACGCAGATTTTTGACGCCGTGGTCGGAATCGAAAAGAGTCCCTGTTATCTCTGTGCGCGGATGCGGCGGGGGTATCTGTACGAGGAAGCGAATAGGCTGGGTTGCAATAAGATCGCGCTCGGACATCATTTTGACGATGTCATCGAAACTATCCTGATGGGAATGCTCTACGGCGCGCAGATGCAGAGCATGCCCCCAAAACTTTGGAGTACCAATCACAAGGGCATGCAGCTGATCCGTCCGCTTTATTATGTGCACGAACAAGACATCGTGCGCTGGAAAGAGCATAACGGGTTGCGTTTTCTGCGCTGTGCCTGCAAATTCACAGAAAATTGTGCCGTCCGCGAAGAAGATTCCAAACGGTTGGAAGTCAAGCGCCTGATCGCAGATTTGAAAAAGAACAATCCGAATGTGGATATCAATATTTTCCGCAGTGCTTACAACGTGCATGTCGACACGCTCATCGAGTACGATACCCGCGGAAAGCGGTATGATTTTTTATCCCGATACAGAGAAAAGAATGAGTAAAATAAAGCGCCGCGCGCCCGAAATACTTTCGGGCG
>CABQND010000093.1 GCA_902465495.1 uncultured Eubacteriales bacterium
AACTCATTTCCGTACAATCTAATAATTCTTTGTCCAAACTTTGGGGTTCACTTCAGTTGCCCGTCTTTTGTTGTATGCAAAATTTTGTCAGGGAAAGCGAGCTTTTTGCGCGAACTGCTTTGCTTTTCTGTCGAGAGGTGATATAATGGAACAAATAACAGCAAAAGGGGATTTTACCATGCTCGAAAAACGCATCGACGCCGCCGTCGGCAATAGAAAGGCGGAAACCGTACTGAAAAATGCGACGTTCGTCAACGTCTTCACGGGCGAATTGCAAAAGGGGGATATTGCCCTCGATGGCGGGAAGATCGTCGGTTTCGGCGATTATGAAGGGGTAAAAGAGTATGACCTTACGGGCAAGATCGCGGTGCCGGGACTGATCGATGCTCATGTTCACGTTGAAAGTTCCCAGCTCTCTCCCGAGGAATACGCGAAAATAATCTTGCCGCGCGGCACGACGACGATCATCGCCGATCCGCACGAAATCACGAATGTGTGCGGCATTGCGGGTGCCAAATATATTTCGGATGCCTGTGCGAACACGCCGCTGGAAGCGAAAGTCATGCTGCCCTCCTGTGTGCCTGCTACGGGTTTTGAAACGAGCGGAGCGGTGCTTACGGGCGCGGATACCGAAAAATATATCCGAGAGGGATTTATTCACGGCCTGGGGGAATTCATGAATTATCCGGGCGTGATTTACAAAGATAAGGAAGCTTTGAAAAAGCTGGAGGCGGCGATTGCAGCTGGAAAGGTCATTGACGGGCATGCTCCGGACACGTCGGGAAAGGGGTTGAACGGTTACATTTGCGCGGGGATTCAGACCGATCACGAATGCACTTCACAGAAGGAGGCGCTTGAAAAGATCTCCAAAGGTATGTATGTGCACTTGCGCGAAGGTTCTGCCACGCGCAACGTTGCCGAAAACTGCAAGGCGGTCAACGCGGCAAATCTGCGCCGCTTCATTTTCTGCACGGACGACCGTCATGCCGCCGATCTTAAAGCGAACGGGCATTTAGACAATGCTCTGCGCGTTGCCGTGGCGGCGGGAATGGACCCCGTGTGGGCGGTGATCGCTTCGACGCTCAACTCTGCGGAATGCTACCGTTTGTATGGCAAAGGTGCGATTGCGCCGGGTTACGATGCGGATATAGCAGTATTTGACGATCTGAAAGATTTTAACTGCGCCATGACGTTCAAGGCAGGCAAACTTGTCGCAAAAGACGGAAAAGCGCTGTTTGCGACGGGTGAGAAATTTTTGCCCGAAGTGGTGAAAAACACCGTGCATGTCGGGAAAGTCAGCGCCGATGATTTTAAAATCGCACTCAAAGGCAAAAAGGCAAATGTCATTCACATTCTCAAAGGCGGCGTTGTGACCAAAAAGGTTGTCCGCGAAGTGGAGAGCAAAGACGGTGACGTCGTTCTGGAAGGCACCGATCTTTGCAAGCTCGCGGTCGTGGAGCGCCATCATGGCACAGGCAACATCGGCTTGGGGCTCGTTGAAGGGTATGGACTTCACGGCGGCGCATTGGCGATCACCATTGCGCACGATTCGCACAACGTCATCGTGTTGGGCGATTCGGGCGAAGCGATGGCGAAGGCTGTGGAGGAGATCAAGCGGATCGGCGGCGGCATGGTTGCGGTGAAAGGAGGCCGGGTGTATTCGCTCCCGCTGGATATCGCGGGGTTGATGAGCAGCCTTTCCGCCGAGGAGTATATCGCGCGTTCCGAAGAGATGCTCGAAACAGCTTATTCCATGGGCGTGT
>CABQND010000094.1 GCA_902465495.1 uncultured Eubacteriales bacterium
AAAGGTCGCGCGGCGAGGGGAAAGCCGTTCGGGTTTCCCCTCAATTCGCAGGATTTCGCGGCATCAGCTTGCCGAGAAATCCGCGAGTCTTTTTTAATATTCCAAATTTCCCACCGTGCGCGGATACGGCAAAACGTCGCGGATGTTGGAGATGCCCGTAAGATACATGATCATGCGCTCAAAGCCCAATCCGAACCCCGAATGCACCGTCCCGCCGTATTTGCGCAGGTTGAGATAGAATTCGTAATCTGCGGGATCGAGGTTCATCTCTTTCATACGCGCGAGCAATACGTCTTCACGCTCTTCCCTCTGCGATCCTCCGATCAGCTCACCGATGCCCGGCACCAAAAGATCTGCCGCCGCGACCGTCTTGCCGTCGTCGTTGAGACGCATATAAAACGCTTTGATCTCCTTGGGGTAATCAGTGAGGAACACCGGTTTTTTGTAGACCTGTTCGGTGAGGTACCGCTCGTGCTCGCTCTGCAAGTCGCATCCCCAATAGACGGGGAATTCAAATTGATCTTTGACTTTTTCCAAGATCTTGATCGCTTCGGTATAGGAAAGGCGAACAAACTCGCTTTCGGCGACATTTTTCAGCCGCTCGATCAGTCCCTTATCTACGAAATTGTTCAAAAATTCGATTTCTTCCCTGCAGCTTTCCATGACGTAGCCGATCACCGATTTGACCATTGCCTCGGCAACGTCCATGTCGCCCGCCAAATCGCAGAAGGACATTTCGGGCTCGATCATCCAAAACTCCGCCGCGTGGCGGGTGGTATTGGAACGTTCGGCGCGGAAGGTCGGCCCAAAAGTATAGACGTCGGAAAACGCCATCGCAAACGGCTCGACGTTGAGCTGGCCGGACACCGTCAGGCTGGCTTTTTTGCCGAAGAAATCCTTTTTATAATCGACCTCACCCTTGATCTTGTCGAGATCGAGAGTCGTGACCTGGAACATAGCGCCCGCACCTTCGCAGTCGCTCTCCGTAATGATGGGCGTGTGCACATACACGAACCCGCGCTCATTGAAGAACTTGTGGATCGCATACGCCGCCTCGCTGCGGATCTTAAATACCGCACCGAATGTATTGGTACGCGGGCGAAGATAGGCGATCTCGCGCAAAAATTCCATCGAATGACGCTTTTTCTGCAACGGATAATCGGGCGACGATGCCCCCATCACCTCGATCTTTGCCGCCTTGATCTCGAACGGCTGCCGGTTTTCGGGTGTCAGAACCACTTCCCCCGTCACGACAAGGCTCGCCCCCACATTTTGCCGCGCGATCTCGTCATAGTTGCCGAGTTTTTCGCGCTCAAATACGATTTGGCAATTTTTGAAAAAACTGCCGTCGTTGAGTTCGATAAATCCGAATGCCTTGGAATCGCGAATGGTACGCGCCCAGCCCATCACCGTAACCGCTTTTCCGCCAAATTCTTCCGTTTGCCGATACAGCTGCCGTATAGTTGTTCTTTCCATAACTTTTATCTCCGCTCGTGCTTAGAATCCCGCAGTTTATTTTCTTAATATTGTAACAAAATATTCGCGAATTATCAAGTATAAATTTGTCGAAAGATAAAAAAGTTAAAAGAACGCTTTTTTGCGTGAAACATTTTTTCATGCTTCCGAATAAAAGCCGAGCCTGCACGCATAAAATCAAACACGCACCCAACAAATGCAAGCGCGCCGCGGCATTTTGCC
>CABQND010000095.1 GCA_902465495.1 uncultured Eubacteriales bacterium
TTCATTTTTTTTCGAAAGGGAAAGATCCGAAAACAACACTTACAGACAAATACAGCCGCCGCGCAAAACAGCGCGGCGGCTTTGATATTTTAAGTTACTCGTTTATAAAATATTTTGGAACAGAAAGCGATCAAGGTTTTGGGGCGATGCGGGAAGTGCGCGCCGCGTGTTACAACTCGGGCACGGGTTCTCCTTTTTCAAATACGTACTGGGCGACTTTTGCGTTGACGTTCGCGTCTTTGCAATACCAGTTTGCGCCGATTTTTTTTGCGTAGTCCGGGTTGAGTACGGCGCCGCCTACCATTATGCGGCAGGCGGGACAGCGTTTGTGCAACAGACGGATGGTCTCTTCCATGGAAGCTACCGTCGTTGTCATCAGCGCAGAGAGCCCACACAGCGCAATGTTTTCCTTTTCGCAGGTTTCCGCGATTTTTTCGGGCGGGACATTCTTCCCGAGATCGATGACTTTGTATCCGTAATTTTCAAGTACGGTTTTGACAATATTTTTGCCGATATCGTGGATGTCGCCTTTGACGGTCGCGAGCACGATCTTTCCTCGCTCTGCGCCGCCTTGCGGCAGTTTCTTTTTAACTTCTTCAAAACAGAGCTTCGCGCTTTCCGCCGCAGCAATCAGCTGGGGCAGGAACAAAACGCCTCTTTCGTAATCGTCGCCCACCGCGTTGAGAGCGGGAATGAGGTAACGATCGATCACCGCGAGCGGCGCTTCGTTCTCCAAAAGTTTTGCGCATGCTTGCGCCGCTTCGGGCATACCTTTGCGAATGAGTCGGAAAATATCGCCTTCCTCTGACGACGTCGCATTGGTTTGCGCCGCAGAGGTAATATTGGTGGCAATCCGAACGGCGCCGTAGCGTTCGACATATTGTGCACAGCCTTTGTCCTGTCCGGAAAGTGCGCGAAAAGCCGCAACTGCCTGCATATTTTCGGGGATGTTCGGATTAAGAATGGGAAGATCCAGTCCCGCAAACAGCGCCGCAGTCAAAAAAGCTGTGTTCACGATCTGTCGGTTGGGGAGCCCGAAAGAGATGTTGCTCACGCCGAGCACTGTTTTGACGCCGAGTTTTTCTTTGACCAGCCGCATCGCTTCCAGCGTTTCGCGCGCCTGGTCCTGTTCGGCGCTGACGGTGAGGGTGAGACAGTCGATAAAGATATCTTCGCGCGGAATACCGTATTTTTCGCAGGCGCGGACAATTTTCTGTGCAATGCGCAGGCGCGCCTTTGCCGTTTTGGGAATGCCGTTTTCGTCGATGGTCAGGCCGACAACGGCTGCACCGTATTTTTTGACGAGCGGAAGAATGGCTCGCAATGTTTTTTCTTCGCCGTTGACCGAGTTGACGATTGCTTTGCCGCAATACACGCGCAGCGCCGCCTCGATCGCGTCGGGCTTGCCGCAGTCAATTTGCAGGGGAAGATCACACACCGCCTGCACCTCGCGAACGAGCCGCACGAGCGCCGCCTTTTCGTCGATCTCGGGAAGCCCCGCGTTGACATCTAAGATATCCGCCC